>CAKSVQ010000137.1 GCA_934504065.1 uncultured Dysosmobacter sp. | reverse complement strand
CTCTGGCCATTGCGATCGGCACCAGCCACGGCGCTTACAAGTTCACTGCCGCGCAGTGCACCCGCAATGAAAAGGGCATTCTGGTTCCGCCTCCCCTGCGCTTCGACGTTCTGGAAGAGGTCTCCAAGCGTCTGCCCGGCTTCCCCATCGTGCTGCATGGCTCTTCCTCCGTGCCGCAGGAGTTCGTGAAGGCCATCAACGAGCATGGCGGCAAGATGCCCGATGCTGTCGGTATTCCCGAAGAGCAGCTGCGCCACGCTGCGGAGCTCTCCGTCTGCAAGATCAACATCGACTCTGACCTGCGTCTGGCAATGACCGCCACCATCCGTCAGTACTTCGATGAGCATCCCAGCGATTTCGATCCCCGCCAGTACCTCAAGCCTGCCCGCGCCGCCATCAAGGCCATGGTCGCTCACAAGATCGTGGACGTTCTGGGCTGCGATCACAAGGCCTGATTTCCTTTGGAATCCCAAAGCAGAGAGACGAATTTCGTCTCTCTGCTTTTTTGCATGAAAATCCGCGCTTCCCGCATAAGCTGGGAGGAAAGGGGAGTGCAGGTATGCGATTTTTACAGGATTATGACCGCGCGGCAGCGGTTTTATATGCCCATCAATGGGCGTATGGCCGGAATCCGGTTTACTATGACTATGAAAATTTGGGGGGAGACTGCACCAATTTTGCATCGCAGTGTATTTTCGCGGGCAGCGGCATCATGAATTTCACGCCGACCTTTGGATGGTACTACATTGATGCAAACCAAAAAGCCCCTGCGTGGACGGGGGTCGTTTACTTATGGAATTTTTTGACCCGTAAGGGCGTTTCTGTTGGACCGATCGGGGAGACGTGCCGTTTGGAGGACCTGCGTCCCGGAGATCTGGTGCAGCTTTCTTTTCAAGGGGAGACCTTTCAGCATTCCCCAGTAGTGGTCTCCACAGGTGAACGGCCATCGCTGGAAAATATTCTAATTGCTGCCCACAGCTACGACGCAGATCGGCGGCCGCTGGCTAGCTACCGTTTTCAGGATATCCGGTGCCTGCACATCACAGGGACCATTCGTCCATAAAGTTCAAGAAAAATTCACATCTTTTTCGATTGCTATGCTAAGATGAAGCCACTCAAAAAGAAAGAGGTGGATTTTCAGCATGAAAAAGATCACGGCTTATTTGCTCGCACTGGTGCTGGCCTGCTCTTGCGCCTTTTCAATGGCCGGAGCTTACGCGGATGTTCCCGGCAGCAGCGCGTTGGCAGACGAGGTGGATAAGGCTGTGCGCTATGGTTTGATGAATGGGTATAGCCAAGAGCAGTTTGGGTATTCGGACCCGATGACCCGTGCACAATTTGTCGTTGTGCTGACCCGCATGATGGGATGGCAGACCCCGACGGATGAAGAAGCGGCAGCTTCTATCACGCCTGCAATGGCCCTGCCCGAAGAACTCTCTTCGCTGTACTGCCGTGCGGTTGCCTGTGCGGCAGTACACGATGTGATTGAACAGACCGAGCCTTTCCGCCCAAGCAGCCCTGCCACCCGCGCAGAGATGGCGGAAATGCTGGTGCGGGCGTTAGGATTAAAATCTTGCGCCGCAGATGCTGAAAAGGGAACCAGCTTGCCATTTACGGATGTCACTGATAAGCGGGGATACATTGCCGTTGCTTACGAGATCGGCATGACGAAAGGGCTTACCGATACCACCTTTGGCCCGGACCGCACAGCGACCCGGGCACAGGCGGCAGCCATGCTGGTGCGCATTTACGAAAAGCTTCAGCAGCAGACCGCATTTGTGCACGGTTTTTACGCGATCTCATCATACAGTCAGCTGTCCTTGACCCAGAGTATGGATGCCGTCAGTGCGGGGTGGAGCCGTATGGTCTGGGACGGCACGCAAGCCACACTCAATACCATGGAGCAGGACGGCAATGAATATCACATTCCGTCCGGTTATGAGACGGTTACGGCGGGTATTTCTCATCTGAATCTGAGTGTATTCATGGATGGGCAGGATCTGAAAGAAATGCTGGCTTCTGAAAGCGGCCGCACGCAGGCCATGCAGGAGATCGTACAAGAAGTATCCAAGGTTTACGACCAGATTGGCGAAAATCCTTACGAGGGCGTTACCATTGACTTTGAAGGCTTGCGCGCACCGCAGAAGGAAGCATTCTCTGATTTTTTGCAGCAATTACATGCGGCACTGCAAAAGCTGGACAAAAAACTGTTTGTATGTGTGCCCCCTGTATTGACGTCCTCCGCTTATTATGACGGATATGACTATCGGGTGATCGGGAATTTGGCTGACCGTGTAATTTTAATGGCCTATGGCTATGGCCCGCAGAGCATGAGTGGTTTCGTTGGCACAGAGTACTATAAAACCGCTGCCACTGCACCTATCGCGTCTGTCTACACGGCATTAAAGCAGGCTGTGTCTGCAATCGCCCCCTCGAAGCTGCTGCTGGGTTTCAGCGCTATTAATACGGCTTGGAAAATTGACGAGAGTGGCAAACTGCTTTCGGAAACGCCTGTACATCCGTCCAACGAAACGGTTATCAAGCGGTTGTCTCAGGAGGATACAGAGCAGGGGTGGTCGCAGACATATCAGCAGTCTTATGCGATCTATCGGACAGAAGATGGTAGCCGCTATTTCTTGTGGTATCAGGATGCAGCCAGCGTGCAATCGGCACTGAACGCCGCCCAACTTCTTGGCGTAAACGGGGTTTCCATCTGGAGAATTGGGAATATCCCGAACGCAGGAGATAGTTGGAATTGGAACGGACTCTTTGGAACGGAATTTTAATAGAGCAATCAAAAAAGGAACCGCCTGCAAGCGGTTCCTTTTTTGATTGAATTCACTTTGTGGAACGATTTTTCTTCGACCTATCAATGCTTGACAAGGGATTTGCCTTTGCAGCTACTCGCAGGGCTTCGTTGTCGATATGCGTATAGATCTCCGTGGTGTTCAAATGATCGTGGCCGAGAACTTCCTGCACAGCGCGCACATCCACGCCGTTTTGCAGCATCAATGTGGCCGCTGTATGGCGCAGCTTGTGCGAAGAATACTGTGTGCTGTCGATCCCGGCTTCACTCAGGCGTTTTTTTACCATCGCGTGTACCATTGAGCGGCTGATTCGCTCATTTCTGGAAGAGAGAAAGAGGGCGTTGGCATCCCGGCCTGTGATCTGCCTGCGGACGGCCAGCCACTGCTGCAATGCATCCTGACAGGCGTCATTGAGGTAAATGATTCGCATTTTGTTTCCTTTGCCCAGCACACGCAAAGCATCCTCTTGAATATCATTCAAATTCAATCCGACAAGCTCGGAAATTCGCAGGCCGCAGTTCAGGAAGAGCGTCAGGATACAGTAATCCCGTTCTTGATTTTTTCCGTCGACAGCGTTCAGCAAATGTACGCTTTCATCCAAAGTCAGATATTTGGGCAGAGACTTTTGCAGCTTGGGGGAATCAATATCTTTGACAGGATTTTCACGAAGTTGATGCGTTTTATTGGTAAGGTAATTGTAGAACGAACGGATCGTTGCAATTTTGCGCGCACGGGACGCAGTATTCAGCCCATAAGTAGCATTTCGGCTGTTTTGATAGCGCACGCGGTCACGGCTCAGGTAAGTCATATAGCCGTAAATATCCGTCAGCGTGACAGATGCCACGAAGTCCAGATCAATATCCATGATGCCGATTTCATCAAAAGGTGTTGATGCCAGCGCCGGGTTTCTGGTTTGCTTCATATAGCGGAAGAAATTCCGAAGATCCAGGAAATATTCATCGACCGTGCGCTTTGAATGCGCTTTGATCGTTTCATGATAGGATAAAAATTCCCGCAGAATTTCGGGCGCGTCAGTGCGGTAATTGTTCATACAGTGTATGAGGTTGGATGATTTGCAGCAGAACCAAAAGCTGCATGGAAAGCGCTGCAAAAGGGATTTTCCGGGGGGATGCAGAAAACCTCCACTCTAAATTGAACAAAATTTTTATTTTGTTCAATCGCTATCCAGCCTCATTTTCCTCCTCTCCCGGCTGGAATGATCCTCACGGCATAAAAAAATGTGATCGGTACACAATACATTCAAGTTAATTACATGAACGGAGAATGTGCCATGATCCCATGCACCAGCCAATGTATTTATCAATCAGATGGTCTTTGCACATTAGAAAGCGCCGCCGCAGCCGGACAGCCTGCGCTGGGCGGAGCCTGTATTCATTTTATTCCGCAGAGCGCAAAGCGCTTCGGATCGCCTCACCGATATTATGAGCCGGGATCAGCTGAAGCTCCGGGTATTGCTTCAGATCGCACGCACGATGCGCTGGAATGATGCATTTACGAAATCCCAGCCGCTGCACCTCGCTGATGCGCTGTTCCAAGTGGTTCACCGTGCGAAGCTCACCTGTGAGCCCAACTTCCCCAATAGATAGCTGGAGGCTAACGCGATCACTGCGGCCAGATCGGCTGCGGGTTCATCCAGATATAGACCGCCGATAATATTTAAATATGCGTCGCACAGAGCCACTTTCAGCCCCCCACGTTTTTCCAATACGGCCAGCAGCATGGCGGAGCGGTTATAATCAAAGCCATTGCTTGTCCGCCGTGGGTTTCCGGATGCCGAAGATACGACCAGAGCCTGCACTTCGGCCAAAACAGGGCGCATACCCTCCATCACACAGGCAACGCAGGTGCCCGGTGCATCTTCAGGCCGCCCGGAAAGCAGCATTTCCGACGGATTTTCTACTTCGGCCAGCCCTTCGCTGCGCATCTCGAACACGCCGATTTCATTCGTCGCGCCAAATCTGTTTTTAGCGGCCCGCAGGATTCGGTAGGATGTGTGCTGGTCGCCCTCGAAATACAGCACGCAGTCTACCATATGCTCTAAAACCTTTGGGCCTGCAATAGAGCCTTCCTTATTTACATGACCGATTACGAACACGGTGATCCCCTGCCCTTTTGCAAGCTGCATCAGGGCCATGGTGCAGTCTTTTACCTGACTGACACTTCCGGCTGGAGAATCCAGTCCGCCATTATACAGGGTTTGAATGGAGTCCACGATCAATATATCCGGTTTTTCCTCTTCCACAGATTCCAGAAGATCACCCAATGAGGTTTCCGAGATCACATACAGGGTCTCGCTCTCCACCTTCAGACGCTTCGCCCGCAGTTTTAACTGGTGTTCGGATTCCTCACCGGATACATATAAGACCTTGGAAAATTCACATAGCCTGCTGCAAATTTGCAGCATCAGGGTGGATTTTCCGATACCCGGAGCGCCGCCGACCAGCACCAGCGACCCCTTGACTGCGCCGCCGCCCAGCACCCTGTCCAGCTCCCGCATCCCGGTTGGAAAACGGATTTCCTCATCCTCTTTCAGCTCCGTGACCGGACAAGCCCGGCGCGGATTGCCGACACGGACGGATTTGCTCCCCCGCAGGGGCAGCTTCGTCTCCGGCTGCTCTACGATCGTATTCCATGCGCCGCAGGCGGGGCATCGCCCCGCCCACTTTGCCGTTTCATTTCCGCACTGCGTGCAATAAAACAAGGTTTTTTGTTTCATGATGGTTCCCCTTTGGTTCTGCTCTGCAGGTATCCTGCGGCAATCGACAAAGCTAAGCCGCGTTGGTAACTGTTTTGCTGCAATTTTCCGGTTTCTTCCGCGTTGGTCAAAAAACCGCATTCCACCAATACACCAGGAGCTGTAATATGCTTCATCAGGTACACGGTGGGTGAAATTTTCTTCGGCAGCTTTTCGTTTCCGTGGTTGATGCCAAGGTTAAGTGCGGTCTGAATGCTTTCTGCCAACACTTCCGCGCTGTTCTGTTCGTTCCAGAAAGCTTGCGCGCCATGTGTGATAGGCGACGATGGTAGGCTGTTTTGGTGAATGCTGAGCAATACAGAGTTGGCTG
>CAKSVQ010000136.1 GCA_934504065.1 uncultured Dysosmobacter sp. | reverse complement strand
GAAAAAACGGAATTTCATGTCTGCGGATGACGGAACTCTGTGAGACTTTTTCAACACAGTGAAGCGTTCCCGGACCGTGAGGCCCGGGAACGCTTTTTGACGTTTTTAAAACAGAGCCAGGCACTTCAGCAGCCACACCCATAGGAACAGCGTGACGCAGGAAAGTCCGGTGGTCAGCAGCACGATGCCGCCGGCAAGGTCGGCGTCGCCGTCCATCTGCAAGGCCATGGTGTAGGAGTTGACGGCCACCGGAGCGGCGAACACCAGCAAAATCGCGCCCAGCTGAATGCCGCGGAAGCCCAGTGCCACGGCTAGCGCCACCGCCAGCGCGGGCAGCACCACCAGCCGCAGCGCAACGCAGACCGTCAGCAGCCGCACAGAGCTTTTCAGGCGCTTGAGGTCCAGCGTTGCGCCCATCAGCACCAGCGCAAGGGGCGTTGCCGCGTTGGCAAGGCTTTTGGCCGCGCTTTCCAGCGCGGTGGGCAGGCGGATGCCCAGCACCAGCGCGGCCATGCCTGCCGCCGAGCCCAGCACCAGCGGGTTGGTGACAGCGCCCCGGAGAATTTTTCTGGCGTCCGGCGTGCCGCCCCGGTGCATTTCCAGCGTCACCACGGCCAGAATGTTCACCAGCGGCACCACGAAGGACAGCACCACGGACATCTGCCCGGCGCTCTCCGGCCCGAAGAGGGAGGAGACAATAGGGATGCCCAGCAGCACCACGTTGGTGCGGAACAGGGCCTGAATGACCACGCCCCGCACCGGAGGGGCGGAGATGACCCGCGGCACCAGCAGCGAGGCGAGGAAAAACTCCGCCAGCGGACCCGCCACACAGAAGGCCAGCAGCCGGGGATTGAAGGAGCCGCCGGGGTCAGAGGTATAGACGTTATAAAACATCAGCACGGACATGAAGACCTTGAAGCACATGCCGTTGGCCTGCCGCAGCGCTTCGGCAGAGAGCATGTGCTTCTGGCCAATCCAGAAGCCCAGCGCGATGATGAGGAACATCGGCAAAACCGCGTTGATGGAGATCATCATATTTTCCATAGAGCAGGACCCTTTCTGTCTTTGCGGGAAATGACGTGATTTTCTCTATTCTACCACGCACTTCGCCGGATGAAAAGAGGGTTTGCGGCACATACTAGCCTGCAGCGGAGGTGGCGTATGGAACGACTTTCAGGGCATTACAAGGATGACGCCGCATGGTTCGACAAGACGCTGGGCGTGGGGCGCAGTGTGGACCTTGTGAGCCGGGACTATCTCATCGGCGGGCGGCGGGGCCGCCTGTGGGTCATCGACGGTTATGGTAAGGATGCCACGCTGGAGCGGATGGCGGCCTTCTGGCTGTCGGTCAAGCCGGAGGAGCTGACAGGCGTTGCCCGGATGCAGGATTTTATCGACCGCTTTATCACCTTTTCCGAAACGAATGTCAGCTTTGACCGCCGGGAGATCGTGACCAATGTGCTGCTGGGCAAAACGCTGCTGCTGATCGAGGGTCTGCCCGGCGCGGCGCTGATGGACGCCAAGGAATACCCCTCCCGCGGCGTGGGCGAGCCGCTGGACGGCAAGGTGCTGCGGGGTTCCCACGACGGGTTTATCGAAGCGGTGGTGCCCAATA
This sequence comes from uncultured Dysosmobacter sp., assembly GCA_934504065.1. GTDB lineage: Bacteria > Bacillota > Clostridia > Oscillospirales > Oscillospiraceae > Oscillibacter. The sequence goes on along the minus strand of CAKSVQ010000136.1, from coordinate 4,308 downwards.
TGGCGCTGCTGCGCCGCCGCATCCGGGACCCTCATCTGACCATGGAGGGGGTGAAGCTGGGGGTGCGCTCCCGGACGGACGCGGTGCTGTGCTATCTTGATGATAAGGTGGACCCGGAGCTTTTAGCACAGGTGCGCCAAAAGCTCCGGGGCATCACCGTCAACTCCCTCTCCATGGCGCAGGAGAGCGTGGCGGAGGCCATCCGGCCTGGCCAATGGTACAACCCGTTTCCAAAAATTAGATATACTGAGCGGCCGGACAGCGCCGCCGCCAGCGTGATGGAGGGCAGCATTATTCTGGTGGTGGATAATTCGCCGTCGGTCATGATCCTGCCCACCACCTTCTTTGATTTCACGCAGGAGGCCAACGAGTTTTATTTTCCACCGCTGGTGGGCACGTATTTGCGGCTGCTGCGGATCATCGTGTTTCTGATCTCCCTGCTCATCACGCCCATGTGGTATCTGATGGTCAGCGAGCCGGGACGGCTGCCGGAGTGGCTGAAATTCCTCTCCTCGCCCCAGCCGGCGTCGCTGGGCCTTTTGTGGCAGCTGCTGGTGGTGGAATTTCTGGTGGACGTTTTGAAGCTGGCCTCGCTAAATACGCCGGATTCCCTGTCCAACTCCTTTTCCATGCTGGGGGCGCTGATCCTTGGCGACTTCGCCGTGCAGGCGGGGTGGCTGGGGCCGGAGGTGCTGGTGTATATGGCCTTTGTGTCCGTCGCCAGCTTTGCCCAGCCCAGCTATGAAATGGGCTATGCCTTCAAGCTGCTGCGGGTAACGCTGCTGCTGGTCACGGCGGCGTTCGATGTGTGGGGCTTCGTGCTGGGCATTGTGGGCATGGCGGTGCTGCTGGCCACCACAAAGCCAGTGGTGGGCAAGGGGTATCTCTATCCCCTGATCCCTTTCAACGCCAAGGCGCTGCGGCGGCTGCTGATCCGGGAGCCCATCAGCCGGGACAACACTTAGCAAGGAAAAAAGCGGAGCGCATGCTCCGCTTTTTCCTGTGTTTATTCGATGCTGATGGCGCTGACGGGGCAGCCGTCCCGGGCCTCCTGCGCGTCTTGCTCCATGCCTGCGGGGATCTCGCCGCCGTGGGCCAGACCGTCGTCTCCCATGGAGAAGACCTCCGGGCAGGTCCCGTTGCACAGGCCGCAGCCGATGCAGTTTTCGTTGACCGTTGCTTTCATGCGATCACCTCCGGAATCAATCCAGAATATTTCCATCCCGGCCCAGTGTCACCACCTGCCAGGGGATGAACTTTCCACTGCGGCGCAGGGCGGTCTCCGCCGCCCGCTGCAAGCCGCCGCAGCAGGGCACCTCCATCCGCACCACCGTGACCTCCCGGATGTCGTTTGCGCGGAGGATCTCCGTCAGCTTTTCGCTGTAATCCCCCTCGTCCAGCTTGGGGCAGCCGATCATGGTGATGCGGCCCCGCATAAAGCGCTCATGGAAGTCTGCCCGGGAAAAGGCGGTGCAGTCCGCCGCGATCAGGAGCTTCGCCCCCTGATAAAAGGGCGCCTGCACAGGCAGGAGCTTGATCTGAATGGGCCACTGACCCAGCCGGGAGACAACCCCTCCGGCAGCGGGGGCGGCGGGAGCGCCGTCCTCCTCATGGCGCATGGACTGGGCCATGCTGCCGGGGCAGCCTGTGCGCAGAACGGGGGCCGTGCCCTTGAGGGCAGCCGCCTTTTTCGCCAGCACCGCCGCCTCGTCATAATCGGCGGCCTCCCGCTCCACAAAGCGGATGGCCCCGGTGGGGCAGGTGGGCAGGCAGTCGCCCAAGCCGTCGCAGTAATCGTCCCGCAGCAGCACGGCCTTTCCGTTTTCCATGCCGATGGCGCCCTCGTGGCAGGCGGACGCGCAGGCTCCGCAGCCGTTGCATTTTTCGTGGTCGATCTCAATGATCCTGCGTACCATAGTAGTATTTCTCCTTTTGCAAATTTTATATGGACTTGTTGCATACAGTATCGTACAATAAGAGAAAACAGTATGTTGTATTTCCAACGAAAGAGGAAAAAACGAATGGAAATTTCTGCGCTGCCGCTATTTCACGGGATCACAAAGGAAGAAGTGGACGAGCTGCTTGCCCGGGCATCGGCCCGCCAGGCCGTGTTTCAAAAGGGCGAGCTGCTGTTGCACCGGGGGGATGCGGTGCGCCGCATCGGTCTGGTGCTGGAGGGTCGGGTGCACATCATCCGGGAGGACTTTTGGGGCACGCGGAGCATTGTGGGGCTGGTCGGGCCCGGGGAGGTCTTTGCCGAGTCCTATGCGCTGGCGGATGAGCCGCTGGAGGTCAGCGTGCTGGCGGAGAGCGCCGGGGAGGTGCTGTTTCTGGATGCCGCCGCCCTGCGGGAGAGCCGCCTTGCGGGCAACCTGCTTTCCATGCTGGCAAAGAAAAATCTGATGCTGACCGGGAAAATGCGCCACATGGCCTGCCGTACCACGCGGGACAAGCTGCTCAGTTATCTTTCCGCGCAGGCGGTGGCCGCGGGCAGTCCGAAGTTCACCATCCCCATGGACCGCCAGCAGCTGGCGGACTATCTGGCGGTGGACCGCAGCGCCATGTCCGCCACGCTGGGCAAGCTGCGGGCGGAGGGCGTGCTGACCTTTCACAAAAATCAGTTCCAGCTGCTGGAGCAGGGAGAGGAGCGTTGACCGTGCGCGTGACAGTACCGGATTTTTATGAGGAGTTTCACTGCCTTGCAGGGGCGTGTCCCCATACCTGCTGCGAAAAATGGGAGGTGGTGATCGACGGGGAAACGGCCCGGCGGTATCTGGAGGTCCCCGGCCTGCTGGGGCAGCGCCTGCGGGCGGCGCTGCAAACGGACTCCGACGGCGACCAGTGCTTTGCCCTCTCCGGCGGGCGCTGTCCTTTTTTAAACGGGGAAAACCTCTGCGCGATCCACTGCGCGCTGGGCCAGCAGGCCACCAGCGTCACCTGCCGGGAGCACCCCCGGTTCACGGAGGACTACGGCCCCTTCCGGGAGATCACCCTGTCCGCCTCCTGTCCGGAGGCAAATCGCCTGCTGCTTTCCGGCAATGCGCCGCTCGACTTCCACAGCACGGAAACCGACGAACCGGGGGAGGAGGGGGATGCATGGCTGCCCGGCCTGCTGGCCCTCCGGGCGCGCCTGATCGGGCTGCTGCAGGACCGGGCGCATCCGCTGCGGGCACGCCTGTGGTCCTTTTTGTCTGTGGCTGCCGCGGCACAGGCGCGGCTGGATGAGGAAGAACCGGAGGAGGCGGCTGCTGTGCCTGCGCTGCCGCTGGTCCCGGCAGAAGAGGGCGTGTTCCCGGCGGCGCTGGACTTCCTTGCGGGTCTGGAATGTCTGGACGCGGATTGGCCGCAGCTGCTTGCCGCCGCAGCAGAGGAGCGGGGCGGCGGCGCAGAGGAAGCGCTTTTGGAGCGGATCGCCGTGTATTTTGCCTTCCGCTACCTTCTCAAGGCGGTGAACGACGGGGACGTACTGGCCCGGGCGGAGTTCACGGTGTTTGCCGTGCTGACGGTGGAGCGTCTGGCGGGGGTCTGCGGCCTTGCAGAGGGTCTGCGGCGCTTCAGCGCGGAGATCGAGCACGATGAGGACAACCTGAATGCCCTGCTGGATGCCCTGCGCTGGGATTTCGGCGTGGAACGTCTGGCGGCGGAGTTGGCCTTGTGAAGAGTGCCGAAGGCAATCGGTTTACATTTGTATAAATAGTAAAATTGCATAATACGTATTGACGTATTTGGGGAAGTGTTGTATAGTATAGATACAGAAAGGAGTGAGTCCCATGGGCTAAGAAAGCTCAAGAGATTCCAAATTTCGAGTACCGTTCCGCGAAAGACCTGTATCGCAGACCCCCAAATACGAAACATACCTCACTATGATGAGCCGCATGAGAAAAAAGTTCTGTATGCACTTGATGTTTTAGGGATTGGCGTTTTCTGCACGACCCACGCTTTTCAAGAACGGTAGATCAGGAAAGGAAAGGTAACTGCCCTTGGACAATCTGATCAATCGGTAGCCCCCCATTCACCGTTGGAGTGAATGGGGGGTAAAGTTTTGCGCAGGCGCGGAAAAAGATTGTCCAAGGGCGAAGCCCTTTCGCTGCGAAGCGGCGGCAAGCGTGCCCCTTTCAGGGGCACCTTGAACTGGGCGGGCTTTGCCTGCCCAGTTGAGTGCAATCAGGGGCCCCACAAAGCTTGCTTTGTGGGGAACAATCTGATCAATCGGTAGCCCCCCATTCACCGCTGGAGTGAATGGGGGGTAAAGTTTTGCGCAGGCGCGGAAAAAGATTGTCCAAGGGCGAAGCCCTTTCGCTGCGAAGC
>CAKSVQ010000135.1 GCA_934504065.1 uncultured Dysosmobacter sp. | reverse complement strand
GATTACATCCATGTGATGGACCTGGCGGACGGCCACGTCAAGGCGGTGGAGTACGCGGCGGCCCATACCGGGGTGGAGGTCATCAACCTGGGCACCGGCACGCCCTACAGCGTTTTGGAGCTGGTCCACACCTTTGAGGACGCCAACCATCTGGCCATTCCCTATGTCTTTGGCCCCCGGCGGCTCGGCGATCTGCCGGAATACTGGGCGGACAGCCGGAAGGCCGCCCGCCTGCTGGGTTGGACCGCCCGGCGGTCCCTGGCGGACATGTGTCGGGACTCCTGGAACTGGCAGCGGAAAAATCCCAACGGATATGGAGACTGATGCCCTATGAAGATCGCCCACATCGGCCTTGCCTGCTTTTTTACCGAGGGCATGACCTATCAGGATAACTATCTTTCCCACATCAACGCGCTGGACGGCAACGAGGTGCTGTTTGTCTCCAACGCGGCAAAATATGAAAACGGCGCGGTCGTTTCCACAGGCTATGAGGATTTGCGTCTGCCAGACGGTGTGCGTCTGGTGCGGCTGCCCTATGTCCACGTGCTGGGCCGATTTGTCACGGAGAAATTCCGCAAGGTCAGGGGTCTGTATGCCCTGCTGGAGGAGTTTGCCCCGGATGTGATCCTTTGCCATGGACTTGCTTTTTATTCCGTTCTGGATGTGCTTCACTATAAAAGAAACCATACCGGCGTCAAGCTCTACGCCGATACCCATGCGGACTACTACACCAGCGGGACCAACTGGCTGTCGCTGCATGTGCTGCACCGGATGTTTTACCGCAGTCTTGTGCGCAGGGCGCTGCCTTATTTGGAAAAGTATTTTTATACGACCAGTGAGACCTGCCGTTTCAGTGCAGAGGTCTACGGTGTGCCAAGAGAAGTGATGGAGTTTTATCCTCTGGGGGGCGTTTTGCCCACGGAGGAAGCGTATCATTCCGGCAGGACTGCCCGCCGCGCCGAATTGGGGGTGCAGCCAAATGAACTGCTGCTGGTGCATGCGGGCAAGCTGGAACCCCAAAAGAAAACAGATTCTTTGCTGCGGGCCTTCGCCGCTGTGCCGGAACTGAAAGCCCGCTTGGCGGTCATTGGCTCGATTCCTGAAGAAGACAAGGAGGCACTTACCGCCGAAATGGCCGCTGACCCGCGGGTGACATATTTGGGGTGGAAGTCCGGCGATGACCTGCAGGAATATCTTTGCGCCGCCGATCTCTATTGCCAGCCCGGCAAGGTCTCTGCCATTATGCAGAATGCCGTGTGCTGCCGCTGTCCGGTGATGATCTATCCGCACCCTGACTATGTGGGAGGATATGATTACGGCAATATCCTCTGGGAAAAAGACGAGAATGATATGATCCGAATATTTCGGAAGCTGGCAGCGGGGGGAATCGGACTGGAGGACCTGCGGCGCAACGCGGAGCGCTGTGCAAAGGAGCTGCTGGACTATCGCGCTTTGGCCGCGCGCTTATACCGTTAAGACAGGAGAGAAGGATATGCAGAAGATTACGGTTATCGGCACTGGCTACGTGGGGCTTATCGCAGGGCTGGGCTTTGCCAAGTGGGGCAACGAAGTGGTGTGTCTGGATGTGGTTCCTGAAAAGATCGAAAAGCTGCAAAACGGTATTTGTCCCATCTACGAGCCGGGGGCAGAGGTGCAGCTTTCTGATGGCCTTTCCAGCGGACGGCTGCGCTTTACCTGCGATGTTAAGGAAGCTGTGGAACACGGCGACCTGATTTTCATTGCCGTAGGAACGCCAGAGGCCCCGGATGGCAGCGCCGACATGAAGTATGTATACAGCGCCGTGGATGAGATCGCGGATCATATGCGAAGCTATAAGCTGGTGGTGGACAAGTCCACTGTGCCTGTGGGCACAGCGCGGTCACTGAAAGCGCGCATGGCGGCGCGGCTGAGATCGCTGGGGAAAGAGATTCCTTTCGACGTGGCATCCAACCCGGAATTTCTCCGGGAGGGCCGCGCGGTAGGAGACTTCAATAACCCGGACCGCATTGTGCTGGGGTTGCCAGCGAAAAGGCGGAACGGCTGCTGCGGGAACTGTACAAGGTTTTTTCCCGCTCGAATAAACCCGTGGTAGTCACCACGCCGGAGACGGCGGAAATGATCAAATATGCTTCCAACGCTTTCCTTGCCACAAAAATTACATTTATCAACGAGATCGCAAATCTCTGTGAGCAGGTGGGAGCCAACGCATTGGAGGTGGCCGCTGCGATGGGCAAGGATGGCCGCATCAGTCCCAAGTTTCTGCATCCCGGTCCCGGTTATGGCGGAAGCTGCTTCCCCAAGGATACCAAGGCTTTGGCGGATACCGGAGTGAAATACGGTGCGCCGCTGACAGTGGTGGAGAGTGTGATCCGGGCCAATCAGCGGCAGAAGGAACTGGCGGCAAAGAAAATTACAGGCCGCTTCCCCGAGGGAGGCGTGATCGCCCTGTTGGGCCTTTCTTTCAAGCCGGAGACGGATGACATCCGGGAGTCCCCTGCGGTGGAGATCGCCCGGACGCTACTTGCCGATCCACGCTATACCCTGCGGATGTATGACCCCAAGGCCATGGAAAACGCCAGAAGAGTATTGGGCGAACCGTCCAATGCGGTCTGGTGCGGCAGCGCGCGGGAAGCCTTGCAGAATGCGGATGCTCTGGTCATTGCAACAGAGTGGACAGAGTTCAGCGCGTTGGATTTCCTTCAGGTAAAGGCCAACCTGTGTCAGCCTGTGCTGTTCGACCTGCGCAATGTTTACCGGAAGGCGGAAGCAGAAGCGGCGGGGCTGGAATATCACGGGACGGGTGTATAAAGAGGTACTGCAATGAAACAGCTGCTGGCAGTGCTTCTGGCGGGGATGCTGTCTTTTGTATCTGTCGGATGCGGACAATTACCCCCCCTGGCAAACACAGAGTGAGATTTCTCGCCCGCTTCCGGCCTTTGAAGCGCTGAAAGCCGGGGAGCTTGAGAGCATCCTTATCATCGGCGACAGCATTTCGGACGGAAACTGCGACAAAGGCTGCGTCTGGACACAGGAGGACCGCGCCGAACGCGGATATCGCCTGATTCTGACGGATGAGAATGGGGAAAGTTACTATGAAAATCCTGTGGAGAGTCAGGGCTGGGTGAAATATCTCCGCGCGGCAGCGGAAAACAACGGGGTCACGCTGTTTGAAAATGATGCCATCGGCGGTATGTCCGCCAAATGGTTTAACGCCCACAAGGAATTGCTGTTTGGAGGACGGGAACGCTACGATGCCATTTTCGTTATGTTGGGTACCAATGACCGATGGAATTGCAGTGATCCCGAGGAGTTTCACGCTGAGTACGGTAGCCTGCTTTCATATCTTCATGAGCGCTGCGCCTATCTGACGGTGCTGACGCCGATCCCATCTGTACTGGAGATCGGCAAATCCATGCCGATGGATACCGCTCAGATCGCGGACGAGGTCCGCACCCTCTGCGTGGAAAACGGATATGACTATATCGACTGTTACCGGGATTTTCCACAGTGCGCTGCTGATGCGGGACTTCCGCTGGGCTATTGCTACTGGGGCGGCACACATCCCCATACCGGGGGCTATGCATTGCTCTGGGAAACTATCGCGTCCGAGCCGGAAGTGACTTGCCAGCCGGAGGATGCGACGACGATTTCCTGCTTGGGGGCCAACCACGAAAACATCACGGGAGACACCCCTGCCGACGCTGTGCGGGAGGACGGAACGCTGCTGTATCCCTTCGGGGTTTCCTGGTACTTATACGTGGAATCAATTTACGGATGTTCTGCCTCGCGGCGGCTATATTGAGACCCGCAGGGATGCAGGCGGCACGGAACAATACGCATATGATTCACCGCTGATCGGGCAGGACCGCTTTTCCTATGTCCGTACATGGCAAAATGACGTCTGGTCAGACTGGGTGGAGCGATAATACTTGACTGAAAAGGAGGCACCATGCGCCTTTCTGATTTCTTTCCAACGGAACAGGTCCTGCGGGACGGAGAATTTTTTGCCCTTGGCTTGAGTAACTCCAAGGGCCCTGCGGGGATGCTCTCCTTTCTGGAGGACGCCCGCTTTGCCGGGGAGCTTTTGGATAATCCACGTATTTGCGCCGTCATCTGCCGTCCGGAAGACGGGGCGGCGCTGGCGGAACGCAAGCAGGGAGTCGTTCTTTCAAACACGCCCCGGCTGGCGTATTTTCAGCTTCATAATCGGCTGGCGGAGTCTCCGGATTATGCTCCGGCGCAGCTTCCTTCTGTCATTCCCGCCAGCTGCCATATCAGCCCTTTGGCCTATATCGCCCCTACAGGTGTGGTGCTGGGCGAAAACGTGACTGTGGAGGAATTTGTTTCCATTCACGGTTCCTGTCGTGTCGGGGAGGATTCGGTGCTCCATGCAGGGGTGAAATTAGGCGGACCCGGTTATGAGTTCAAATATTTGCCGGAGGGCGGTGTGATGGATGTAACACACTGCGGCAGCGTGGAGCTGGGGAAAGGCGTTGTCCTTTTTGAAAATGTCACCGTCCATCGGGCGGTGTATCCGTGGGATAAGACCGTGATCGGTGATGAGTGTTGGGTGAATGCCCAAAGCCACATTGACCATGGGGTGAAGCTGGGCCGCCGGGTGAAGGTCTGCGCGGGCTGTGTGATCTCCGGCCGCGTCGAAGCGGGGGACGGGGCAAAGTTCGGCCCCGGGGTGGTCATGTCCAACCGTCTGACGGTGGGGAATGACGCGCAGGTGCTGCTGGGCAGCGTGGCCTCCAAAGATGTTCCGGACGGTGCGGTGGTCTCCGGTAACTTTGCCGTGGACCATTCCGCGCACCTTGCCCATGTGAAGGCCATGGCGCATTGCCCTGAAGATAAGCAGAAAGAGAAGCCTCTATGAATATTCTGGTTATCACCCCGCACGGAATGTACTTTGACTATACCCTTTCCTTTGTGCATCAGCAGGCACAGGCCTTTGTGCAGGCGGGGCACTGGGTGCGGGTCATTGTTCCGCTCGCCGTCGGAAAGCGTTCCAATGAGGGGCGGCGCTCCGGCCCCATTGTGGAGCATCTGGAGCGCGACGGCGTGGAGATATGCTATGTCCGGCACTTCTCGCTTTCCCGCTATGGCGCACAGTCCTTTAATCCGGCTTCCGCCGACTGGATGTGCCGTCTGTTCTGCCGGGACATCCTGCGGGATTTTAAACCCGACGTGGTGCAGGGGCATACGATTACTTTCGGAGGTCAGCTGACCCCGTATTTTCAGAAAAAGTATGCGATTCCCGCCGTCCTTACTACCCACGGCGGCGATTTGAACACGTCGTTGGCGGAGGGGAAGATTCCGATGCTGCGCAGCCGATGTGACGCGGCGGATGCGGTGGCGGCGGTGAGTCCTAAGCTGGCGGAGGGCGTTCGCTCCTGCGGGACAAAGACCCCGGTCTATACGGTTTATAACGGTTTTGCCGTTTCCCATTTGTCCAGTGCGGAGAAGATCCCGCACCGTATCGTGCAGGTCGGCAGTCTGGTGCCGTCCAAGCATTATGGCGACACGCTGCGGGCGGTGGCCCGTCTGCGGAGGAGTTACCCTGATGTTACGCTGGCCATTGTGGGCGGCGGTGTGGAGCGGACACGGTTAGAGGCGCTTTGCCGGGAACTGGGTCTTACGGACTGTGCGCAGTTTTTGGGTCATCTGCCGAACGGGGAAGCTCTGGCGGAGATGGCAAAGGCGGAGTTTTTCGTGATGCCCAGTCATCCCGAGGGCTTTGGTATTGTTTATTTGGAGGCCATGGCCTCTGGCTGTGTCACCATCGGCACAGCGGGCGAGGGCATAGACGGATTTATCCGTTCCGGCGAAAACGGCTTTCTTGTTCCGCCGGACGACCCGGACGCCATTGTAAAGACGATCAGCTGGTGCATGACCCATCCGGAGGAAGCGTCCACCGCTGCCCAAAGGGGCAAGGAGGACGCGTGCCGCCTGACATGGGCGCACAACGCCGAACAATACATTCAGATTTTTGAGGAGTTACAAAGATGATGACAGGCCCTGTGCAGACAAAGCGCGTTCTTCCCACGGGGCTTTGCACGAAAGACTAACTATTAGATGTCAAGCCCGAAATGCGGAGGAGTGGTGAAAAAGTGTAGGCGGTTCAAAAGGACATAG
>CAKSVQ010000134.1 GCA_934504065.1 uncultured Dysosmobacter sp. | reverse complement strand
GGAGGCTTAGCTCAGCTGGTTAGAGCGCCTGCTTCACACGCAGGAGGTCACTGGTTCGAGTCCAGTAGTCTCCACCAAACCCTTGGAAACACTAAGTTTCCGAGGGTTTTTCTTTTTCCTGATTACAAAATTGAGCGCCTGCTTCGTACCCTATTTTTCACGAAGCAGGAGGACAAAAATGAAGCGAAAAATCACCATGTATTCCAGCCAGACCGCCAGTATTCAGGAGCGTTTCCAGCATTTGCTGTGTCTTTTCTTAGCTTGTCAAAAAACATCTGCTTGAGTGAAAAAGATTTTATGTAGCAGGGGGAGTATGAGGGGGCGGGAGCACCTTCGAGTATGGATCGAATGCCTGCAAAAGCCCGCTCTTGCGGGCGTTTGCGCCGCGCAGCGGCAGCTTTTTGGACTGCGCAGCAGGCAAAAAAGCGAGGTATTAGAAAGGCTGTCAGGGCTGTTCTATTGCCTGCGCCTGCTGCGTCAGGGCGGCTTCGATCTTCTCACGGCTTTGCAGGGCTGACAGGTCGCCGAAAGGGGAAGCTTGCAGTGCCTGCCCCGGAACATTGTAAAGGAGCTCGCCTTCCTCGGTGCTCAGCAGCAGGGTGCTTTCGGCGGTATACTCCCGGACCTCCCACAGGAAATCTGCCAGATCGGCGGCGCTGAAGTGGTGGCCGTCCATGTGGAAGTTCCAGTCCCAGACAACCTCGCTGCTGCGCAGAAGCTGTTCCTTGGGTTCCATGTTGGCGGGGGAAACGATGGCAGGAGAAAACAGACGGTAGGAGTAGTCTGCCCAGCCTTGCCACATTTCCGGCTCGTATTGCAGCAGCCAATCCTGCCCGTCCACCCGGCAGGCATACACGCCAGTCCAGCCGGGATGGGAGAGGTGGGCGTCCGCTGACCAGAGCACCGCGCCGTCACTTCTTTGAATGCGCAGGGCGTAGGCCCCCGTTTCGGTGCCCGCATCCAGCAGTGCCAGCAGCTCGGTGGTCTCCGGAATGCCATCGTGGTCGAAGTCATAGCCGTCCCAGCGCATTAGTGGGGCTTCCTGTGCGGCGCTGCCTGTGAGTTGGCCATTCTCCATCCGGGGATAGCAGCGGTAAAAGGTGGGTTCGCTTTCCGCGCTGCTGGCCTGCGTGTTCTGGCAGCGCACCCGCAGGGTGTCCTCGTCCAGCCATTGAACAGCGGACAAAAGCGCGTATTCTGCGGAGGGCGCGTCGGCCGGGAGGGGCAGTTCCCAAGTGGAAAAGCTGTCGGTCTCCAGCACGGTGACGCGGCCGCAGGCGCGGCTGCGGTGGGAGAGGGCCACATAACCGCCCTCCGGCGACCAGAGGGCGGAGGTCTCCTCCACGTCCTCCCGCTGCCACAAGATGTCATCGGTGGCCGCGTCTGCCACCTGCACCGTCTCTGGGGATGGGACGACTTCATCCGCGCCGCCAAGCAGGCGCACCGTCAGCGCGCCGTCCGGCGAGGGGACGGACTCGATCAGCGGTTCGTCGGCTTCCGCTTTGCCGCTTGTCGGCGCGGCGGTGAACTGTGTCGCGCCGATCACCGCCGCGGCAGCCGCCGCCAGCAGGAAAAGGCCCAGCCATTGCTGTTTCTGCATGAAAGCATCCCCCTATCAAATATAACTTTCACGTCTGCGAACGCGAAACTCTGCGAGGTTTTTTACTAAGTGGATCGTTTGATTCTATGGTATAGGTCAAACTATTTTATGTCAACTACAATTCGGTTACAAACTAGCTGCATATACAACACGCCCCGCAGATGCCTGATGGCATCTGCGGGGCATTGTTCAGGTTTCAGCCAAGAAACTGGGACAGCACCGCCACCAGCTTGGCCCGTTCTACGGGCTTGGAGAGGTGGGCGTTCATGCCGCTGGCAAGCGAGCGCCGGATATCCTCGTCGAAGGCGTTGGCGCTGATGGCCACGATGGGCACGCTCTGACTGTCCGTCCGGTCCAGCGTGCGGATGGTGTGGGCGGCTTCCAGTCCGTTCATTACGGGCATCATTACGTCCATCAAAATGAGTTGGTAATATCCCGGCGGCGAATCGCGGAATTTCTCCACGGCCTGCTGGCCATTGCTCACACTGTCGCACACGCAGCCCAGCTCGTCGAGGAAGAAGCGGAGGATCTCCATGTTCAGCGAATTGTCCTCCGCCACCAGCAATCGCTTGCCGGAAAGGTCCACGGCCTGCTCCGCCGCCTGTGCCTGCCGCCGCTCTGCCGCGGGGGGAAGGCGCAGCGTAAAGCGGAAGGTGCTACCGCGGCCCACCTCGCTTTCCAGCGAGATGGTGCTGCCCATCATATGGATCAGCCGATTGCTGATGGCAAGGCCCAGTCCGGTGCCTTGCTGGCGCATGGGGCCGTTTTCCAGCTGCTCGAAGCTTTGGAAGATGCGCTCGCGGTCCTTCTCGCTGATGCCCACGCCCTGATCGGCCACGGCAAAGGCGATCTCGCAGCCGCCATTGCGGTTTCCAGTCTCCTCCACCCGCAGCGTGACAGTGGTCTCCGCTGGGGAGTATTTGATGGCGTTGCCCAGCAGGTTGATGAGCACCTGACTGATGCGCAGCGCATCGCCCCGGAACCAGTGATGCGTCAGGTGGATGTCCGTGCGGTAGGTCTGCTTTTTCTCCTCGAATTTGGCTTCCAGCACCGGATGCAGCTCATCCAGTAGCTGGGAAAGGTCGAAATCGTCCAGCACCAGCGACATTTTGCCGCTTTCGATCTTGGACATATCCAGAATGTCATTCAGCAGGCCCAGCAGATAGTCCGAGGAAGCGCGCACTTTTTTCAGGCACTCCACCCGGGATGCCTCGGACTGTCCTTCCCGCAGGGCGATCTCCGTCATGCCGATGATGCCGTTCATGGGTGTGCGAATTTCGTGGGACATCCGGGCAAGGAAGTCGGACTTGGCCTGCGAAGACTGGTCGTGGTGCTCCTGATTGATACGGTTTTGGATGATGGTGCCGATCTCCCAGAGGAGGTTGCTGGCCTCCTCGCTTTTGAGAAGTTTCGGGGAAACGCCCGGCAGGAAGATGCTGCCGGAATAGCGGCCATTGTCCGACATGGGGAACACCACGCCCCGCTGGGGCAGGTGCAACTGCTCGAAGGCGGGCACGGCCTCCGCTGCGTCTTCCATGGAAAGCAGTGTGCTGCGCCGGGTGAGCTGGTTGAGAACCTGACAGTCCACGTCGGTCCAGTGCAGCACCACGGTTTCGTCCATCACGGAATCCGGGTCCCACAGGTATTCCAGACTGCTGGAAAGGTATTCCTCCCGGAAGGCGGTGATCAGCAGTCCCCGCATGGCAAAGCGGGTGTGCAGGCGGCGGGAGAGCAGGTCCATTGCCGCCGCGAAGGAGGCACTGTGGTCGAAAAGGTTCAGCGCCAGCGAAGCAAGGCCCATCTGGCGGATATAGCCGGGGGAGACCACCTCGCCAAAGGCGCCCTGCAAGGGGACGGCACCCCGCAGGTCCTCCCACGCGCAGGCATACACGTCCCGCTGCTCGGATGCACGGAAGGCCGCGATGGCCCGGCCCATCAGGGCCTTTTCCGTGTCCACGGCCCCGGCGGCGGTGAAGCCCGCGTGGAAGTGCAGCTCCAGAGCACTGGAGCGGATCAAAGCGCCGTAGCGCCGCTGCAGGGCTTGTAGCAGGGCGGGGCAGTCCGCCGGGGGGTATTCCGGCAGCCAGACGAGAAATTCGTCCGACCCGGCGCGGATAAACAGCGCCCCCTGCGGCACGGCGGCGCGGCAGAGCGAGGAGAGAAGGTCGGAAAAATCCTCCAGGATCGCGTCGCCGAAGGTAAGGCCATAGGTCTGAATGATGCGGGAAAAGTTGCTCAGGTCGATGACCATCAGCACGCCGACGGGCTGTATGCGCCGACTTTTGGCCAGCGCGTCCAGACCGGGGGCCAGACGGTAAAACGAGGTGACAAGGTCCCGGGCGCGGCGTTTTTCCCGCTCCAGTTCCCGCTGCTTCTGCTCGTTGATGTCCCGCACATAGCCCACTAAGCGCCAGTGCCTTACGTCCTGCGTGTCCACCGAGGTCTTTCCGCAGACCTCCAGCCAGCGGCCCTCCTCGCCGGGGGGCTGGAAGAACAGCTGCATGGGGGACTCGATCCGTCCGCTGCGGAACACGGCGCTGATGCGGGCCTGATCCTCCGTGGAGAACCCGGCGGTCAGGATTCGTTTTTTCAAATCGGCAATGTCCCACAGCCCGTCGGAGTGGCGGGTGTTGACCATCTCCAGCATATGGTTGCGGTCATAATAGGTGAAGAACATATCGTTGGAGCTTTCCACGGCGACGCGGTAGCGCTCCTTTTCCTCGCTGAGCTGGCTGGCGGCCTTCAACTCGTTCTCCGTCAGATTTTCCACAACGTCGTGCAGCTCGTCCACCTCCAGGACCCGGGAGGGGTGGAAGGCCCGCAGGCCCTCAATGCCGCCGCGCACGCTGTCCATCAGCTGATGCACGGGGCGCACGATGCGCCGCATCACAAAGAACATCACCACGATGCCCACCACGGCGCACAGGAAGATGATGGAGAGAATGGTGCGGTAAAGCTGGTCGCCCAGACCGAAGATGGAGCTTTCCGCCAGCAGGCCGCACAGCACCCAGTCCTTGTTCTCATAGGGCACCCGGTTTTCATACAACGTCATGCCGGAGACCACGGCATAGATGCCCTGATCGCCGATTTTGGCGTCCTTCACCCGGAAGAGGTCTGCGTGGGTGGTGGCTTCCAGCGTGAGAAGCCCATCCTGACGGCTGGCGGCATCATACAGGCTGCCCTTTCCGGCAATTTCCTGATAGACGCCGTCGCCCCGGTCCACGGCGATGACGTAGCCCGCGTTCTGGTTGCGGTCCAGATCCCGCAGGGAAAAATAGCTGTTCATGAGATAACTGACGGATACCTCCATGCCCAGCACGCCGTAAATCTCCCCCTGATACTTCAGCGGTACGGAATAGGAGATCATGCGGTGGTTATCCAGCGGCTGGTCCTCCAGAATGAAGGGCGTGGCCCAATAGCCAAGGCTGGCCATGTCCACAGAGCGGTTTTCCAGCGCCAGCAGATAGGGCTGGTAGAAAAAATTATCCGCTTCCCGGCTGCCGCTGCCCTGAAAGGAGAAGGAGGGCGACCACAGGCTGTCCAGCGTGATGCCGTAGGTGCGGGCAAGGGCCTTGTCGCCCCGTTCCAGCAGCAGGTCGGAATTGGTCTCGGTTTTGGTGGAGGGGTCGGAGTCCCGCAGGAAAAATCCGGTGTATTCGCCGGGGAGCGTGGGATCGGCGTCGCTGGCAAGGATCAAAAACACGCCGCAGGAGTTGTCCCGCCGGAGATATTCCAGCAGCTCGGGGAACACGCTTCCGGCATAGCCGCGCTGCAATGCGGGATCGCGGAGTATAGCAGAGATATCCGCGCCGTTGTCGGCCAGAAAGGCGGAAAGGGCCACGCTCAGATAGTCGCTTTCCTTGCGGATGGCGCTCCACTGGTCGATCATGGCGTTTTCCAGCACCACCCGGCGGTTTTCCACCGTGTGGCTGTCCAGATTCACCGCGTTATTTTCCAGAGTCTGCTTGGTGCCGCTGGCCAGCAGGGCGGAAAAGGGCAGCAATCCCTGCAAAAAAACCACCAGCAGCAGCGGAACCAGCAGCAGATATGTCAGGGAATTTTTCTTTGCATTCATGGCGATCACCCAATTTAACGGTTTTCACCGACAGAGCGCGCTCTGCCGGGAGCGTTCTTACTTCTGGGGGTGGGCGGCGCTCTCCAGCGCCGTGCAGAAGTCCTGATACCATGCGTCAAAGGCTTCGTCGGTGAGATAGGGGGCGGCGGTTTCTTCCCGGTCTGCTCCGGCGGCCACGGCCTCGTCGATGGCGGCTTTGTCGGCCACGGCTTTGTCAGAGAGGTTATAGTCCAGAACCTTGCGGGTGGCGTATCCATTTTCAAAGCAGTTGGTGGTGTAGAAGGAAAGATCGTCGTAATTGGTCAGGATGCTGGCAAGGCACTGATAGGCCTTGTCCTCCACGTGTAGATCCTTCTCGGCGATGACCTCGTCCAGCGCTTCCATGGAGTTGGCCTCCTTGCGCACGGGCAGATAGGCGGACTCGCACACGAAGCGGAGGTTATTTTCTTTGGCGGTGAACCACTTTAAAAATTCGCAGGCGG
>CAKSVQ010000133.1 GCA_934504065.1 uncultured Dysosmobacter sp. | reverse complement strand
GCCCAGCTGGCCCACACCGCCAGCGCCATGGGCGAGGTGGCGGCGGAGAACATCTGCGGCCATGAGGCCCACTATGACGAGTCCACCAACCCCACCTGCGTGTACATTGAGCCGGAGGCCGCTTCCGTGGGTCTGACGGAGGAGCAGTGCAAGGCCAAAGGCATTGAGTACAAGGTCGGCAAGTTCCCCATGAGCGCCAACGGCAAGGCCCTGATCCTCAACGGCGGCGAAGGTCTTGTGAAGATCATCGCGGGGAAGAAGTACGGTGAGATTCTGGGCATGCACATCATCGGGCCCCGGGCCACCGACCTCATCTCCGAGGGCGCGCTGGCCATTGGCAATGAGAGCACACTGGACGAGATCATCAACACCATCCACTCCCATCCCACGGTCACTGAGACCATCCGGGAAGCTGCCCTCCACGCGGAAAAACGCGCTATCCATACGAAAAATTGACAAAGGGATTGCTTTTTGGATGGCTATCCATTAAACTGGTGCACAGGTGGGTTTTCCGCTGAATCCAAAAAGTATCCGTGGAGGCACGTATGAGCAAGCAGACCATTTATCTGGAGACCGGATCACAGGACCCGGCATATAATCTGGCGTTTGAGGAATATGTTCTCTGCAACCGCAAGGACGGGGACTATCTGTTGCTTTGGCAGAACGATAATACCATCGTGATCGGCCAGAACCAGAACGCCGAGGCCGAGATCAACCGGGAATTTGTGGAGGAACACCACATCAAGGTGGTGCGCCGCACCACCGGCGGCGGCGCGGTGTACCATGATCTGGGGAACCTGAACTATTCCTTTATCACTGACACCGGGGAACTGGAGCAGCTGGCCATGGCCCGCTTTACAAAGCCGGTGGTGGAAGCCCTGCAGGCGCTGGGACTTCAGGCAGAGGCCTCCGGCCGAAACGACATTCTGGTGGAGGGCCGCAAGGTTTCCGGCACGGCCCAGCGCATCGTGGGCGGGCGCATCCTGCACCACGGCACGCTGCTCTTCAACGCCAACCCCTCCATGGTGGCGGGGGCGTTGAACGCCGACCCGGAGAAATTCCGCTCCAAGTCCACCAAGTCTGTCCGCAGCCGCATCGGCAACATCCATGATTTTCTGAAAGAGGACATGGACCTTCCGGCATTCTGGGTGTTTTTGAAAAACCAGCTGGCGGGCTCCGGCATTGTTTCCGGCGCGCTGACCGAGCAGGAGCTTGCGGCGGTGGTGAAGCTGAAACAGGAGAAGTATGACCAGTGGGACTGGAATTTCGGTCGCTCTCCCCAGTACAATATGCGCAAGAAAAAGCACTGGGACGGCGGCAGTCTGGAAATCTGCGCCACTGTGGAGAAGGGCCGCATTCAGGACTTGACCTTCTGGGGTGACTTCCTTTCCACCCGCTCGCTGGACGATCTGGTGGAAGCGCTGAAGGGATGCCGATTCCAGCCGGAGGATGTGGGCGCGGTGCTGGATCAGTTCCCTCTGTCCGGCTATTTTGGTGGGATCGGGAAAGAGCAGATTCTTGCGACCATGTTTGACTGAATCTAATTAGAACCGTCTGTCAAAACGCTTTGACAGCATGAGGCTCCCCTTGCGTAGCTTTTATAGCTGCGCAGGGGGCTTTTGTGCAAATCGGCACTTGTGAAAAACCGCGTTCATATGGTATGATGCATCCAGAGAAGGGAGGCGGCGCCATGCTGGGCGGCACAGGAAAGAAAAAAGGGAATCTTGCGCAGACCAGCATTGGCGTGTTGGCCTTTATTCTGGCTGCGCTGATCGTGGTGATGATGGTGTTGGTCTCCGGCATTCGGGGCACGGCCCGGGTGGTCAATTACGCGGGACTGGTACGGGGAAAAACGCAGCGCATGGTGAAAATGGAGATTGCCGGATACAGCGAGGACGGGATGCTGCAAGACGTGGAGTCGTTCATCAACGGCCTGCGCAATGGCGATGCGGAACTGGACCTCGTCCGGCTGGACGACGAAGCGTTCCAAAATAAAATGGCGGAGCTGGACGACTATTTTTCCTTGCTCCGGCAGGAGATCATGCGGGTGCGCGCCCAAGGGTACGAACAGACGGAGATCATCTCCAAAAGCGAGCGCTTTTTTGAGATTTGTGACGAAGCCACCGGACTGGCCGAGGCCTATTCCCAGCGGCGGGCCACCTCTTTGGAGCATCTGGAAAAGTATATCACCGTGGATATCGTCTTTTTGATGCTGCTCATTGGCTATGAGCTGATAAAGGCGCTGCGCACCGCCGCTCAGAACCGGGCGCTGCAAAGCAAGGTCTATCTGGATGGGGCCACGGGGCTGCCCAATAAGAATAAGTGTGAGGAACTGCTGAACGACCCGCTTCCGGCAGCGGAGGACGTGGGCGTTTGCAGCTTTGACCTGAATAATCTCCGCCGGATCAACAACAGTATGGGCCATGAGGCGGGGGATGCCTATATCCGCCGCTTTGCCGTGGCGCTGCGGCAGGCTATGCCGGAGGAGCATTTCGTGGGCCGCGCCGGGGGCGATGAGTTTCTGGCCATCACCCATGGCGTGGACGCAGCGCAGATGCAGCGCCTGCTGGAGGATGTGCGGCGCGCCCTGCGGGACGAGTCGGTGGCACACCCGGACGCACCGCTGAGCTACGCCGTGGGATATGCCCTTGCTGCGGCTCATCCGGGGCAGACGATGCGGGAGCTGCTCAATGCGGCAGATAAGAATATGTACATCAACAAAAACCACGTCAAGCGGGAGGAGGCCGCGGCGGAAAAGCGGCTGGATTACCGCCTTTTGAAAAAGGTCAACCAATACGGCAGAAGCTTTGCCGACTGCCTGTACTGCGACGCAAAGCAGGATACCTACCGCCTGATCCGCGCCGGGGACGGCTTCTTCCTTGCCGGAGACGGCAGCTATTCCGGCGCGGTGGAGCAGATTCTGGAAGAGCAGGCGAAAGACGATCCGCTGCTGCGGGAGAGGCTGCAGCTTGCCTATCTTGCAGCGCACCTCGACCCGGCGCATGCGTGCATCGAACTGCAATATCAGAGCAAGGACCCGGCAGGGCAGGCCTATGGCAAGCTGACGGCCATCTTTGTCGATCAGGATGAAGCGGGGCGGCTGCACCATTTCCTGCTGGCGTTTGAGACCATCCGGCAGGATGTCCCCACGGTGGGGGCCAAGGAGCAGCTCACTCAATACTATGAGCAGCTCAAGCAGTCCATTTTGGAAAACGACAGCTATGTGGATGCGCTGCTTGAAACGGCGGACGCCATTTACTCTGTGAATATCACCCGGGACCTGTTGGAGCAGAGCTTTTTGAAAAAGGGACAGACGGAGGCATCCCAGGCGCTGCTGCCGGGCTGGACACTGCCCTGCGCATACAGCGATTATTGCCGGAATTATGCCAAAGATGTGACGCCGGAGACGGTGGAGAGCTACCGCCTGACCACCGATCCGGCAAGACTTCTGCGGCGCTTCGCCGATGGGGAGAAACAGGTCAGCGTGGAGTACTGCCTGAAAAGGGAAAAGGGGCCGCTGTGGCTGCAAAAGACGGTTTTGATGATGGAAAGTCTGGTGTTGGACGCCGCCTCCGGCAGCGAAACGCCAGTGGTGCACGGTATGATCCTGCTGCGGGACACCACCGCCCTGCACCAGCGGGAGCAGCAGGAGCATGACCGTTTGCAGGCCGCCTATGAGGAAATGACCTCCGCCAACCGGGCGAAGACCGAGTTTTTAAGCCACATGAGCCACGACATCCGCACGCCCATCAACGGTGTGATGGGAATGCTGGAGATCATCAAAAAGAATCGGGACGACCGGGAGCTGGTGGATGACTGTCTGGAAAAGATCCGCATTTCCTCCGACCATCTGCTCTCCCTTATCAACGATGTGCTGGACATGAGCAAGCTGGAAAGCGGCCATATCGAACTGGAGCATGTGCCCTTTGATTTGAAGGAGGTGCTCAGAGAAATTCACGCGCTGGATCAGGCGCAGGTGGCGGAGACAAACCTGACCTTCCGCACCCATGCGGCGGTCTGGGAGCACACGGCGCTTTTGGGAAGCCCGCTGCACCTGCGGCAGATACTGCTGAATCTGTTCAGCAACGCCGTGAAGTACAACAAAGACTCCGGCAGCATTGAAACGTGGATCGAGGAGACTGGGGCGGACGACAAGCAGGCGACCTTTCGCTTTGTCATTCAGGACACGGGGATCGGCATGAGCGAGGAGTTTGTGAAAAACGAACTCTTCCAGCCGTTCACACAGGAAAAGGCCGACGCAAGGACCCAGTATAAAGGTACGGGCCTCGGCATGTCCATCGTCCGGGAACTGGTGGAGAAGATGGGCGGCAGCATCCAAACGGAGAGTACGCAGGGCGTTGGCACCACGTTCACGGTAACTCTGCCCTTTGACATCGACCACGAGACCCATGCGTCCCGCAAGACGGAGACGGAAACGCAGGCGAACCTGAAAGGGCTGCGGGTGCTTCTGGCGGAGGATAATGCGCTGAACATGGAGATCGCGGAGTTTTTCCTGACGGACCTCGGCATCCAGCCTGTGAAGGCGTGGAACGGAAAAGAAGCGGTGGAGCAGTTTGCTGCCTCCCCGCCGGGGACGTTTGACGCGATTTTGATGGATGTGATGATGCCAGTGATGAACGGTCTGGACGCCGCCAGAAGCATTCGGGCACTAGATCGGCCCGACGCCCAAACGGTGCCCATTTTTGCCATGACGGCCAATGCCTTCCGGGAGGATGCCCGCAAAAGCCGCGAAGCGGGAATGAACGAGCACCTTTCCAAACCCCTGCAGGAGGAAGAACTGGCCCGTGCCATCGGGAAATATGTAAAGACCTAACGAAAAATAACGGAGCATTGCCTTCTGGCAATGCTCCGTTATTTTTTGAAAGCGGGAAAATCACTGGATCATGACCCGAAGCTGCGAATCTGGTTCTGGATCAGCGCGCCGACGGTATCGGCAAACTGTTCCAGCGAGCGGATGCGGGCGAAATCTCGGCCATAGATGGTGTGGGCGGAGGAAACGTCCTCATCGTTCCCAGTGAAGACGCAGACCACGGAAATATCTCGGTGGAGCAGGGAGCGCACCTCCATGGCGGTGTTTTCCACGCCCAGCTGGTCGGCATAGCCGCGGAACACGCCCTCCCGGCAGACCTCCACCACGTCGTTGGGCTTGGCGTCGGAGAGCAGAATGACCAGATGATGGTCGCAGGGGGCGTCTTCCATCTCATGACCCAGTGCTCGCAGGGCAAGGCCGTCGCGGTTGCATCCGGTGGTGAAGAAATTAAAAATACGGTCGTTGGCGTCGGTCTCCCGGTAATCTCGGTAGCGGGTGAGCACCGTGTAGCCGCTCAAAGAACAAAAGGAGGTGACCCGCACCGGGATGCCGCAGCGGTTCAGACTTTCGGCGATCATGTAGCCCTGCGCTGACACGATCTCCTGCCGATGGATCTGGGAGGTGGAGCCGTCCAGCAGCAGATCGACGGACAGTTCGCCGGGATCGGTTTGCAGCAGACGGGTGAACACCTTATCATCGTTTGCATACAGCCCGCGCCACACCCGCCCGGCGTCCAGCGTGCCGGAGGCGGAGTGGACAACGGTTGGCTGCAAATAGGCCATCATCACATTGCGGATGCGGGCGGTGAGCCGGGCGATGCTGGCGCGGTGGCGGGTGGCATCTGCTTCGTAAGCGGCGCGGTTTTTTTCCATCTGCTGAATCGCCGCCTTGCGGTGTGCCCCCGCATAGCCGCGGACCGAGCTGTCCAGTTCGCTCCCGCCCATGGCGTAGTAGAGATGGCAGCCCTTGTGGTCGTCGGTGCACAAAAGCTCTTCCCGCTTGCGAACCTCCCGGGGGTCGTACATGGACGGGCCGAAGAAATTCTGCATATAGGCCTGCAAGGCTGCTTTACTTTGAGCGGCGGTCAGGTCGGTGATGCGGCGCTGGGGTGGGGCTGCGCTCTCGCCGCCGCCCTGCGTGGGGGCCGTCCGTTCTCCAAAGCCATAGGCAAAACTGCATACGGCAGGGGGGCCGGAGTTGGCCTTTTTCCGGAATCCGAACAGGAAGTGCTGCTTGCGGTGGTTTTCCTGTTGGCGCTGCTGCTGGGGAACATAGCCAAAGTAGCGGCGAAGATAGCTGAGAATGTATACGCCAAGCTCCGCTCCGCCGATCCCTGCCGGGGCAGACAGCGCATTGA
>CAKSVQ010000132.1 GCA_934504065.1 uncultured Dysosmobacter sp. | reverse complement strand
GGCGCTTGCCGTGGACCCGCTCGCCCACATCCACGATGGGATGCTGGTTGATGCAGGTGGTGTGGTTGGAGCGCAGGTACTTGGTAAGCTTATAGTCTTTGGTCTCGCCGCTGTCATACTTGACGGTGACATGGCGGGCATCCACGGAGGTGACCACGCCGTCGCCCTCGGCCAGCACCACGATCTCGGAGTCGATGCAGATCTTGTGCTCCATGCCGGTGCCCACGATGGGCGCATGGGGTCTGAGCAGAGGCACAGCCTGCCGCTGCATGTTTGCGCCCATCAGTGCGCGGTTTGCGTCGTCGTTGGGCAGGAAGGGGATCATGGCCGTTGCGATGGAGACCATCATGCGGGGGCTGACGTCGATGAAGTCCACCATTTCCTTATCCACTTCCACGATCTCATCCCGGTGGCGGGCAGTGATACGGGCGTTGATCAGGCAGCCGTTTTCGTCCAGCGGCTCGGCGGCCTGACCGACGATGTAGTTGTCCTCTTCGTCGGCGGTCATATAGGTGATGTCGTTTGCCACCTTGCCCGTGGCCTTGTCCACCGCGCGGTAGGGCGCTTCGATGAAGCCGTACTCATTGATGCGGGCATAGGTCGCAAGGTAGGAGATCAGGCCGATGTTGGGGCCTTCAGGGGTCTCAATGGGGCACATCCGGCCATAGTGGCTGTAATGCACGTCGCGCACTTCCATGTTGGCGCGCTCGCGGCTCAGGCCGCCGGGGCCCAGAGCGGAGAGACGGCGCTTGTGGGTCAGCTCGGCCAGCGGGTTGGTCTGATCCATGAACTGGCTCAGGGGGCTGGAGCCGAAGAACTCCTTGATGGCGGCGGTGACGGGGCGGATGTTGATCAGGCTCTGGGGGGTAACGATGTCCAGATCCTGAATGGTCATGCGCTCGCGGATGACCCGCTCCATCCGGGAAAAGCCGATGCGGAACTGGTTTTGCAGCAGCTCGCCCACACAGCGCAGGCGGCGGTTGCCCAGATGGTCAATGTCGTCCTTGACGGAGATGCCCATGGCCAGCCCGTTCATGTAGTTGATGGAGGTCATGATGTCATCGATGATGATGTGCTTGGGCACCAGATCATCCTTGTGGAGCTTGATCTGCTCGATGAGCTCCTCACCGGAATACTGGCCCAGCAGCTCCTGCAGCACCGTAAAGCGCACCCGCTCCTTGATACCGCACTCCGCCAGCGGGTCGAAGTCCACATAGTGCTTCATATCGCACATCCGGTTGCTCATCACCCGCAGGGGCGTGCCCTCCACGTCGATGGTGACCTCGGCCACGCCCACCTCGTCCAGCAGGCGGGCGTCCTGCTTGCTCAGCAGGTGGCCCTGATCGAAGAGGATCTCGCCGGTGGCGGGATCAGCCACGGGATAGACCAGATGATACCCGGTGACACGCTGCCACAAAGAGAGCTTCTTATTGAACTTGTAGCGGCCCACGACGGACAGGTCGTAGCGCCGGGGATCAAAGAACAGATTGTTCATCAGCGTTTCGGCAGCCTCCACCGTGGGGGGCTCACCGGGACGCAGCTTGCGGTAAATCTCAAGCATGGCGTCCTCATAGGTCTTGCAGGGGTCCTTTTCCAGCGTGGTGACGATGCGGGGATCGTCGCCGAAGCGGTCAAGGATCTCCGCGTCAGTCCGGAGGCCCAGCGCCCGGATCAGGCAGGTGATGGGGATCTTGCGGTTTTTATCGATGCGGACCCAGAACACCTCGTTGGCGTCCGTCTCATATTCCAGCCACGCGCCGCGGTAGGGGATCACCGTGGAGGTGAGGATGGGCAGGTCGGTCTTCAGGTCGACCTCCTTGCCGTAGTACACACCGGGGGAGCGGACGATCTGAGAGACCACCACGCGCTCGGCGCCGTTGATGACGAAGGTGCCGGAGTGGGTCATCAGGGGGAAGTCGCCCATGAAGATCTCCTGCTCCTTGATCTCCTCCGTCTCCTTGTTGCGCAGGCGCACCTTCACCTTCAGGGGGGCGGCATACGTGGCGTCCCGCGCCTTGCACTCCTCCACGTCGTACTTGGGGGCCTCATCCATCTTATAGTCGATGAAGGTCAGCTCCAGATTGCCCTGGTAGTCCGTGATCGCGCCCACGTCCACGAAGACCTCCCGCAGGCCGGTATCCAAAAACTCCTGATAAGACGTCTTCTGGATCTCCAGAAGGTTCGGCATGGGAACGACTTCCTCATACCGGGCAAAGTTCTTACGAAGGGTCTTTCCGTAATACTTGTCTTTGGCCATCTTCTCATTCACCTTTCTTCTGCTTCCCCCGCCCTGTCCGGCGGCGGAAGCGGTTATTTGTTCCTTTCCGGGTAAAATGACACGCCGGGAGCAGTTGTTAAAATTCCTTCATCCTGCCCTTGCAATGCCATGGGAAATGTGCTATCTTATCCTCAGGTAATGAAGATGGGGAAGAGCCCCTCTTCATCATATAAGCGATTTATTTTACCATTGCCGTTCCCTTTTGTCAAGGGGGCTTTTTCATATCTGCCAAAAAATAAACACCGCTCCACCCTGCAAGCAGGGTGGAGCGGTGTTTTCGCTTGTCCGCAAATTTTGTTTCTTATTCGTACAGGTCTTCGTCCGCGTAATCGTCGTATTCAGAGCCGAACTTCTTGCTCAGGCGCTTTTTCATGCCGCAACAGCCCACGCTCAGATCGTGCCAGCCGCCGATCAGCAGGCAAACGAACGCGGCGAAGGCCAGGCTCGCGCCGATGATCTTCATTACCATTCTCGCGGTCTTGCTCATATATCATTTCCTCCGTTTCAAGAACTGGTAGTCCATGGCTTTATCTTACACCAATGCGCCGGATTTTACAACTGCTTTTCTCCGTAAATATCCGCAATAGCCACGCGCCCATCCAGCACATAGGGCAAAAGCCTTGCCAGCACCGGAACGCAGGCCGCCGCGAAGATCAGCGCGAACGCCCACGCGCACCCCCGTTTGTTCCGTCCCGGCACCACCAGCCCCAGCAGCACACCCAGCGCCAGCGTCCAAAGCTGCAAAACGGAAAGCTCCTTCCATGTGCATTCCTTTACGCAGCGGTCCACCGCGTCCATCAGTCGATCCATATTCAAACCTCCTTGCCGCTTTAGGGCTATTGTACCATACTCCTTTTTAAAAAGGAACACTTTTCCGCGTTTTGCCGCCCCGCTCCGCCGCCGCTTACCGATTTGCCGGGCGCTTCACCGCTTTTTCTTCGGCGTGGGCAGCTCCGGCTCCATGGCGCGCAGCAGCCGCGCAAGAAAGTCCCGGTCATCCACATGTTCCACCAGCAGCATCTCTTTTGCTCCCTCATAGGGCGCCTCCCATGCCGCTTCCGGCATCAAGGCTCTGGCCGCGGCCACAGGTTTGACCAGCAGGCGGTCATCATAGATGCCGCCGAAAAGCTTTCCCTTATAATATAGTAGGTACTCCCCCATCATGGCCCGGGATGTGATCTCGCCCACATCCGCCAGCTGCTCCATGATAAAGTCCAGATACGCCCTGCCTGACGCCATCGTTCTGTTTCCTTTCTGCCGTTCACACCCGCCTGATCGGATGGCGGATCACGGTCTTCCGCTTCTCCGGGGCGGTCCTGCGCGCGTCGGACAAATAGATCTCATGGTGCAGCCTTCCGCCGTTCAAATCGTTCACATACCCGTTTTCCTCTAAAAACGCATCCATTGCCGCCACGGTGGCAGGCTCATCGTCATAGGAACCGACGTGCAGGCACTACACGCACAGCCCCTCCTCCACCGTCCAGAATTCCGCGGAGGAGCAGTCCAGCTTTTTCTTTCGGGCCGCCGCTTCCACAGCCCAGGCAAACTCCGCCTCCGTCACAAAATCCGGCAGGCGGAGCGCGGAGATCCAGCGGAACGCGGCCTTGTCTGCGTAATTCACACCGTCCACGCCGTCCTGCCACCAAAAGCCCTCCAGCGGCGGGACCACATAATCAAAGAAGCCCTCGATCTCATGCCCCATTTTCCCGCTCATTTTCAGCGTATAGGCAACGGCATACAGCACCCCGATCGCCTGCTGATACGCGCCGTCCGGCTCGTTGGGATCGACCTTCCCCCGGACCGCGAGATAGTTCATTTTCGGAACGGTCACGATGCCGGGTTTTGCCATCGGCGCGTAAAATTCCCTGTACGCTTTCTTAAAATCAAATGCCATGGCCATTCTCCTCCGATCCGCACTCCGTCTTCTCCGCAATGATGCACAGCCAATGCTTTTTGCTGTGCAGTTCCATTTTCTCCACCGTGAAGCCCGCTTTCCGCAAGTCTTCAGCGATCTGGTCCGCAGGGTAAATGCGCATTCCCTCGATCATCTTCGTCCACTTTTCATCTGCGGCCACAGTTCCGCCGCATTCGTTGCAGATCAGGAAGCGGCCGCCCCTTTTCAAAACGCGGCGCACTTCCCCAAAGCATTGCTGTAAATCCGGCCAGAAGTAGATGGTCTCAAAGGCCGACACGCAGTCGAACGCCCCGTCCTCAAACGGCATATCTGCCACATTTCCCTGCACGACCCTGCATCTGCCCTGCCGGATCGCCGCGCGGTTGTGCTTTTGGGCTTCCGCAACGCTGACCGCGGAATAGTCCAGACCCGTGACATGACTGCCGGGGCAGTTTTGCAGCCACACCGCCACGTTCGCGCCCCCGCCGCAACCCACGTCAAGAATGTTCCGCCCCTCCACCGCAGAGAGCGCAAGGTGCGAAAAGCCCCATTGCGCCAAGCCTCTGTGGCCGTGGTTCATCATGCGCACCATCAGCTTCCCGCCAAAGCCCTGCGGCTTGCAGGTATTCTGGAAAAATTTCATCGCGCAGACCTCACTCCGCCTGCTTCTCCAGCAAAACCACTGTCTCCACATGGGCCGTGCCGGGAAACATATCCACCGCGCAGGCGCGGCGGCAGGCGTAGCCCGCTTCCCGGAAGCGCTTCACGTCCCGCCCCAGTGTGGCCGGGTCGCAGGAGACATACACCACCCGCCCGGGTCCCATGCCCGCCACCGATGCGATGACCTCCGGACTCAGGCCCTTGCGGGGCGGGTCCACCGTGATGACATCCGGCCGCAGGCCGTCTCCCTCCAGTCTGGCCGCGATGTCCGCCGCGTCGCCGCAGAAAAATTCCACATTGTCCACATGGTTGCGCAGGGCGTTTTCCTTTGCGTCCCGGATGGCGGGGGGCACGATCTCCGCGCCGATAGCCCGCTTCGCCCGCCCCGCAAGGCAGAGGGTAATGGTCCCGGTGCCGCAGTAGAGGTCCAGCACCGTCTCCTGCCCCGTCAGGCCCGCAAACTCCAGCGCCTTGCCGTAAAGCACCTCCGCCTGATCCCGGTTCACCTGATAAAAGGAGGGCACGGACAGCTTGAACTCCAAGCCGCACAGGGTATCCATCAAAAAGCTCTGGCCCCAGAGGGTGCGGTATCGGTCCCCCAGGATCACATTGCCCTTTTGAGTGTTGGTGTTCAGCACCACGCCCACGGTCTTCGGCACGGCGGAGAGCACCAGCGCCGCAAGCTCCGGCTCCCGGGGAAGCTGTTTGGCATTGGCCACCACGCAGCAAAGGCTCTCCCCTTTCCGGTTCACCCGGACGTAGATGTGCCGAATCAGCCCTTTTCCCGTGCGCTCGTCATAGGCGGGCACGCGGTATTTCTTCATCCATGCCCCCACTGCCGCCGCCGTGCGGTCGGAAAGCTCCGACTGGATCAGGCAGCGCGTGATGGGGACCACCTGATGGCTCCCCGCCCGGTAAAAGCCGATGGAGCCGTCGGCCCCCACGGGATACTGGCTTTTATTGCGGTAGTGCAGGGGATTTTTCGCCCCGAGGATCTCCTCCACCTGCACATCCGTGCCGCCAAGGCGGGTCAGCGCGTCCTGCACCCGCTGGCGCTTGGCCCACAGTTCCTCGCCGTAGCTCATGTGCCCGAAGGCACAGCCGCCGCACTTGCCAAAGTGCGGGCACTCCGGCCGGGCCCGCTCTGGCGAGGGGGTCCTGATCTCCACGATCCTGCCCGCCGCGCAGGTCTTCATCACCTTGGTGATCCGCAGGCTGATCTCCTCGCCGCGGATGGCCTGCGGCACGAACACCACCGCGCCATCCAGCCGCACGATGCCCAGGCCCTCACTGGAATAGCCCTCCACCGTGCCGGAATAGACCCGGTTTTCCACCAGTTTTTCCATGCATGTTCCTCCATTTTCAAACGCAGGCGCAGACTGGCGCAAAAGTGGCAACGCCACTTTTGCGCCAAGGGTTTCGC
>CAKSVQ010000131.1 GCA_934504065.1 uncultured Dysosmobacter sp. | reverse complement strand
CACCCACCTTGATAGAGGTCTGCCCATAGCTTGCATAGCTGCCGATGGTGGCGCTGGCGGTATTATCCGCCGTGACCAGTCCGGGATTCACCGCCTTGACCCGGACGGTGGTCAGCTGTTTTCCGCTGCCCACCGTGCTGGACGAAGCCGTGGTGGAAGAGGACACCTGCTGCACCGTGCCCTGCACCGTGCCCGCAAAGCCGCTGATGAAGATGGTGGCGCTCTCCCCCACGTAAAACTCAGAGGGATCGGCATAGGAGAACTGGAAATCCATGTAGATGTTGTTGTCCCCCACGATCTTCAACAGCTGTGCCCCGGCGTTCACGCTGTCGCCGTTTTGCACATACACCTCGCTGACCGTACCACTGAGGTCTGCCGTGGGATATTTGGCCTCCACCGCCTGTGTGTAATTATTCTGCGCCTGCGAATAGCTGTTTTGCGCCTGCGTCTGGCTGGTGGAAGCATCCGAAGAATCCAGCGTGTAGAGAAGCTGGCCCTTTTCCACCAGATCCCCCTCTTCAAAGGTGTCGCTTAAGATCTCGCCGGACACCAGCGTGCTCACCGTGTAGGAATTGGCGGGCTGTAAGGTGCCGCTGCTGCTGAGGGAATTGGTAATGGTGCGCACCGCCACCTCTCCGGTGGTGTAGGTGGTGTCCTCCGTGCGCTTGCTCTGTTTGCCCGTCAGCGCGCTGGCCGCCGCGCCGCAAATCAGCACCGCCGCCACGGCCAGCGCAATCCAGCGCTTGGGATGCTTCCATTTTTTCCGCTTTTTCGGCTGCTCCGCCGGAGCCGCCGCCTCTTTCGCGTTTTCCTGATTCATCATAAACATTTCTCCTTCCGGCTTGGGATCGGCACAGGGGCAAAGCGCCCCCTTCGATGGTCTGCATTCTACCTGCGAAAGCTGAAATGTTTCTGAAAGAAGCTTTAAAATGCGGGAAAAATTCCCTGCCATCCGCCCTCTGCGTCCAAAACCGCCTCCACGCGGGGCAGCAGCGCCTCTGCCGTGTGCAGAAGGCAAGCTTCCTCCCGGTCAGAAAGCGCCAGACGGCGGGATAACCTTTGAGCCGCCGCGCGCAAAAGCGCCGCTCGCTCCGCCCGGGTCCTGCCGGAAAGCAATACCTGCGCCCGGCGCTGTTCCGCTTCGGTCATATTCAGACTAAAAAGGTCGCCCTCTATCAGCGTCACGCCCAGCGCGGCCTCGGCCACTGGGATGTAGAGATTCATCAGCACTTCCCGGTGCTCCGGAATGCTCCCCAGCACCCGGCGCACGCCCTCCGGCGGCAGGCGGCGCAAAATAGCGTCCTCAGTCAGCAGCCGCCGGATGTATTCCCCCAGCCAGAGCACGCCCATAAGCTGCTCCGGCACCGGAAGGCTCAGCTGATAGTCAATGCCGCAGGGCAGCTCCGCCGCAAAGAACACCGGGTCATACGCCCGGAAAAAGCCGCCGATCTCCGAAAGCGTGGTCTCAAGGGACAAGCACTCCTCCTGATATACGCATCGGCGGGCCCGCAGATAAAGAAAGTGCGCCCGTTTTACCTGTGCGCGCACGGCCCGCTCCCCGGCATACAGAAGCGCCTCCGGCGTGGTGATGTCTTGCCGCAAAACACCCGGCAGGGCAAGGGAAAAGCGGATGGAGCGCAGCAAGGTCTGCGCCGTCTCCTCACGCAGCGATGTGCTTTGTCCCCCGGTATACCGCCGCGCTTGACAGCGCAGCAGCGTCCACAGCAGTTCCTCCGGCTCGCTTGCTTCAAGTCCGTTCATCCGCTTCCTCCTTCAGCCGCCGCTGCAGGGCAAGGGGCGAAAAGCCCTCCAGCGCGTTCATGTCACCGCCCATCCGGTCAAAGCCCCTGCGCAGCCAGTGCAGCACGGTTTCATCCGGCGTCAGATCGCCCACCTCGTTTTTCCAGTGGTAAAACAGGGCTTGCAGCCGCTCCAGTGTCTCCGCCAGTTCCGCCTGATGCAGATGCGGCGAATCGGTAAACCGCTCCAGCAGCCGGGGCAGGATGCCGCCGTTCCATTCCACCCTGCCGCTATCCCGCAGGGCCTGCTTTCTTCTCTCCTCCAGCGCCGCCAGCTGCTCATGGCTCAATGTCAGTCCTTGCGCCGCCGCGATCTCCGCCGTTCCCGCGCCCATGCGCAGCGCATCTTCTTTTGCCATCATCTTCACCTCCGCCCCCCAGCTTACGGCATCCCTGCTTGCAGGACAAGACTTGAATTTTTGCCCATTTTGTGGTAATATAAGTGCAAATAAACGGGGAAATTTTATATGCTTTCCGCCTTTTTCCCCGAGTTTAAACTCCGTTTAACCCTTGCGCGGGGCCGCCCGGTATAATGATGGGGACAAAAGTGGAGGGAGAGTGGGACCATGACCATCCAAAAACGACTGGCGCGTTCCAATATTGCCATGCTGCTGATCCCCGTTCTGGTGGCGGCGGTATTGCTGCTGATTGGAATGGGCATTGCATTTGTGCTGCTGGAACGTGTTTATCTGCCCCAGCTGGGCATTTCCCTGCGGGAGCTTCATCAGACCGGGGAACAGATCGAAGCCCTGCTCTCCGGCTCCGCTGCCATCCTCTGCATCTATGCCGGAACGGTATTCATCGCGCTGCTGGCAGCCATCGCTCTGACAAATCTCTATCTGACCCGCAGCCTGTTCCGCCATATTTCCCAGCCGCTGGACGCGCTGTCCTCCGGTGTTGCCCGCATCCGGGACGGCGATCTGGACACCCCCATCGCCTACGCCGGGGAGGACGAATTCAAGCCCGCCTGCGACGCGGTGGACGAAATGGCCGCCCGGCTGAAAGCCTCGCTGGAGCAGCAGCAGCTTCAGCAGCAAAAAAAGCAGGAGCTGATCGTGGGGATGTCCCATGATCTGAAAAGCCCTCTGACCTCCATCCGCGCCTATACAGAGGCCCTGCTGGACGGTGTTGCCAAAGATGAAGCAGTCCGGACACGCTATCTGCAAACCATCCGCGCCAAGGAGACCAACATGGAAGGCATGGTAAACCACCTTTTTGAATTTGCCAAGCTGGATGTCAGCACTTACCCCGTCCGGCTCCAGCCCCTGCCCCTGCGGCAAACCCTCCGCACCCTTGCAGACGGGTAGGACAGCGCAGGAATGGAGATTGCCGTGCAAATCGACAGCGAATCCAGCGTTCTGGTCGACCTGGAGCTTTTTCAGCGCATTTTTGCAAACCTGCTGGGAAACAGCCGCAAATACGGCGGGCGGGAGACCGTTCACGTTTCCATCTCCGTCCGGGAGACGGACGGCATGGCCGAGATCACCGTATCCGACGACGGCATCGGCGTCCCCCCGGAACAGCTTCCCCGGCTGTTTGACCCCTTTTACCGGGGCGACGCGGCCCGCACTGCCCCGAGCAGCGGCAGCGGCCTTGGTCTTGCCGTGGTAAAAAAGGCCGTGGAGGAAATGGGCGGCAGCGTCCGGGCGGAAAACGGAGCCGGATGCGGCCTGCGCGTTATATTGACACTTCCCCTTGCAAAGGAGGGCTCTCATGTCCCACATCCTCATCATTGAAGACGACGCCGACATCGAGCGGGATTATCTGGAGCTGAGCGGCTATCAGGTGACCCACTGCGCCGACGGCACGGAGGGCCTGCGCACGGCTTTGTCCGAAAACTATGACCTGCTGCTTCTGGACCTGATGCTGCCGGGGACCGACGGCTTTGCCATCTGCCGCGCCGTGCGGGAGAAAAAGGACATTCCCATCCTCATGGTCACGGCGCTGGACAAGGACGTGGACAAGATCCGGGGCCTAGGCTTCGGCGCGGACGACTACATTGAAAAACCCTTTTCCCCCAGTGTGCTGGTGGCCCGGGTAAAGGCCCATCTCGCCCAGTATCGGCGGCTGAAACCCCAGCCGGAGGAAAAGCCGAAGCGCCTGACCGTTGGGGTGCTAACAGCGGACACCCGGCAGCGGCTCATCTTCAAAAACGGTGCCGAGCTTCCCCTGAAAAACAAAGAATATGAGCTGCTGCTCTTTCTCATGCGCCATCCGGGGCAGGTATTCAGCCGGGAGGACCTTTATGAAATGATTTGGGGACTGGAGTCCATGGGCGATAATGTAACGGTGGCGGTGCACATCAACCGCCTGCGGGAAAAGGTGGAGGACGATCCCTCCCACCCCCGGCTGCTGCAAACCGTGTGGGGCGTGGGCTACCGCCTGAACCGCGGGGAAGCGGAGGCAGTTTAAACTCTGTTTAATAATGGTTTATCCCAGGTTTTATGCGTTCCTTTACAATGACACTGTTCATTGTAAAGGAACGCATTTTTTGCAAAACGGGAGGGAATCGCTCTGAATAAATATCAAACGCTTGCCGCAAACACACTGCTGATGAGCGTGGGCACCTTTGGGTCAAAGCTGCTGGTATTTTTGATGGTGCGGTTTTACACCGGCTATCTCACACCCGCGGAATACGGCACCGCCGACCTCATCACCCAAACGGCAAATCTTCTGATCCCGCTGGTATCGCTGGACATTACGGACGCCGTGTTCCGCTTCGCCGCGGACCGCAGGGGTGGACGGGCGGAGGCTTTTTCCGTGGGGCTGCGCATCATCACTCTCGGCTCTGCCGGGATGCTGCTGCTCACCGCCCTTTTGCAAAGGATTCCGGCGGTTCACGCCTATGGCTTTCTCCTCTCCTCCTTCGTCATTGCCTCCTGCTATCACGCCCTCTGCGCCCACTTTGTGCGGGCCATGGGCAACACGGCGCTCTTTGCCGTGCAGGGGCTTTTCAACACAGCGCTGTTCATCACCCTGAATGTGCTGTTTCTTGCCGTGTTCGGGTGGGGCATTCAGGGGTATGTGCTCTCCACCACCGTTGCAAACCTCATCACCACGGCGCTGATCGTCCGGCAGGGGCGGCTTTGGCGGTATGTGCGCCCGGCCATTCTCCCCAAGCTGCGGCGGCAGATGCTGCGCTATTGCGTCCCGCTGATCCCCACGGCCATTTTCTGGTGGATCATGGGCGTGTCTGATCGGTACATGGTGAAAGACTTTCTCTGCAGCAGCGCCAACGGCATTTATGCCGTGGCCTATAAAATTC
This sequence comes from uncultured Dysosmobacter sp., assembly GCA_934504065.1. Classification (GTDB taxonomy): domain Bacteria; phylum Bacillota; class Clostridia; order Oscillospirales; family Oscillospiraceae; genus Oscillibacter. Next base: position 1,228 of record CAKSVQ010000131.1, on the reverse strand, counting down.
CCACCATCCTCACCATTCTCTCCACGGTGTTTCTGGATGCATGGCAGCTGTCCGCCATTGCAGAAAGCTGCGGCGACCGTCAGTCGCACCTGCGGTTTTACGGCAGGATCTGGGACGCCTTTGCCGCGGCGGTGTCGCTTTGCGCAGGCGGCATCATCGCACTGTCCCCCCTGCTGATCCGTCTGCTTGCTGACGAGCCGTATTACTCTGCGTGGCGCTATATCCCCATGCTGACGCTTTCCATGGCCGCCGCCGCATTTTCCAGCTTTATGGGCAGCGTGTACGTGGTCACGAAAAAAAGCGCCGCCTCCTTCTGGACATCGCTGGTGGGAGCCGCCGCCAATGTCGTGCTGAATTTGCTGCTCATTCCCCGGATCGGCATTCAGGGTGCGGCCGCCGCCACCTTTGCAAGCTGCCTTGCCGTGTTCCTGATCCGGCTCTTCAATGCCCGGCGGAGGCTGCCTTTCCCCCTCTCCGGCGGAAAGCTGGCGCTGTACGCCGGAACATTGGCACTGCAAACCGCGTTTCTCCTCTTCCGCTGGCCGGGATGGCTTTTGGTACAGGCAGCGGGCCTTGCCGCGCTGTTTTTGCTGGGACTTCCCTCCGCCCTGCCCGCTGTGCGGGCCATTCTTCATAGAAAGCAGGCATCCTTATGATCTTAACGGCATTTCACGGCTTCTGCATGGCGCTGGCCGACAGTGTTCCCGGTGTTTCCGGCGGGACCATCGCCTTGATCCTTGGCTTTTACGAGCGCTTTTTGAATGCGCTGCACAGCCTGTTCCGCGAAAGCGGCGCGGAGCGGAAGGCAGCCCTCCGCTATCTTATCAAGCTGGGCGTGGGCTGGGCCATGGGCATGGCGGTGTGCGTTATCCTGCTCAACAGCCTCTTTGAAAAGAACATCTACTTCATGAGTTCCCTGTTTCTGGGACTGACGGTCTTCTCCATCCCCTCCGTTGTTCTGGCGGAGCGGCAGGCACTGAAAAAGCCTTTGCAGCACGGCTGGTTTTTGCTGCTGGGCGTTGCCGTCGTTGTAGCACTGACCCTGCTGCGCACAGGCAGCGGCACTCTGGGCAGCGTGGATTACGCACAGCTTTCCCTGCTGCAATTTCTCTATCTGTTTCTCTCCGGCGCGGTGGCCATCACCGCCATGGTGCTGCCGGGCATCTCCGGCTCGTCCATCCTGTTGATCGCGGGGGTGTACCTGCCCACGGTGCAGGCTGTTCACAGC
>CAKSVQ010000130.1 GCA_934504065.1 uncultured Dysosmobacter sp. | reverse complement strand
ACCGGCACGACATGGATTCTCATTATCATGCTGGTAGGAACCATTCTGGCCGCTGCGCTCAGCGCCTTTATCGGCTGCAAAATGCTCCGCAAGCAATTTGAAAAAGCCGGTATTGCCAAATGAAGCTGCATCTTGACCCACGCACAAAACTGTTTCTTATCCTGCTGTGCGTCCTGAACGCCATGCTTGCGCCGGATCTGTATTTTCAGTTCGCTTTGGTGACACTCATCGGTCTGCTGGCGGTATTCAGTGGGAAATGGCGGTACGCTTTGCGCGGCATCCTCGCATATGGACTGATTTGCGTATTTACTGTCTGGTGCATGGGTGTGCTGACCGGCACGTGGCGGACGATGTTCGTGGCGTTTCTCGGTTTGGTACATAAGGTCTATGCCTGCGGGATGCTGGCGGGGCTTGTGATCTCCACCACCAAGGTGGGCGAGTTTCTCTCCGCTATGGCGCACCTGCATATTCCCCAAAAGCTGACCATTCCCATCGCCGTCATGCTGCGGTATCTCCCTACCATCCGGGAGGATTGGCACTATATCAAGGACGCCATGCGCCTGCGGGATGTGTCGCCGACATTCTGGGGTTTTCTGAAAGCGCCTGCCATGACGGTGAACTGCATCTATGTGCCGCTCCTGACGGCGGCAAGCAAGGCGGCGGACGAGCTTTCCATTGCCTCTGTCACACGGGGCATTGAGAATCCAAAGCCCCGTACCTGCCTTGTGAAGATTCAGATGTTGACTGCGGATTGGCTTGCAATGGCGATATTTGCAGCGTTTCTTGCCGCGGAGATCGCTTGGAAGGCGGTGGGCGTATGATTGAATTGAAGAATGTGTCCTTTGCCTACCCCGACGGCACAGATGGCGGTTTGAAGAATATTGATCTCACCATTCCGGACGGGCAGTGCGTCCTGCTGTGCGGACGGAGCGGCTGCGGAAAGACGACGCTCACACGACTCATCAACGGCCTGATTCCGCAGTTCTTTGCCGGTGAATTGAGTGGAGAAATTCTGCTTGACGGTGAAAATCTTGCCGAGCTGCCCATGTATCAAATTGCGGAAAAGGTGGGCAGTGTGTTTCAGAATCCCCGGACGCAGTTTTTCAATGTGGACACCGACAGCGAGATTGCCTTCGGTATGGAAAATGAGGCAGTCCCACAGGAGCGGATGGAACGGCGTGTGGCAGAGACGGCCAGGGCGCTCCGCATCGAAAACCTGCTGAGCCGCAATATCTTCGCCCTCTCCGGCGGCGAAAAGCAGAAGATCGCATTCGCCTCGGTCTATGCCATGAATCCGGAGGTCTATCTGCTGGATGAGCCGTCCTCCAATCTTGATATGACAGCGATCGGCGAGCTGCGGGAGCATCTGCGGCTTATCAAGTCGCAGGGCAAGACCGTGATCGTTGCAGAGCATCGGCTCTATTACCTCACGGATGTGGCTGACCGTATCATTTACCTTGAAAACGGCAGAATTGCGGGCGATTTCACCCCGGAGCAGTTTATGGCGCTGTCCACAGAAGCGCGGCAGATGATGGGACTGTGGGCCATCGACCTGCAAGACGAAAAGCCGGTGTGCGCTGCCGTGCCAAAACAGCCGCAAGTGCTGGAACTTCAAGATGTGTCGCTGGCTTACAAAAAACAGCCGGTGCTGAGCAGCATCTCCCTGCAAGCTGCACCTGGCGACATCATCGCCGTGGTCGGACACAACGGCGCGGGAAAAACGACCTTCTCCCGTGCACTCTGCGGTCTGCACAAGGAAATGTCAGGCTCGTATCTGTGGAACGGCAAATCTCAGAAGCCTAAGGAGCGCATGAAGCGTTCTTATATGGTCATGCAGGATGTGAACTACCAGCTTTTTGCCGAAAGCGTGGAGGCGGAGTGTACATTCGGCATTAAGAATCCCGACACGAAGCTTGCGGAAAAAACGCTTGAGGAACTGGGCCTTGTACCGTTTCGTGAGCGGCATCCAAACACCCTTTCAGGAGGTCAAAAGCAGCGCCTTGCAGCGGCAAGCTCTATGGTCTGCGGCAAGGAGCTGCTGGTTTTTGACGAGCCGACCAGCGGCTTAGACTTCGACAGCATGGTGCGGCTCTCGTCTCTGATCCGTCGGCTGTCCGATATGGGCAAGGTCATTTTCATCGTCACCCACGATTATGAGTTTGTTTGCCGTACCTGTACAAGAGTGCTGCATCTGGACGATGGCGGGATAAGGGATGATTTTCCCATAACAGAAGAGTTGCTCCCGACCATGAAAAAAATCTTCGATGTGAGGTGAGGACTGTGAAAAAAGAAAAAGGCACCTTCGGCTGGGTGTTTACCTTTGCCGGCCAGAAAAAATCCGGCTATATTGCAAGCGTGGTTTTTGCCGTCATCGGCGCGGCGTTTCAGATTTTGCCGTTCTTTGTGATGGCGCAGATCATCGGCAAGCTGCTGGCTGGGAATAAAGATTTAGTCACCTATCTCGCAGACTGCGCGGTCATGGCGGCGTTCTGGCTTTTGCGGGTGCTGTTCCATTCGCTGTCCACAGCGCAGTCCCACAAGGCGACCTTCGCCGTGCTGGGCAATATCCGGAAACAGGGGCTTGCGAAGCTCGCCAAAATGCCGCTGGGCGATGTGCAGAGCCGCGGCTCCGGCGAACTGAAAAATATTCTTGTCGAGCGCGTGGACAGCATCGAGCCGACGCTGGCGCACGCCATTCCGGAGATGAGCAGCAACGCCGCAGTCGCCCTGGCAACCTTGATTTATCTGTTTGTCATCGACTGGCGCATGGCGCTCGCTTCTCTCATCACATTCCCGCTCGGTATGGTTTTCTTCATGCTGATGATGGCGGGCTATAATAAAAATTACGCCCGAACCGTCGCAGCCACCAACACGCTCAACGACACGGCAGTGGAGTACATCGGCGGGATCGAAGTCATCAAGGTGTTCGGCAAGGCAAAAAGCAGCTATGAGAAGTTCGTTTCTGCCGCCAAGGAATGCGCCCGGAGCTACATCGACTGGATGAACAAGAGCAATTTCTATTTCACCTTTGCCATGAACATCATGCCAGCGACGCTGTTATCCGTGCTGCCCATCGGCGGGCTGCTGCTGAAAAACGGAACGCTGACGCCGGAGAGATTCGTTCTCATTGTCATTCTTTCTATGGGACTTATCACGCCCATCATCGGCTGCATGAAGTTTACCGACGATCTGGCCAAGGTGGGCACCGTCATTTCTCAGGTGACGGACGTTCTGACCGCACCGGAGCTGTCCCGCCCCGAAACGGACACAGAGACACCGCACGGAAGCACTGTTGCGTTGCACGGTGTTCATTTCGGCTACAATGACACGGAGGTTCTGCACGGTATCGACCTCACCTTCCGCGCGGGAACGGTCAACGCACTGGTTGGCCCATCCGGCAGCGGCAAATCTACGATTGCAAAACTCATCGCATCCTTCTGGGATGTGAACAGTGGCAGTATTACCGTAGGCGGTGCGGACATCCGCAATATTTCCGCAGAGCATTACCACAAACTCATCGCATACGTTTCGCAGGACAACTTCCTGTTCGATACCACCGTGCGGGAGAATATCCGCATGGGCAGGCCGGACGCCACCGACGCCGAGGTGGAGCAGGCCGCGAAGGACTGCGGCTGCTATGAGTTTATCATGGGGTTGGAAAACGGCTTCGATACACAGGTTGGCAGCGGCGGCGGACACCTCTCCGGCGGCGAAAAGCAGCGCATCTCCATTGCCCGCGCCATGCTGAAAAACGCACCCATCGTGATCCTGGACGAAGCGACCGCCTACACCGACCCGGAGAACGAAGCCATCATTCAGGAGAGCGTAGCGCGCCTGGTGCGAGGCAAGACGCTCATCGTCATTGCCCACCGGCTCTCCACCATCGTGGACGCCGACCAGATCGTTGTGGTGAACGACGGCCGCATCGAGGCGGCGGGAACACAGGCAGAGCTGCTGCAAACCTGCCCGTTGTATGGAACGCTTTGGAATGCGCATATTGCATCCCGTGACAATGTGGAAGGAGGTGCTGACCGTGCTTGAGATTCTGAGAAAATTCTTCCGCTTCTGCGACAAGCGGGAGCGGAAAGAGTTTTATCGTTCTATCGTCCTCGGCGTATTGGCGGCTCTGTTTTCGGCGCTGAAAATTCCGGCGATTGGCGTGATGCTTGGGGCAATTTTGTCGGGCGGCGTGACGACGAAAACGATCTTGCTTTCCCTTGCGATCATGCTGGTATCCGTTGTCGGTTCGTCGCTTCTGAAATACCGCGCGACGGCGCTGCAGACGGACGGCGGCTACTCGACCACGGCAAACAAGCGCGTGCAGATCGCAGAGCACCTGCGATATCTGCCCATGGGCTATTTCAACGAGAACAGCTTAGGGACTATCACCTCCGTGACCACAAACACCATGGACAGCCTCTCCGGCGTGTCTACCCGCGTGGTCATGCTCGTCACAGAAGGCATTTTCTCCACGGCGGTCATGACGCTGGCGGTGTTCCTTTTTGACTGGCGGATCGGGCTGCTGATCGTTGCCGGTCTGCTACTTTACTATGTTATCAATCACGCTTTGCAGAGGAAATCCGAACAGACAACACGGCGTAAATTTGCAGGGGATACGGCGGTGGTGGAGCAGGTGCTGGAATTCATCAAGGGAATTGCCGAGGTGAAGTCCTACTCGCTTATCGGCAAGTATAACCGCAGGCTGGAAGCTGCCATCGAGGAAAATGTTGATTCCAATATCGACATGGAATTGAAGCTGCTGCCGCTGATGCTTGCGCAGAATATCGCTGCTAAACTCATCGATATAGGCGTAGTGCTGCTGTCGCTGGTACTCTATACAGGTAGCAGCATGGAACTCCTCAACTGCGTCATGCTCTGCATCTGTTCCTTCCTGCTGACCGAAGGATTGGAACAGGCTGGTACGCAGTCGAGCCTGCTGCGGGTGGTAGATACCTGCGTGAATCAGGCAAACGACATTCTGAACCTGCCCGCCATGGATATCTCCGGCGCGGAGTTCAACCCAGAGCACTGCGACCTACATGCAGAGAACATTGAATTTTCTTACGACCAAAAGCCGATCATCAATGGCATCACGTTGGACATTCCCGAAAAGACAACCACTGCCATCGTCGGGCCATCCGGCGGCGGCAAGACCACGCTCTGTCATCTACTCTCCCGCTTTTGGGATGTGGACGAGGGAAAAGTCCTGCTCGGCGGGCACGATGTGCGCGAATACGACATGGACAGCCTGATGCAGAATTTCAGCTTTGTGTTTCAGAATGTCTATCTGTTCCATGATACGATTGCAAACAACATCCGATTCGGACAGCCGGACGCACCGATGGAGAAGGTCATCACGGCGGCAAAGAAAGCCCGCTGCCACGACTTCATCCTAAAACTGCCGCAGGGCTATGATACGGTGATCGGCGAAGCAGGCGGCACACTTTCCGGCGGTGAGCGCCAGCGGCTCTCCATCGCCCGCGCCATGATGAAAGATGCGCCCATCATCATTCTCGACGAGGCCACTGCTAATGTGGACCCGGAGAACGAGAAGGAGCTGATGGAGGCTATTCAGGAACTGACGCAGGAAAAAACCGTCATTATGATCGCCCACCGGCTCAAAACCGTGCGTCACGCCGATCAGATCCTCGTGGTGGACAGAGGTCAAATTGTCCAGCGCGGCACGCACGACGAGTTGATGGGACAGGACGGCATTTACCGCCGCTTTATCAACGGCCGTGAAAAGGCTGTTGGCTGGAAGCTCTAAAAATGCAGCAAAAAACTCATATCGACCCATCGAATCGATACGAGTTTTTTCTACTCTTTGTCCCCTGTGATAAAATAGTCGCAGTATTCCCCACCGCTTGCGATGGTCTGCTCCCTGTGTAGCACACCGTGCTGCAAGGTTATCATCACCTCGTCCAACTCGCAGAACAGCGGCATCAGTTCGGAAACACCCAGCTTTTCCGCATAGGCGCAGATAGGGCAGCGGGTGATGCGGTAGTAGCATGCGCCCTCATAGGGCTGACCCACAAAGTCCACCTTGAACGAGGTCGGATACTGCTTTTCCTTTTCCGGCGTGTACCACTTGTAATATTTCACAACGCTTTTCTTGTTCTCCGCCTTGCCCTTGTCGGTGTTCAGGTCAGTCCTGCCGAAGTACCACTTGATGTGGTAAAGCGAACGCCGCATCATCTCCTGCACTGTCTCCGGAGGGATTTTCTTCTCGCTTGCCACATACGGCGCGACGAAGGCCAGCGTAAACAGCTCGTTGTACGCCATGGGGTTGCCGTCGCCGATGTCGTCCGCTTTCTCGACCAGTTCACGATAGACTTTTTTGCTCTTTTTCATGATGTCGGTGGCATATTCCCTGCCGTATTTCTCTGTCAGGACCTTTTTCATCGGGCTTT
>CAKSVQ010000129.1 GCA_934504065.1 uncultured Dysosmobacter sp. | reverse complement strand
TTTTGCCCCCTCTTAGGGGGCTTAGCTTTGTGCGCTCTTTTTCGGATAGTCCTTAAATTACAATGTTTCAACCTTTCCTCCTAAAAAATAAGGGATTTTACAGGACCCGCTCGTCCCAGCGGTACGCTTTTCCGCAGTGTTTGCAATATCTTCCCGGGCTTCGCCCCAGCGCCGCGCCGCACTCCGGGCAGCGGCACGCCCCGTAATAAAACGCCAGACCGCCTACCAGCAGCACAAGTCCCACGATCATTGGCAAGGTCGCCTTGCTTTCGCAGCCATACACTGTCGTCATCGCGCCCACACCCGTCAAAATACCCGCAAAAATCAGACACTGGCGCAGACTGAGACCGTTCTTTTTCTTCATCTGTTTCACGCAGCACCGCTCCCCTTTCATAATGTATGGTTCTTTCCACTTTGGAAAGGAAATTTTCTGATTTACGAAAGCTTCAGTTCCTTCGCCACATCATTCAAATTGATCGACAGTATCTTACTCACGCCTTGTTCCTGCATAACGTCGTCGCAAAGTCCTCTGGAATTCCGTTTCCGGCGTTGCCGAAAACTTCATCCACTCCCTTGCTCCTCCTCTTTCCCACCGGAAACGCTGTGCGCCTTTCCGGCGGGAGCCCTGTCACCATGCTTACGAAAGTTTCAGCTCCTTCGCCATATCATTCAAATTGATCGACAATATCTTACTCACACCTTGTTCCTGCATGGTGACGCCGTAGAGAACGTCGGCTTCTTCCATGGTGCCCCGGCGGTGGGTGATGACGATGAACTGCGTCCTGCCGGAAAGGCGGCGCATATAGCGGGCCACCCGGATCACGTTGGGTTCATCCAGCGCGGCCTCAATCTCGTCCATCACGCAAAACGGCGTGGGGTGCACCTTCAAAATCGCAAAATACAGGGCGATGGCCACAAACGCCTTCTCTCCGCCGGAGAGAAGCGAAATGGTTTTCAGGCTCTTGCCCGGCGGCTGGGCCTTGATTTCAATGCCGCAGCCCAGAATATCGGAGGCATCCTCCAGTTCAAGATGGGCCGCGCCGCCGCCGAAGAGGTCTGCAAAGGTGGACTGAAAGCTCTCGTCGATGAGCTTGAATTGCTGGGCGAAGATGTCCGTCATCTGCGCCGTAATCTCGGCAATGATGCCCCCAAGCTCCGCCTTGGCCTTTTCCACGTCGTCCCGCTGCCCGGTGAGGTAGGTATAGCGGCCGTTCACCCGGTCGAATTCCTCGATGGCTCCGGTATTCACCGCTCCCAGCGCGTGGATTTCCCGCTTCAGCTCGCCCACGCGCCGCCCGGCTTTAGCGCTGTTTTCCAGTTCCACGCGGATGGCCACGGCATCGGAATGGCTTAACTCATAGGTCTCCCATAGGCGGTCAAGAATTTGCTTTTCCTCCATGGCTCCGGTGGTCTTCTTCTGCTCTAAAAGGCTCACAGCCCGTTCCAGATTCAGCAGCGTCTCGTTCATTTCCTGACTGCGGCGGTTGCTGGCTGTTCGCTGGGCCTCCAGTGCGATCTTCTCTTCATTCAGCTCCCACAGCCGCTGCTGCTGATTCTCCGCCTGCGCGTGCAGGCGCTCTAATGCCTCGCGGCAGCGGGCAATGCCGCTCTCTGCCTCGTCGATCTTCTTTTGATACTCCTGCAGGGCCGCTTCCTTCGTCCGTCGGTCGCCCGCAAGCTCGTCGGCAAGACCTCTCAGGTCCGCCGTGCGCTGCGCCGCCCCCTCCCGCTGGGCACTCAGGGCGGCAAGCTCTGCCTTTTTCCCGGTGATCTCCTCGCTCAGCGCGCCGGAACGGGCCAGCAGCTCAGACTGACCGGAGAGCATGTCCTCCGCCTGTGCGCGCAGGCTTTCGGCAAGGGCTTCCTGCTCTTTTGCCTGCCGCTCCGCTTCGGCGAAACGGACATCGCTTTCTTCCAGACGGCCATGCAGGCTTTCCAGTTCGCCGTCCAAGTTTTCCATTTGCGCTGTCAGCGACTGCACCAGCAGATCAAGATGCTGCCTGGTGCCCTCCAGCCGCAGCACCTCGTCCTCTGCCTGACGGCGCTGGCTTTCGGCGGTCTCCATTTCATACTGTGCCGCCGCAAGCTCCCGCTGCGCCGCTTCTTCGTCCCGGCGGGCGGCGGCCAGCTTTTCACCCATAACCTCTGCCCGGACATGCAGGCTTTCCAGCTCTGCACTGCGGCTTAAAACGCCTGCGCTGCGGCTGGTGGAGCCACCCGTCATGGAACCGCCCCGGTTCATCACCTGTCCGTCCAATGTGACGATGCGGAAAGCGCTGCGGTATTTCCGCGCCATGGCGATGCCGCAGTCCATATCCTCCACCACCACTGTGCGCCCCAGCAGGCTGCGGAAAATATCCGCGTACTGTTCCTCAAAGCGCACCAGACGAGAAGCAAGTCCCACAAAGCCAAACTCCCGCTCCACGCCGCCCATCCGCAGCTCCTCGCCGCGGATGGCCGTCAGGGGCAGGAAGGTGGCCCGTCCGCCGTCCCTCTGCTTCAAGAAACGGATGGCGGCCTTGGCGTCCTCTTCCCGGTCCACCACAATATTCTGCAAACCGCCGCCCAGCGCGATTTCAATGGCCAGCGAATAGCGGCGGTCGGTCTTCATCAGATTGGCCACTGGGCCGTGGATGCCCCGCAGGGCACTTTGGGCCTGACACACCAGCCGGACGGCCTTGGAAAAACCCTCGTACTCCTTTTCCATCTCCGTCAGCAGCCGGATGCGGCTGTCCAGCGCCCCGGCGTCCATGGTCACCCGGACCCGCTCTTCCCCGGCGGCGGCGGCTTTTTTCTTCCGCTCCTCCATCCGCAGGGCATGGCCCGCAATGATATTGGCGGCAGCGGCGGCGTTGTCCCGGGCGTCTTCCAACGCGCGGCGGTTGGTTCTGGCTTCGGCGCGGGCCGCTTCCATTCGTGCGGCGGTCTCCTGCCGGGTATTCTCCGCAGCCTGCGCCCGCTGGCGAAGCTGCTCGGCCTGCGCAGCCACAGCTGCGGCCTCGGTCCGGGCGTCCGCTGCGGCAGCGGCGGCCATGGCCTCCCGTCCGCGAAGAGCTTCTGCCTGCGAGCGGGCGCCGCCCGCTTCCTCTGCGGCGGCGCGGGCCCGTTCCAGCAGCGCTTCCAGCGCGGCGTTCAATGTGCGCACTGCCTCATCAAGCTCTGCGGCCCGGGCTTCCTGCTCTGCCGCCTGCTGGGCAAGCCCTCCGGCACGGTTCCCGGCTTCTTCCAGTTCCGCTTGAGCCCGCTGAATATTCTCCCGGTTGTGGGCCACCGTACTCTCCAGCACGGCGACGGCGGATTCCTGCTCTTTTCCCTGCGCTTCCAGCGCGGCGGCCTCAGCGCGGACACGCTCGGCAGCCATGTCCTTTTCCCGCATCTGCTCGCCAAAGGCCTCTCCCTCGGCATAAAGCCCGTCCAGCGCGGCGCGGGCCTCGTCCCGCTGGGTCTGGGCCGCGCACAGGTCGCCCTCCAGCTTGCGCCCGGCGGCTTTCAATTCATCCAGCTGGTCCAGCCACAGGGAAATTTCCAGCAGCCGCAGCTCGTCCCGCAGGATCAGATATTTTTTTGCCTTTTCCGCCTGCGTCCGCAGGGGGCCCACCTGCAATTCCAGTTCCGCGATCTTGTCGTTGATGCGCACCAGATTTTCCTCCGTGCGTTCCAGCTTGCGCTCGGCCTCCTCCTTGCGGTGGCGGAATTTGGAAATTCCGGCAGCTTCTTCAAAAATCTCCCGCCGTTCGCCGCTTTTGGCGGACAAGATCTCGTCGATCTTGCCCTGCCCGATGATGGAATAGCCCTCCTTGCCCATGCCGGTATCCATCAGCAGCTCCATCACGTCCTTGAGCCGGACGGATTGGCGGTTGATATAATATTCACTCTCGCCGCTGCGGTAATAGCGGCGGGTGATGGCGACCTCGCTTTCCTCCATGGTGGGAAAGATGTGGTCGGTATTGTCGATCACCAGCGTGACCTGTGCAAAACCCACCTGCGTGCGCTTTGCCGTGCCGCCGAAGATCACATCCTCCATCTTGGCGCCCCGCAGGCCCTTCGCGCTCTGCTCGCCCATCACCCAGCGGATCGCGTCCGACAGATTGGACTTTCCCGACCCGTTGGGGCCCACGATAGCGGTGATGTCCGAGCCGAAATTCAAAACGGTCTTATCCGGAAACGACTTGAAGCCCTGGACCTCCAAGGACTTTAAATACATCTCCCTCACCCCTTCTTCCGCGTGGTCTGCTTTCCTCCAAGCCCAATATAGCAGTTTATTTTATCATGGCGGGTGTCCTTTTTCAAGATTGTTCCTTCACTTCTCCGCGTTTTTCAAAAAACTCCGGCAAAAACTGCGCCAGAATGAACAAAGCAGCCGTCTCGACAATAGAGACAGCTGCTTTTTAAACTGCGCTTTCTTTATCTGTGGAACAGGGAGAAGCCTTTTTTCTCATAGGGCTCCGTCCGCACGGCGGTGACGGTATAGCCGATGTCCGTGATGGCGCTTTTCAGCTTTTCCTCGTCCAGTGGCTCCTCTGCCACGATCTCTGTGGTGCCCTTGGTGTGGGACGACTTCACCTTTTTCACGGCAAACGCCTTGCGCACCGCGTCGTTAATATGGGCCTCGCACATCCCGCAGGCCATGCCGTCCACGTCCATGGTGATCTTGACCATCCTGCATTCCTCCTCATGTCTGTAAAGTTAGATTCATCTAACTCATAGTCGAATTTCCAGCGGTTAGTAATTTCTAACCACTTCGCCCCGTAGTTTACACCCGCACCCGGTCCCTGTCAAGCCTTTTTCCCACTGATATAATGGGAAAAGGCCATTATGCAAAACCGAGGGCGGGGGAAAATTCCTCCCGCCCTCGGTTTTCAAAGCTTGATCACTCCGCTTCCACGTCGATGCCGTTTTCCGCGAAAGCCTTCAGCAGCAGCTCCATATCGCTGGGGATAGTGATGGGATCGCCGCAGGCCTTGATGGCATTAGCCACGTCCTTCAGGCCGTTTCCGGTGACCACAGAGACCACCGTGTCGTTCTCACCGATCACGCCCTGCTCGCACAGCTTCTTCACACCAGCCGTTCCGGTGACGCCGGCCGGCTCGCCGAACACGCCGCAGGTCTGGCCCAGCAGCTTCTGGGCGGCCATGATCTCCGCGTCGGAGACGTTGACCACAATGCCGTTGCTCTCCCGAATGGCCATCAGCGCCTTGTCGGCGTTCCGGGGCACGCCCACGGCGATGGAGTCCGCCAGCGTGTTCTCTTCCATGGGGTGCCAGGGCTTATTTTCCGCGATGGCGCGGTTCAGCGGGCAGCAGCCTTCCGCCTGCGCGGAGATCAGCCGGGGCAGCTTATCGATAAAGCCAATGGCATACAGGTCCTTCAGGCCCTTCCACAATCCCGCGATGGTGCATCCGTCACCCACAGAGATGGCGATATAGTCCGGCACCTGCCAGTCGAGCTGCTCCATGATCTCCAGAGAGACGGTCTTTTTGCCCTCAGAGAGATAGGGGTTGATGGCGGCGTTGCGGTTATACCAGCCCCACTTTTCAATGGCGGCCTTGCTCAGCTCAAAGGTATCTTCATAGCTGCCCTGCACGGAAATGACCGTGGCGCCGAAAGTCATCAGCTGGGCCACCTTGCCCTTGGGGGCCCGTGAGGGCACGAAGATATAGGTCTTCAATCCCGCGGCAGCGGCATTGCCTGCCAGAGAAGAAGCGGCGTTTCCGGTGGAGGAGCAGGCGATCACCTTGGCCCCAGCCTCCCGGGCCTTGGCAACGGCCATGGCGGAGGCACGGTCCTTCAGTGAGGCCGTGGGGTTCTGACCATCGTCCTTGATCCACAGACGCTTGAGCCCCAGCTGCGCCGCAAGGCGGGGCTCTTCATAAAGGGGCGACCAGCCCACCCGCAGCGGCGTGGGCTCCGTGCTCTCTTCCACAGGCAGCAGCTCCCGGTAGCGCCACATGGTGCGCTCTTTCCGGGCGGCCAGCTTTTCCTTGGTCAGAACGCTTTTGATGTAATCATAATCATAGGTAATATCCAGAATGCCGCCGCACTCACAGGTGGTCAGGTCAGGCGTGGCCTCATAGGTCTTGCCGCACTTGACGCACTTGCCATACAAAACGTTTTTCATGTTGTCTCTCCTTTTCTATTGTGGACAATGGAAACCGCAGAAACCGATGGGGGCTCCAGCCCCCATCGGTCAGATTGTCTTAAAAGTTTCGCTTCGCTCTGCGAGGCTTCTTATGCCTTACAGGCTCTTGAGCAGGCCCGTGGCGTCGTTGAAGGCGTTGATGAGCTCGTCGAGGTCCTTGGCCTGCGCATGGACGGCATCCCACGTGCCCTCGGTGTCGTACCACAGGGCGTTGAGTTCTTCGCTGGTCTTGCCCTGCTGCTCCACCCAGGTGTAGTACTTCAGGTTGTGGATGCGCTTGCGGTCGGTGTAGGT
>CAKSVQ010000128.1 GCA_934504065.1 uncultured Dysosmobacter sp. | reverse complement strand
GTGGGCTGGTTGTTCTCGTCCACGACCCAGCCGCCGTGCACCAGCAGGTGGGGGATGAAGTCGGAGACGATGTTGTCGGCGCTGCCGCCGCGGATCAGGAAGCCCGTCTTTCCGGCGTCCTTGGTCTTCTGGGCGATAGTCTTCAGGTCTTCAAAGGTGGTGATGTCCTCGGGGGCATAACCCGCGTCGGCAATGAGCTGCTTGTTGTACAGCATGACCGTCACATTGCCGAAGAAGGGAGCGAGATAAATGTCGTCGCCCACCTTGCAGATGGTGGTGGTGTCAGGGATAATGTCATCGTCAAAGCTGTAGCCCATATCGCTGAGGTTGGCCAGCACGCCGTTTTCCGTGAATTCGGCCATCCAGGAGCCGTCCACCATGCACAGGTCGTAAGCTCCGGTGGAGTTCACCGCATCCAGTGCGATGCCGGTGTGCAGGTCGTCGAAGGACAGTTCCTGCACCTCGATCTTGACGTTATGATCGGATTCAAACGCGGGAAGTGAAGCCTTCAATGCTTCTGCGTAAGTACCGCCGCGGAGGATGAGGGTCATCTTGGTGGGCTCGGAAGAGGAGCCATCGCCGCTGGGCGTGTCCGTTTTGCCGCTGTCACCGGACTGACCGCCGCAGGCAGCCAGCGCAAGGGACATTGCCAGAGCAAGGATCAGGGACAATGCTTTTTTCATCTTACTTTCCTCCTGATTTGAAATATTCGCGTCTTGAGTTTTTGTTACTCTTTGACAGCGCCGCTTGAAAGTCCAGAGATCAAGTAGTTCTGTGCAAAGATCACAAACAGGGTAATAGGGATCACAGACACCACGCCGCCTGCGGCCACAAGGCCGAAGTTGGTGAGATTGTCCTCTGTGTTCAGCAGGGACAGTGCCAGCGGCACGGTGTTGTTGGCGGGGCTGCGGGTGAAGATCACGGTGTAGGTGTACTCATTCCATGCGTACATGAACGAAAGCATGGCCACCGCCGCGATGCCGGGCGCCACCAGCGGCAGCACGATCTTGCGGAAAAGCTGCCACTCCGTCGCGCCGTCCACCTTGGCGCTCTCTTCGATCTCCTCGGGAAGATCCTGGAAAAAGCTGATCAGGAACCAGATGATGAGCGGCACGTTGATCAGCACGCAGGCCAGCATCACCGGAAGCTTAGTGTTCAAAATGCCGATCTTGCTGAACATGGTGTACAGCGGGATGGTAAATGCCACCGGGGGCAGCACGCGCACCAGCAGGATCCAGTAGGTCATGGGCTTTTTCAGTCCGAAGCGGAAACGCCGCCGGGCCAGTACATACGCCGCACAGATGCCCACCGTCAGCGAAACCACCAGAGAACCCAGTGTGGTTTGCAGGCTGTTCACAATGGCGGTGCCGAAGCCCCGGTCCGTGAACAGATGGGCAAAATGCTCAGAGGTGAGGGCGTGGGGGATGATGGAAATATGGCCCGCCATCTCACTGGTGGGGCGGATGGCAATGGCCACCAGCCAGTAAATGGGGAACAGCGCCACAAACAGTAAGATCGCGCAGCCAACGGCCTTCCCAACCGTCCCGAGTGTCTTTTTCCGCTTCACAAGATCTCCTCCTTATTCGGTGAAAAACGTTTTCCGCTGAACAGTATAACCGCTATCATGCGCTGAAACAATCAAACAAAGGTGAAGCTCCGGTTAAATTCAAGTGAAATTTTCGCTGGAAGAGGCCCGCTCCCGCAGCGCCACCGGGATCACCGTCAGCCGGGGCACATCCTCCGCCCCGTCCAGCAGCGCCGTGAGCTGCTCCATGCACACCTCGCCCATCCGGCGGCAGTCCACATGCACCGAGGTCAGCTCCGGCTCCAGCATGGGGCAGACGGTGGAATCGTCGAATCCCACCACAGCCAGATCCTCCGGCAGCCGCAGCCCCAGCCGCCGGGCGGCTTTCAGCACGCCGGAAGCCAGCACATCGTTAAAGGCGAATACCGCGGTGGGCCTGTCCGGGCGGTTCAGCAGGGTCAATGCCGCCGCTGTGGCGCTTTGCACATCCCGGTCGCACATCCCAACGCCCCGCTCATCCACCGCAAGGCCGTGGGCCTGCATGGCGGAGAGAAAGCCGTTGTACCGCGCGGCGGTGATGTATGGGGAAAAGTGGCCCACCAGCATGGCGATGCGCCGATGCCCCTTCGCCACCAGATGATCCACCGCCTGCTTCACGCCGCTTTCCTCGTCGGCCACCACGCAGGGCAAGTCAAACCCGTCAGCCCGGTTGTTCACCAGCACCACCGGAATATGCTGCCGCTGAAAATCCGAGATCAGCTCGGCCTTGGCATCGCCCGCGAGGATCACGCCCTCGATCTGCCTGCTTTGGGAAATGCGGGACCACTCCTCCGCCGTGGAGATCAGCAGCTGATAGGCCGTGCCGTCGGCCCGGCGCATCACGCCCTCGCAGATCCCGGCGTAAAACTCATCAAGGATGGTGGCCCCCTCCTTGCAGATCAGAAAGGCAATCTTGTCCGTCTGCTGCCGGGCCATGGCCCGGGCAATGGCGCTGGGCTGATAGTGCAGGGCCGCCGCCGCAGCGTATACCTTGCGGCGAGTGGCCTCCCGCACCCGGTCAGGCGCGGTGAAGGTCCGGGAGACCGTGGCAATGGACACGCCGGAAAGGCGGGATACATCATAAATCGTCGGCATCTCCACGGTGGCTTCTCCCTCCCAGAAAAGAAAGCGCTTACAGAATTTTCATACAGACACACAAGTGCCTCTGCGCTTGGATTGGCTTTAATATAGCAGTCTCCTACGTAAAACGCAAGAGCTTTTTGCTATATTCTACATATACTCCCATATTTTCTTATTTCATTTATATATTTTATACAACTCCATATCTCTGCCGTATGATGCCGCATTTCCGTGCACGAACACAGACCGCCGCGAAAAATGTAAGCATTTTCATTTTTGTGTGCTGTTGCTTCCAAACAGCAAAAAAAGAGGACGATCCGCCAAAAAGCGGATCGTCCTTCATTTCATATCATGGCGGCAGGGCTGCGTCAATCCTTTGCGGTAAACACGGCTTTCATGCCCTTGTAGGTCTCATAGCAGTCCAGCTTGGCCACCGTTTCAAACGGCGCGTGCATACTCAGCACCGGAACGCCCGCATCCAGCGTGGTGATGTTGCGGTTGGCCATATACACCGCCACGGTGCCGCCGCCGCCAGCGTCCACCTTACCCAACTCCGCGATCTGCCAGATCACACCCGCGTCGTCGAACAGGCGACGGATATAGGCCACGGTCTCGGCGTCAGCGTCGCTGGCGCCGGACTTGCCCCGGGCTCCGGTATACTTGCAAAGGCCGACACCATAGTTGACAAAGGCGGCATTGCGCTTTTCATAGACCTCGGCATAATCCGGGTCATAGGCCGCAGTCACGTCGGCGCTGAGGCAGAAGGACTTTTCAAAGCAAGCCCGCACCGGAACGTTCTGGCCCTCGCAAAGGTCCTCCATAAACGTGTCAAACGCGGCGGACTGCATTCCCGTCACACCGTCGGAGCCGATCTCCTCCTTGTCCGCCAGCACGCACACGGCGGTCTTTTCCGGTGTCTCCTCCAGATCCAGCAAGGCCCGGAGGGCGGCATAGGCGCACACCCGGTCATCGTGGCCGTAAGCACCGATCAAAGAGCGGTCCAGACCGATGTCGCAGGCGTTGGCGGCGGGAACGGCCTCCAGCTCTGCGGAAGTCAGGTCATCCTCCGTCACGCCGTATTTCTCATGCAGCAGCTTCATCACGGCCAGCTTCACCCGTCCGGTGTCGTCCTCGTCCCCGATGGGACGGCTGCCCAGCAGCAGGTTCAGCGTTTCTCCGGGGATGGCGGAGGCCAACGGTTTTTTCGCCTGCTCCTGCCCCAGATGGGGCAGCAGGTCCGTGATGACCAGCTTGGGGTCGCCCTCGTCCGCGCCGATATTCACCGGGACGCTGGTGCCGTCCTTCAGGGCGATCACGCCCCGCAGCTCCAGCGGGATGGTGACCCACTGGTATTTGCGCAGTCCGCCGTAATAATGGGTCTTGAAATAGGCCAGCTCGCTGTCCTCGTACAGGGGGTTGGGCTTGAGGTCCAGCCGGGGAGAATCGATGTGGGCGGCGACAATCTGCGCGCCTGCGGAAAGGGGCTTTTTGCCAATGTGGGCCAGCAGCACGCTCTTGCCTCGATTGCAGAAATACACCTTATCGCCGCTTTGCAGCGCCATGCCCCGCACATAGGGGCGGTAGCCCGCTTTTTCTGCCATGGCCACGGTCTCAGCGGCGCACAGCCGCTCGGTCTTACCGCGGTTCAGATAGGACTTATACGCCTCGCAATAGGCGTCCATCGCCGCCTGCTCGGCGCTGTCAAAACGGTCATAGCCGTTCTTCCTGCCGGAAAGCAGGGCCTTTTTCAACGCTTTGATCTCCTCAGACATTTTGAAAACCTCCTCAGGCTCTTATTGATTTCCGTGGCGCTTTTCTTCCCGCAGCGCCTCCACCAGCCGCTCAAAGAACAGCTTGGCCTCCTTCTGGAAAGCCTCCGGCGTCTCCGCGCCGTTGTTCAGCTCCAGATCGCACTTGCCCCGGTAAAATTCGTCGGGCTTCTGGGCGGAGATGCGCAACCGGGCATACTGCTCGGTGATATTGTCCCGGGCCATGATGCGCCGCACCCGCAGCTCGGTGGGCGCGGTCACCGCAATGGTACGGTCACACAGGCGGTCAAGGCCGCTTTCGATCAAATTGATGGCGTCCACAGCGTAAAGCCCGTCCGGCACGCTTTCCATCCGCCGCTCCAGCTCCGGCAGAAGGAAGCGGAAAACGATGGCGTTGAGCTTGTCCAGCCGCTCTTTCTTGGCAAAGACCTCCTGTCCCAGCTTTTTGCGGTTGAGCTTGCCATCCGGGCCGAACACGCCGGGGAAGGTGGCGTTCAGGGTGTTGCGCAGCTCTTCGTTATTTTCCAGCATCTCGTGATAGGCCGCGTCGCAGTCGATGACCTGTCCGCCCAGCTCCTCAATGGCCCGCAGGGCACTGGTCTTGCCTGCCCCGGTGCCTCCGGTCAGGCCCAGAATGATGCGCTGGCTGTCAGACTCCACCACATGGAAGCCCGCCGCCTTTTTCAGGCGGTTGCCAACGGCCAGCCCCAGTCCCCGGCTGTCCGGGCACTGGGCCATGATCTCAGTGACAGCGCTGTTGTCAAAGGTGCGCAGCGTGTCGAACACCCGCTGGGCCTGCGCCAGCTTGTCGTTGCTGGGGCCGAGGGGGTGCACTTCCTTGCCGGGGAACAGGGAAACAAATTCATCAAAGCAGATCACGCCCGTGGTGGGGCCCGCCCGCCGGGCGATCTCCCGGGCGGAGGCCTCCGGCGCTCCGGTGAACACCGTCACCGGGGCCTTGGGCGCGTAATGGCGGTATTTCATGCCCGGAGCCTTGGGCTTTTCCCCCTCCTGTAAGGGGCTGACCACCGCCTTGTCCACGGCGACTGGGCCAATGACCTGCTCCAGCGCCTCCAGCGGCAGTCCGCCGGGACGCAGCAGCCGGGGCGGGTCGCACGTCAGGTCCAGAATGGTAGATTCCACACCCACCGTGCAGGGCCCGCCGTCCACCACGCCCTCGATCTTGCCATCCATGTCCTCCAGCACGTCCTGCGCGGTGGTGCAGCTGGGGCGGCCGGAGGTGTTGGCGCTGGGGGCGGCCACGGGAATGCCCGCCTCCCGGATGATGGCCAGCGTCACCGGATGGTTGGGGCAGCGCATGGCCACTGTGTCCAGCCCCGCTGTGATCACAGAGGGCACCACGTCCGTCCGGCACTTTAAGATCATGGTCAGGGGGCCGGGCCAGAACTTTCTTGCCAGCACATAGGCAAGGGGCGGAATATCCCGGCAGTACCGGGGCAGCCACTGCTGGCCGGGGATCGTCAGGATCAGAGGGTTGTCCTGCGGGCGGCCCTTTGCCTCAAAAATACGCCGGACAGCCGCTTCATCCAGACCGTTGGCGGCAAGGCCGTATACGGTTTCCGTGGGGATGCCCACCAGTCCCCCTTCCCGGAGGATCTTGGCGGCGGCAGAGATCTTGTCCTCGATCTCCTTTTGCTGACCCTTGGTGTCCCGCAGGTCGTAATAAATCGTCTGCATACTCTTCGCCTCTATCTTTACCCGGCGTCTTCCCCGCCGTTTTTTAGCTTTTCAGCCTGATCGGCCGTGACCAGCGCGTCGATCAGCTCATCCAGATTGCCGTCCATAATGGCATCCAGCTTGTAAAGCGTCAGCCCAATGCGGTGGTCCGTCACCCGGCCCTGGGGAAAGTTATAGGTGCGGATGCGCTCGCTGCGGTCGCCGCTGCCCACCTGATTTTTCCGCTGGGCCGCCTCTGCCGCGCTCTGGCGGGAGTGCTCCTGCTCATAGAGCTTGGAGGCCAGAATGCGCATGGCCTTGTCCCGGTTCTGGAACTGGCTGCGCTCCTGCTGGCACTCCACCACCGTGCCCGTGGGCCGATGGATCAGCCGCACGGCAGAGGAGGTCTTGTTCACATGCTGCCCTCCGGCGCCGCTGGAGCGGAACACCTGCATTTCAATATCGGCCGGATTCAGCTCCACATCCACTTCCTCCGCCTCCGGCAGCACCGCCACCGTGGCGGCGCTGGTGTGGATGCGCCCGCCGGACTCCGTTTCCGGCACCCGCTGCAC
>CAKSVQ010000127.1 GCA_934504065.1 uncultured Dysosmobacter sp. | reverse complement strand
CGGGTGATCTTCCTTATCATTCCTGCGAAGTTCGCCAGGGGTGCGGCCATGGAGGCACTGCCCTTCATGACGAAGGAGCACCTGTTCTGCGACCTGACCACCAACCGCCCCGCAGTAAAGGAAGAGCTGGGCAAGGCCTTTGACGCGCAGGGCGCGCTGTATGTGGATGCCGCCGTGATGGGTGCGGTTCCCATCTATCGTCATAAGACTCCCACATTGGTGTGCGGCAATGGCGCACAGCGTATGGTGGAGCTGATGACCCCGGTGGGCATGGCTCTCAATGATGTGGGCCCCGAGCCGGGCAAGGCCGTAAAAATGAAGCTGACCCGCAGCGTGTTCGTCAAGGGCGTAGAAGCGCTGACGATGGAGATGCTGATGACCGCCCGCCGTTTGGGCATCGATAAGGAGATCGTGGCCGGGGTAGAAGCCTCCTTTAAGAATCTGGGCTTCACCAAATTCTGCGGCCAGCTGGTTACCAGCGGTGTGGAGCATGCCGAGCGCCGCTCGCTGGAAGCCAAGGAATGTCAGGAGCTGGAGGAAGAGCTGGGATTGAACTCCATCATGATGGAGGCTACCTACCGCAAGCTCCAGTGGGCCGCCGGGCTGGGCTATGCAAAAATGGAGCCGATGCCCGTCTGCAAGGACATGGAAGAGCTCTGCCAGCTCTGGGAAAAAACCGGAGCTTTAGGAGATAAATAACGCACATACCCGCTCAAAGCAAGTAAGGAGACAAGGAAACCGCACTACCCGACACAAATTTAGGAGGATTAGACATGAGGAAACTGTTTGCACTGCTGCTTGCCGCCATGATGGTCGTCTCCATGACCGCCTGCGGCCAGAAAGAAGCCCCCGCTGCGAGTAACACCCCTGCCGCTGACGCCGATGTAGAAACTGGAGTTGTGGCCAACCCCAAGTATCCCAACAACGGTACCATCAACGCCGTGATCGGCTGGTCCGCCGGCGGCACCACCGATCTGGTGGCCCGTAAGATTGCCTCGCTGATGTCCATCAGCCTTGGCTGCAACAACAACTGCACCAACGTTACCGGCGCTTCCGGCTCCATCGCCGCTGCGCAGGTCGCCGCTGAGGGTATCGACGGTGAGACCGCGTGGGGCGGCATGATCTCCGCCATGAACACGTGGGCCGCCATGGGCTATAACGACATGAACTGGAAGGACTGGTATTCCTTCGTCAGCTGCCAGACCGACTTCGTGCTGGTCGTTTCCGGCAAGTCCCAGTTCAACACCTATCAGGAATTCGTGGATTACGCCGCCGCTAACCCCGGCAAGCTGAGCTCCGGTAACCCCGGCCTTGGCAGCGTGGGCCACCTGGCTGCTGTTACCTTCTGCAATGCCTTCGGCATTGAGACTAATCACGTGCCTTATTCTGGCGGCCGTGCCGCTGCCATCGGCGTGATGGGCGGCGAGATCGACTATCTGTTCATCGCCTACGGCGACGTGTATGACCTGATCAAGTCTGGTGATATGAAGCCTTTGGCCATTGCTGGCTCCGGCGCTGACAAGACCGTGACGCTGGCCGACGGCAGCGAGGTCACCATCCCCTGTCTGGACTCCGAGAAGCCCGAGATCGCCGAGACCACCAGCAAGCTGGGCATGTGGGGCGTGGCCCTGCCCCGCAGTGTGGCTCCCGAGCAGCTGCTTGCCTTCGAGCAGGGCTGGCTGGGCGCCGTGCAGTCTGATGAGTTCAAGAGCTTCTGCGACGAGGCCGGCATCAAGGCCGCCTGCATCTACGGCGAGGATGCCGACAAGACCATGGCTGAAGGCGAGGCCGTGTACGTGGAGCTGCTGGAGAGTCTGGGTCTGACCACCGTCAGCGGCGCCGATCTGGGTATCCCCTCTTCCGCAGACTACAGCTGGGACAACGTGGATCTCACTGGCGTGAATCCCTGGCCCGAGGCCTGAGAAAGGCTTTCAAGCTCCCCGGCGCGGTAAACGCGCCGCCACACCTTACTGATATTTGAGCGAAGAGAACACTTTGTAAGGGCGGAGGAGAGGATCCTCTCCTCCGCCTTCTCTCTTAGAAGAAACGGTTCGCACAGCGTGATCCCATTTGAATTTGAAAAGAATGTCCGGCTCACGTCGAACTCTGATAGGACCAAGGAGCACTGCGCGGCTGCCGCGCGCAGATTTTGAAAGGAGGCCCCTACCTTGCTGCAAAAGATTAAGCAGGGCGCGGAGGGACTGGTCGTTATTCTCATCGGCCTGTTCCTGCTTGTCAACGCCCTGAACATTCAGACAAACCCCATTAAATATGAAGGCTGGACCAACGTTCTGGCGCAGGCCAAGTTCATGCCCACGCTGATGTCTGCGGGCATCACCATCCTGGGTGTGGTGCTGTTCATCAAGCAGATGAAGGGCTTGGACAAGAGCAACCAGCTGACCAGAGCCGAGTGGACCCGCATGGGCATTGTGCTGGTGCTGCTGGTGGCGTACATCATCGGTGTGTACAAGTTCAAGTTCATGATCCCCACCATCCTGTTTGCGTTTGCCATCATCTTCTTCCTGAACTGGAAAAAGAAGAAGGTGTGGCAGCTGGCGGCGCTGTCTGTGCTGGCCATCGTGCTGGGCCTGTATGTCATGCCCTACCTCATCAACCTCAAGCTCCCCATGATGTGAGAAAGGAGAAACTATGTCAATCGTTGCAGAATGGTCTTATCTTCCTTCCACACTGGTGGATGTGATCACGGACCCCATGACGCTGCTGATCCTGCTTGGCGGCGTGGCTCTCGGCTTTATCATCGGCGTGATCCCCGGCCTTGGCCCCACCATGGGCATGGCTCTGGTTCTCGGCATCATCTATAAAATGGAGACCAACCACGCGCTGGCTCTGCTGCTGGGCATTCTGGTGGCGGCCATTTCCACAGGCGGTATTACAGCGTGCCTTGCCAACATCCCCGGCACGGCTGCGGCGGCTGCCACCGTGGTGGACGGCTATCCCCTCAGCCAAAAGGGACGAGGGGCGGAAGCGGTAGGCTATACGCTGTATTCCTCCATCTTCGCCTGCGTCGCCTCCATGATCATCGTGTTCTTCATTCAGCCCTTCGTTGCCACCATCGCCCTGAAGTTCGGCAACTGGGAAGTGTTCCTGTTCTGCCTGTTCGGCCTGATTATCTGCGGCTCCCTGATCGGCACCGACGTAGTGCGCGGCTGGATCTCTGCTTTGCTTGGCGTGGTGTTCGCGCTGGTCGGCTGCGAGACCATCCAGTCCGTGCAGGTCCTCACCTTCGGTAAGCCCGCCCTGATGAGCGGTCTGAATAGCACCGTGGCCATCCTCGGCCTGTTCGGCCTGAGCGAGGTGCTCTACACCCTCAAGTCCAAGCGCTCCATCAAGGTCACCGGACAGTCCGGCTTCCCCAAGATCAACTTCCGTGAGTTTGCCCGCAACAAGCTGAATATCGCCCGCAGCCTGCTGGGTGGATTGTGGGTCGGTTTCATCCCCGGCATCGGCGAGTCCGCGGCCTGCTGGTTCTCCTATGATTTGGCAAAGAAGGGCTCCAAGCATCCCGAGCAGTTCGGCCATGGCTGCCCCGAGGGCGTCATCGCCGCCGAGATCGCCAACAATGCCTCTACCGTGGGCGCCATGATCCCCAGCCTCGCACTGGGCATCCCTGGCAGCGCCACCACCTCCGTGTTCATCGCGGCGCTGTTCCTGCTGGGCTTCCGTCCCGGCCCCACCCTGCTCAACGACGCCCCTGGCATTCTGTGCAAGATCACTGTTTTGATGGTGATGGCTGGCGTTCTGCTGTGCTTCGTGGGCTTCTTCCTCTCCCGCTTCGCCATTACGTTCCTGACGGTGGACGACAATGTGCTGATGCCCTTCGTGGTCATCTTCTGTGTCATCGGCTCCTATGCCTCCACCTATACCATGACCAGCCTGCTGGTGCTGCTGTTCTTCGGCGTCATCGGTATGCTGATGAAGACCTATGGCTATCCTATTCCTCCCATGCTGCTGGGCCTGCTCATTGGCCGCACCATGGACGAGTACCTGCGCCGCGCCATGCTGCAGTATTCCAATGATCCCATCGGAATGCTGACCCGGCCCATCGGCATCGGCATCTCCATCTTCCTGATCCTCATGATCATCTTGAGCTTCAAGACCTCCAAGACCACTCACAAGTCTGACGAGGAGATGGCCGAAATCGAGAAGACCCTGCAGGCCGAAAGCGCACAGAACCAGTAATTCCTGCTTATTTTCAGTTGTGTATGCAATTTCCCCGTCCATCCATTTGGGCGGGGAAATCGCATATAGGTCAAAAAAGAAAAAGGGGGGAGATCCTGTTGACTGTTTCCGACCGACAAAAAGGCGTATTTCTGGCGGTGCTCAGCGCTCTGTTTTACTCCCTGATCTCCGTTTGCGTCAAGTGGATCGGCGGCACGCTGCCCACGGTGGAGGTGCTGTTTTTCCGGGGCGCGGTGATGCTGGCGGTGGCCAGTGCCACCATGGTGGTCAAGCACCAGCGTCTCAGCGGCAAACATAAGCCGCTGCTGATCCTGCGGGGCTTCAGCGGTGTGCTGGGGGCCTTCACCTATTACGCGGCGGTGGCCCGTGCGCCGCTGGCCGAGACCATGGCGCTGGTCAACCTCAGTCCCTTTGTGGTCACGGTGCTGGCGGCGGCCTTTCTGGGCGAGCGGCTGCGCAAGGGCCACGTGCTGGCGCTGCTCATCAGCTTCGGCGGCGCGCTGTGCATCATCCGGCCAAACTTTGCCCATGTGGAGACGGGGTATCTCATTGCCTTTGCCTCGGCAGTCATCACAGGCTGCTCGTATACCATGGTGCGCAAGCTCAAGCAGGATGTGGATACCCCCACCATCGTGTTTTATTACAACATCGTCACGGCGCTGGTGGCGTTCCCGGTCATGATGCTGGGCGGATTCGTGATGCCCAGCGGGGCGGAGTGGATCAAGCTGCTGTGTCTGGGCATTTCCGCGCTGCTGTTCAATTACTTCAATACGTCCGCCTATAAATACGCCCCCGCTGGGGAGATCTCCATTTATAACTATCTCTCTGTCATCTTTTCCTCGGCCTTCGGCGTGCTGCTGTGGAAGGAGCATCTGGTGGCGGGCACGGTGTTGGGCATTGCGCTGATTCTGGGCGGCGCGTACCTCTCTTTCCGCAGCGACAAGCGCTCTGCCGCAAACTGAGGTGGACAGCGCCCGCCACATCTGCTATGCTGTTAAGGAAGACCCCTGCCCCCGGCGCGGCAGCCGCGCCGGGGGCGGTTTTGAGATCGGAGGAACGGAATATGGAAAAAAATCTTGTGGTCGGCATCAGCGGCGCGTCCGGCGTGCCTGTGGCCGCGGCAGTGCTGGAGCGGCTGCGGGCCATGCCGGAGTGGCGGTCGTTTCTGGTGATGACCCGGGCTGCGGAAAAGACCGTGGAGGTGGAATACGCCCCGGGGATGGAGCACTTGCGGTCACTGGCAGATGTGGTGTGCGACCCCATGGACGTGTCCAGCTCCATCGCCAGCGGTACCTTCCGCACGGAGGGCATGGCCATTGTGCCGTGCAGCATGAAGACCATGGCGGGCATCGTCTCCGGCTATTCGGATAATCTGCTGCTGCGGGCGGCGGACGTGACGCTGAAGGAGCGCCGCAGGCTGACGCTGGTGCCCCGGGAAGCGCCGCTGAGCGTGATCCACTGCCGGAATTTGCTGACGCTGTCGGAGATGGGCTGCACCATCATCCCCCCGGTCATGTCGTTTTACAACGGTCCTGCCACCATCGACGATATGGTGCGCCACATTGCCTGCAAGGTGCTGGACAGCTTCGGCATTTACGACCATGATATGCAGCGCTGGGAAAACCACACCTGAGTGCGGCGAAGATGCTTTTTTAAAAACAATGGCAAACGCGGACTGCAAATTCTTGCAGTCCGCGTTTGCCATGTAAAAAGAGAGAAAAGAGAGTGGCGAATGAAATTGAACGGTCAGGCGGCAGCGCCCACCTGATAGAGCGCGTCCATGGCCCCGTCCACATTGCTGGCCCGGAAGAAGAGCATGGAGGAAACGTAATCCCATGGGCCTTCCGTGCGGATGCCCAGCTTCACGTTTTTGCTGCGCCAGTCCACGCCTTTTTTCACATCCCGAATCAGGTCGGTGCCCAGCACAAGACAGGTCTTGCCGTCCCGGTCCTGCACCTGCTGCACGCTGCCCACGTCCTTGAGGTCCAGACAGTAATAGGTGGAATCCTTAGTGACGAGGATGGCCCGCTCGTTGGTGATGTAGTAATGGGCGCCCTGCAAATTGCGCTGTTTTTTCACGGGGAGGTACATGATGAGGGCTGCGGTGCACAAAACCAGTCCCACGAACACGGGACTGAACGTCCCGTGGCACAGCGCCAGAAAATAATAGGCAAGAAACAGCACCGTCACGGCGGTGGTGATACCCCAGTTCAGGAACACGGACAGCTTGGTGTGCTTGTCCAGAAGCGGGAATTTTTCGGGCGTGTCAGACCAGTAGACCTGTTCCCCTTTATGTAAATACTTAGCCACGGCGTTTTCCATGATGTGCTCCTTTCTTCCGGCCAGAAATCGATGCGGGCCGACTCACTTGAGATGCTTTTATTATACAGAAAAACGGCGCATTGTGGTGTTAATAGAACGGCCAAAGCTGTTACGGTTCCATAAAGAAGAACGGAAAAGCGTTCGACAATATAAAATGCAGTATTTTGATGCGGTACATGGAGAAGGATAGGGTTGGAAGAGTGTGTCGGAAAAAACACTGCTCAGTCCGCAAGTGTGT
>CAKSVQ010000126.1 GCA_934504065.1 uncultured Dysosmobacter sp. | reverse complement strand
TTGAGGAACCACGTGATGATTACGGCGCCCGGAATAATGATGAAAGGCACCTTGCGCAACGGCTGTACCAACGCCGCCACGAGGTGTTCCGAACATTTCGTATAAACCATTAAGGCTCCGAAGCCCATCACAATGGTGATGGTCGGTACCAGACCGCCGTTCACCAGTTGCTTCACGAAAGCGTTGACCGACCCACCCAAATCGCCGCCGATCAATGCCATCAAGGCACCGGCCAAGGTCAAAACAATGCGGGCTTCATAGTTTTTGAAAATGAGCCAGAACGTCATGATGACGATGGCTACGCCCAACCAAAACATCCACATAGCTCTCTCCTTTTAGTTTTTCAGAGCCTCGAAACACTGATCCAGCGTTTCCTGAGCCACTTTTTGTTGATTACGCCACCCCTGAAGCTGTGCCTCATCAGACTCAAGTCGTGCCTTCTGCTCTTTGAGCATGGCGGCCACAGCCTCCGGCGCCGGTGAACCGGCCCCTACGCGAGTTTTCACGACAAACGCGGGCGATAAAGATTCACGAAGTTCCGCTTCCGTGAGCGGCAATTCCAACTCTTCACCTTCGAGCCGCAACGTTACAGCTCGGTAGATCTTCTGAGCTTCAGCGTACGGGAACGACTTCGGAATCCAACCGTTTTGACGCGCTGCCGTCACCATTTCGCTGGAGAAGTTATGACCTACGCGGAACGGTAAATGGAAGCGATGTTGCAGGACTTCCGCAAGTGCCATCGTCGTTGTCCAATCGCTTTCCAGTTCTTCCAGCGCCCGATCCGGATGCACGCGCAACATGGAAAAAGCCCAATCGGCCAATTTCAGCGTGTGAACCGCATCCACAAACACCCGTGTGTTGTCTTCGGATACGGATTCCTTGTTGTCGTACATACCGAGATTGAGGTTGTGCGCCCGAATGAAGGCCGTCTGCATTTCGCCGACGACGTCACTTGCCTTGGCGCGTGTTTTCTGAATGATGCCGGGGTTGCGTTTCTGAGGCATTGCTGACGACGCGTAGGCAGCACTAGAATCCAATAACAGCCACGGCCGCGTTTGAGAATATTGTTGAGCAATATCCTGCATCAGGGTTCCAATGCGAACAGCGATGTTGCCTGCTACGGATGCAGCTTCGAGTGGCACATCAAAGAGACTGACCTGCGAGCTGTCAAGACCGTTTGCAATCGGCCCATCAAAGCCCAAAAGCTCCGCCAGACGATTCCGGTTAAGCAGCCACGACGAACAAGCCAGAACACCGGTACCCAACGCACAGCGATTAACTCGTTGCCACAAGGACGTCAG
This sequence comes from uncultured Dysosmobacter sp., assembly GCA_934504065.1. Lineage (GTDB taxonomy): Bacteria > Bacillota > Clostridia > Oscillospirales > Oscillospiraceae > Oscillibacter. Next base: position 5,468 of record CAKSVQ010000126.1, on the reverse strand, counting down.
ACGGTCAGCATCACGTTCAAAGGATTCCAAGAAAGCCGAAAGATAGAAAGCCAACGTAATCGGCATTGCCTGCACACCGTTCGTGTAGGCCGGCATCCAGGTTTCGGTATGGGCTTCGGCGAGCGTTAGCAATCGACGACGGAATGCGTTGAGATTCTCGGAGATATCCATTACAGCTTCGCGGAGGCGCGCCTGGTTAAGCGTCGCAAAGATGTCCTGACGACTGCGCCCCGTGTGGATGAGAGTCGCCAACTGCCCGCAGGATTCAATGAGAAGTTTCTCCAGCGGCATGATGTCTGAAATGGGCGGCATCGACAATTGTTTGGCTTCGGCAATCGTCTGTGCCTCGGCAATGGTCTTAGCCTCCTCGTCCGTAACGATGCCTTCTTCGTAAAGCATCACCAGCGAGGCACGGTTAATGCGGTTCTGCCAATACCCCCAAGTTTTGAGGGCCGTTTCATCGCTCGTGGATTCCAAGCGGTCACAGCCCCAAGGGATGGTGTTCATGGACTTCATGCTTCTCCTCCTTATAACTGAATGAGGGGAAGTTTATGGACGATAGCAGGAAGGAATATTCTGTTTTAATCACGTTGTTCGATGAAGAATTAATCACGGTATCTGTGAACGAAACGTCCATTTTCAGAAAACATCGATTCGATATAAGGGTAAACTTTGAAACTCAACCAGGAATACAGCAGTCTTCAATGACTGTTTTGTCACGATCTTACGTGTTTTGCTGACACTGATAGGGAAACTACTTATGCCCGATTTGTCCAGTACCCTTTGCCGCAATCTCAACAACTGGCACCTCGTCTTTGCCGTCCTGGATGAAGGCTCCGTTGCAAAGGCCGCGATGAAGAACGGGATGGATCGTGCGCAACTCTCCCGACTCATTGCGCAGATGGAAAAGGAAATTGGCCGCCCCTTGCTGATTCGTCGGGGCCATAAGATTTCGCCTACGCAGTTGGCGTTGGAGTCCAAAGCGTCGTTGCACCCCCTCGTACAGCAGTTTGACGACCGGCTCGCCGAGATAGTGCATGACCTAAACCGCTTGAAAGGAAATATCCGCATCGGCGGTATGCCGGGGTTCATGCAGGAGCAAGTCGTCCCTCTCCTCGTCGAATTCCAAAAGAGTTACCCTGACATTCTGTTTGACGTTGTCTGCAACGAGGATCCGGAGGCCCTTTTGAACGGGCAGTGCGATGTGATGCTCTATTACGGACCGAGGCCAAGGAAAGGGCTCGTTGAACATTGGGTGACACGGTCGCTCTTTGTAGCCTGTGCAGCGCCGGAATACCTGGCAGATCGCGGCACGCCCAAAGCTCCGGCCGATCTCGCACAGCATTCCGGAATCATCTTTACCGGCAATTGCCGCCCTCATTCCGATATTCTGAAACTCGGGCAGGAAGAAACGCACTACCGTTGGAAGTCACAACTGCGGTTCAACAACATCTTGTCCGCCAAAACCGCCGCCGTTAAGGGGGCGGGCGTCATGTTGGACTGCCCTGCACACCACGGGTATCAGGATATCTTGAAGGGAAATCTAGTACCGATTCTCAACGGCTGGCACGTACCCAACTTGGAAAATTACATCGGCACCACAGAGGAATCTGCCACGTTGAAGCGCGTCACGACCTTCGTCGAATGGTATATCCGTCGACGTCGAGAAATTGAGGGAGAAATGATTCAGCGGTTGCAACGGGATTTCGGGGTGATGGTGTCATAACGCCGAGCGTCTGCCAGACAACCAGTAGGTCCGATTATTTGACGAGGCCAAGAGGAATCATCCTTGGACTCGTTGCATAACTGCCAATATGTGAGGTCTCCCTCAGCACAAGTCGAAAGAGGCTTCACGGCTATAAGTTGAAGGTGATACCGAATCGCTTGTGGATGGCGATGCGCTGTTCTTTGTCAAATGCCTGCCTCTGCTTCAGGTACCACTCGATGAAGAGCTGCATGCGCTTCAGACGGGATGCGGCTCGCGTGACGGCGACGTAGTTCTGCAAAACCGGCGGATGCCAAGTCTTGAAGACCGGCACGAGCGTGCCGTTCATGAGCTCTTCGTAACAGTGGTGAAGGGGAATGTCGAGCGCAATCCCGCCGCCCTTGATGATCGCTGCCTTAACCGAGAGAATGTTGTTGAACCGGATCACGCTCTTCCAGGAAAAGTGAACCTTTTCGCCTCGATATTCCAGATATTCGACGTGATCGCGCTGTTTGCCGCAGAAGGCCACGCCGGCAAAGCGCTGAAGATCTTCCGGCCGCTTGGGAACGCCGTAGCGAGCCAGATATTCGGGTGAGGCGCAAGAAATGAGAATGGCGTTCGAAACCCAATATTCAACCAGATGCGGCTGAGCGACGGGACCGTAGTAGAACATGATGTCCGTTTGCCCCCGCATATAGTCGTCAGGCGAATTACACGTCGTGACGTCGAAGCTGATGCGCGGATAGAGCCTCTGGAACTCAATGATGTGCGGCACGATCTGAAGCTGCATGAATCCGGGCATGGCGCCGAGCCTGATGCAACCCTCAGCCAGATCCTCTGAAACGCGTAACGAGCCCATGGCATGCTTGTATGACACGATGACGGGTTGAAGCCTCTCCTTCATGTCAAGTGCCTTTTGTGTGGGCATCAGCAACTTGCCGCGGCGCTCGAAAAGATGCGTGCCCAGCTCGTCTTCAAACTGGGAGATTCTGCGCGACAGTTGAGTGCGTTCCAACCGGTGCTTGTCGGCTACCAAGGTAATGGAGCCGCACTCAACAACTTCGAAAATAATCTCCCAGGAACCGAGATGGGAGAGGTGTTGTAGGAGAGGATTGCCGTCGGGCATGGTTTTCCTGGTCTTTTTCCGTGCAGATTAAGCACGGAATCGCGATGTGATATTAGACGCATGCTAGTTGATTGACAGCGGAATCTCAAGATTTCGCCGGCTAATCCGTAGCATGTGTTCATATTTTGCACGAATGCGCGTGCAACGACTCTAGCTTTATGTACTACAGTCACAAATAAACTCCCGCCTCGGAGCGTTCAGAAGGTGTCGCTGTTTCAATTAAAAAGTCCGTCTGAGATGCTTGCGGCTCATGAAACCCCGGAGCCGTTTTAAAACTATCCTGAGGAGAGAATCATGATTTATGTTGCTCTCGGCATCGTCATAGCGACATTTGCCCTGATCATCAAAAACTTCGAAACCCGCATGGTCCTGGCGGGTTCCGGCATTCTTATGGCCGTTCTCGGCGGCGACGTCGGCTACGCGGTTACGCAGTTCGTCAAAGCGATGACGGGCGGCGTAGTTCCGACGATTTGTACCGTGCTCGGCTTCTCGTACGTCATGCAGTACACGAAGTGCTCCGACCACCTTGTCGTCTTTCTGACGAACTGCCTGAAGAAGCTTCCGTTCGTCATCATTCCGGCCACGGTCATTGTGACCTGGCTTCTGTCGATCGCTCTGCCTTCCGCTGCAGGCATTGCCGCCGCAGTGGGCGCTCTGCTGATTCCGACGCTTCTCAAGATGGGCGTCAAGCCGGCCATGGCCGCTTCCGCCGTCTATCTCGGCACTTGGGGTAATGTGATTTCTCCGGGGATGGCGCTGAACCCGATGCTGGCCGACATCGCCCAGGTCGACGTCATGACCGTCATCGCCCGCATTGTGCCGAGCTCCTTCATGGGCCTGGCCGCCGCCACCATTGTTCTTACGCTCCTCGCTTACTTCATGAAGGAAGGTGTCGATTTTTCGAAGGCAAAGATGACCGACGATTCCGGTGAACAGCTCCGCGTCAACTATCTCTATGCTCTGATCCCGATCATTCCGCTTGTCATCCTCGTTTTGGGTTCCAAGCAGGTTGCTCTCATCCCGTACATCGACGTTCCGACGTCCATGCTCATCGGTTCCGTTCTCGGCATCGCCGTGACGCGCATCAATGTTGCCGAAGCCATCAAGAAGTTCTTCAAGGGCACCGGCGACGGCTACTGCGAAGTCATCGGCCTGATGTGCGCGGCTGCCGTCTTCTGCGGCGGCATGAAGGTCATCGGCCTTACCGACTACCTCGTCGAAGTCATGAAGAATTCTCAGGCGCTTGCTCAGCTCACCGCCGCCACCGGCCCGTTCTTCATGGCCATGGTCTCCGGTTCCGGCAACGCAGCCTCCCTGGCCTTCTACGGCTCCGTCGTTCCGCACGCTCCCGACATGGGCTACGGCATCATCGAACTCGGTTCCGTTGCTCAGATCGCTGCCGGTCTCGGCCGCACCATGAGTCCGGTTGCCGCCGCCACCATCATCTGCGCCAAGTTCGCCGGCGTGTCTCCGATGGACATCGCCAAGCGCAACGCTCTGCCGACGCTCGCCGCTCTTGTCGTCATCACGCTCATGCTTCTCTAATTCGATTTGTCATTAAGTAAGGGATTGAATCATGTACTTAGCTGAAATGTGCTGGCAGGAAGCCGAAGCACACTTGAAAAACACCGACAACGTCATCGTCATTCCTGTGGGCTCCACGGAGCAACACGGCTCCATCGGCCCGCTAGGAACGGACTGGATGATTCCGCAGGAATTCGCCCGCCGCATTGCCGACCAGCCCGGCGTGATCGTTGCGCCTCCCGTCTGCTACGGCGTCGCTCCGCAGCACATCAATTTTCCGGGTACCGTCGACATCGGCCTGGAAACGATGTCCGTTCTCATCGAACGCATGCTCCTTTGCTGGCATCGCCACGGCGCCCGCAGGTTCTGCATCATCAACGGCCACGGCGGCAATGATCCGGCGATCGACCGTGCCGGCCTCAAGCTCTATCGCATGGGCGCACTCGTGTCGCTGGTGGACTGGTGGAGCATCGCTCCGCAACTCAACAAGAACTGGGTCACGGGCCACGGGGATGCACAGGAAGTGTCCGCGATGATGGCCATCCGTCCGGACATCGTCAAGCGCGAATACCTCAAAGAAAACATCATTCCGCCGCTCACTGAAAACCTGGTTCCGTTCCACATGAGCAGAGCCCGCTTCAAGGGCGCCGCCGTGCGGGTCATCCGCGACGTCAGGGATACCGCTTCGACCGGCGGTTTCGGCGGCAAGGATTCGAGCGAGGCGACTCCGGAATGGGGTCAGGAAATGATGGCAGGCACGACCGAGTGGATCGGAGACTTCATCCAGGAATTCCGCAAGGTGTCTCTGCCCGAAGACAGGCCCGAAACCTACTCTATCTAATGTTTGATGCGGCTCTCTCTGGAACTTCACCCGGAGAGGGCTGTTTTTTCAGTTCGTTGCTTTGAACGTCTCGGCGGCGAAAATTCTGTCGAAGTATTCGGAGAATATATTGTCTGACTCACGGGAATCAGACGACCCGTTCTTTCTTGGGCGCAATACTTCCTCTCGGACGGTACTGCGCTTGTGAACTTCGCTTCTCCTCAGACAAAACCGCTGTCGCTTCGACATCTGCCTCAGGAGAAATTACTCCATGAGTGCATCAGCCCAATTCT
>CAKSVQ010000125.1 GCA_934504065.1 uncultured Dysosmobacter sp. | reverse complement strand
GTTAATTCATAACTCATTTTGGGCATTGAATTGTCAACAAAAATAGGCTAAGGGCAGTCACGAGAAATCGTGGCTGCTTTTTGTCAACAGGTCCCTTATTGTACATTATCACCGATAGGCAGCGAAAAAAATCCGGGGGCGGCAGATCATGGACCTGTCTCCCCCGGTTTCCTGCGAAACGACTTGCAAGAATTATCATGATTTAGAGCTGTCATTCTGCCGAAGCTGCCGCCACAGACGCAGGAGCAATGGGCTGGCACACACAGCATAGGCCGCCATGCCGATGAGTGCAGAGAGGGCAAAACGGAGCAGCGCATTCTGCGCGGCCAAATGCGTAGCGCTGAAGCGGGCAATTACGCCGCAGACCGCACCGCACAGGGCTAAAAAAGGCAGCAAGCGCAGGTAGGGACGAAAAGACAAGGCGGTGCTCAGCTTTCTGGCAGAGCACATATTCAGCACGCCGCATACCACAACGGACATGCTGGTGGCAAAAGCTACGCCCAGAACGCCGTAACGCGGGCAAAGCGCAACACTTAACACAATGTTTAAGGCAATGCCGATGCTGCTGTTAACCATGGGACGTTTGGAGTCTTGATGGCCATACTGAAACCGGCTGTAAACCTCCCGGAAAACCAGAGGGACAAACATCAGCGCATAGCCGCGCAGGGCCTGGGTACAGATGCGCACGCTTTCCGCGTCAAATGCGCCGCGGGCATAGGCGATGGTGACGATCTCCTCTGACAGCAGAACCGTCAGAATAGTGATGGGAAGAAAGACGACGGAAAGCAGAAGCGCTGTCCGCTCCGTGAGTTGCGCCGCGCCATCTGTGTCCCCCACGGCAATGCGCGTGGTGACATACGCAAAGAGCATGGAGGCAAAGGTGGTGATAAACGTACAGACCAGGTTGCTCAGGACGGCGGCATAGTTCAGCGCCGTGACCGCTCCTGCCTCAAGGCCGGATACCAGCATCTTATCGACCATCTGGTTGATGTACACCAGCGAATAGCCCAGCAGCAGCGGCCCCATCATGTGCAGCAATTCTCGGACCGCGGGATTTCGGAACGGATTTCCGCGGGAGACCGTCCAATAGCGCCGGGAGAGAATGGCCATATAGCCTGCATTCCAGAGATTATAGGCAAAAAACGAAAGGACAAGAACCTGCACACCGAGCGTACGCGCAAGTGCCGCAGCCAGAACGATGAGAAAAATACTCTGGTGAACAGAGATCATTTCACCGGGGACAAAACGCTTATTGGCATGGAGCAAGCCGTTGAATACGGCGATCCATGTGAGCAGCAGCAGTACCGGGGCAAACAGGCGCAGGTAGCGGCTCAGCTGCACGATCTGTTCAGCCGGATAGCTTGGTGCGATCAGCCGGGCGAGCCACGGCGCGCATAGCTCCACGAAGAGCACGACCATGGCGGTAAAGACCGTCAAAGCCTTCCAGACATCAAAGGCAAAGTGCCGCGAAGCATCCTCCCCCTGCTGCGCAGTATGCAGATAAACGGCGATAAGGGCGGAAAGCACAGACTGCACCAATAAATATTGAATATTTCCGATCAATCCCTGAGAAAGATTGATGAGATCCGTTTCCAGCGTTGCGCCGAAAGCGGAAGCCGTCACCATCTGTTTGACAAAGCCCAGCAGCTTGCTGACGATCAGCAGGCCCGTGACGGAAAAAACCGTACTGATGATGTGGTTCTTTTTTATGGTCAATGCCGTACCCTCTCCTTATGCTCTATCCGTGGAGGCAGCCACGTCTTTTTTCGGCGTTCCGGGAACCGGGACCGCTTCACACGTCTTATTGGGCAGCGTCAAGCCGTAACCAAGGGCGCACAGCAGTGGGGAGAAATACCACAGATCTCCGGAAATATTGGCCTGCACCATATAGGCGATCAAAAACAAGAAAAAATAACGGACATGCTTTTGCTTCCATCCGAAATGCAGCAGATTCTTAACCGCCCAGAGAATCAGAAGCATCAGTGGGATAAACCCCGCCAGCCCCGTTTCACACAAAAGTTCTAATAGAATATTGTGCGGGTACATTCCGTATTTCACAGTATACCCCATGGGACCCATGCCGGTGATCGGTGACTTCTGAAATTCTTTTACTGCCAGCTTGAAAAGAGTGCCGCGGCTGCCAATTTGAATGTTTTCCCCCATACTATCTTCCTGAGACGGCGCATCCGGCTCAGATGGAGTATCCGGACGGTTGGTTACTTGCTGGTCGCCGTCCGCTTTTACTAAATCATCAATTCTATCGGAAACTTTGGGATCCTCATTTGTTGTAACAAATTCACCTTTGGATATGCCCTGCAAAAAGCTAGCCATCCGCCATGTGCCAAACCCCTGCGGCGCGTAAACAAAAATATTGAAACACAGGACAAACGTCATAGCGGCAGACAGGATCGCGCTTCTCTGGCGGGACTCACGATGCAGGCAGGAGGAAAATACCAGACAAATGCAGAAACCGACCACGCAAAAATAGGTTCCGCGTGTACCGGATGCAATAATGGCGATCCAAAAGAGCGCAATAAGAATGCCGCGGAGGCGCTGGGGATGTCTCAGCGTTCGTCCAAACAGAGAAAATGGCTTCCCCTCTAAATACTGGAACACCATTGCCAAAAGAAACGGCATCAGGGTGTATGAGAAGGTCATATAGGAAAGAATGCCGAAATCTCTGCCATAGTTAAACGGGTTGCAGTTAAATAATGATCCGTTGAGATAAATCAAAGCGGCAGGGGCCGCAAAAAGGCCGAGCTGTTCCAACCCTTCAAAGAAAGCTGCTTCGTACCGCCTCTGTGCCGCATAAACGCCAGTGCAAAATGCGGGAAATGAAAAAAAGATAAACTGACCGGCACGATGAGTCCACGTTCCTGTAAATCCAAAGCGTATCAGCGCCCTGATGTAGCAGCCGGCAAAAAACAGCAATACAAGGCCCAAGGGAAACAGGGATTTTAACTTTAAGTGGCTGAAACGCAGCGTGGACAGCAGCGCCAGAAACGCCACGGAGGCAAAGAGGACATTGCCGATCACAAAACCGGTTTGACGGGCAATATTGTCCTGAAAGGCCAGCCCCAGATAGTAAAACATGACGTTGATCAGATTCCCGACACAAAAACTCAGCGGGAGCAGGTATTTACCGTAGCGGCTGTTCCATACCTTGGACAGGGTTCGATCCATGAGAGAGTTCTCCTTTGTTTTCTGTGTAATGTGCTGACAGGGGTCTGCCGCACAGAAGCTGCTCGGCGAAGTTCAATCAAACCGTCCCTCGAAGTCCGTGCTGGCGGTGTGCTCCAGCGGCAGCTTCACCGGCTGGCCGGTGGCGGCGGACTGGTAGATGGCTAAGATCATCTCCAGCGCGTTGCGGCCCGCCACCGCGTCCACATAGGGCTTGCGGTCCTGCTCGATGGCGTCCATCATGTCGGCAAACAGGCTGGTGTGGCCGTTGCCGTAGACATTGCTGGTAGCCTCCTGCAAGCCTTTGTTCTTTGCGTCGGCGTCGCTCTCGTCGGCAAAATTCCACACGTCGATGTTGTTGGTGGAGGTGCCGCCCAGTTTGACCGTGCCGGTCTCGCCAAAGAGATAGAGGGTTTCCTCAAGGTTCTTCGGGTAAACGTTTACCGTGCCCTCAATGGTGCCCACCGCGCCGTTTTTGAATTTCACGACCGCCATGCCGATGTCCTCACACTGGAGGTAATCGTGGAACTGTTGCTTGGTGACGCCGTAGACCTCATCCACCTCGTCCCCCATCATCCAGCGCAGCAGGTCGATGCCGTGGATGCACTGGTTCATCAGGCAGCCGCCGTCCTGCGCCCAGGTGCCCCGCCACGGTGCCTGATCGTAGTAGTTCCGGTCACGGTTCCAGCGGACGTGGATGCTGCCGTGGGAGAGCCGTCCGAAACGGCCTGCCTCTACGGCGTGGCGCATCTCCTGCACGGCGACATTGAAGCGGTTCTGGTGGCAGGCGGCCACCTTCACGTGCTTTTCCTCGCTGCGGCGGATGATCTCGTCCGCGTCGTCCATGCTCATGGCCATGGGCTTTTCGATGATGACGTTCACCCCCGCGTCGATACAGGCGAGGGCGATCTCGGCGTGGATGCCGCTCTCCGTGGCGATGGAGGCCAGCTGCAGGTCGGGATGCTCGGCCAGCAGCTTTTTATAGTCCGTGTAGCGGGCGATGGAATCGTCATTCTGGAGGTCATACTTGGCCAGCAGCTCCTCCATCTTCTCCGGCAGCACATCGCACACGGCGACGATGTTCAGCTTGTTGTTCAGGGCGGCCTTGATGTGGTTGACCGCAATGCGGCCGCAGCCGATGAGTGCGTAATTCATAAAAAGCACATCCTTTTATACTTTGTTCAAAATTTCCTCATACAGGGCCAGAAGTTTCTTTTCCTCCACGCCCCAGTTGAATTCCTCTTTGACCGCACGGCGGCCGTTTTCGCCCATCTGACGGGCCTCGTCAGGGTGGTCCAGCAGGTAGCGGATCGCGTCGGCGATTTCGTCCACGTTGGCGGGATCGACGCAGATGCCGCAATGGTAGCGTTCCACAAATTCCTTCCACAGGATAAAATTCGTGCAGATAATGGGTAATCCCGCCATCATTTCCTCAAAAATTTTTGTGTTGCCCATAGTACCAAGTTGGAATCCCGTATTGCGTCCGGGGGTCAACACCGCCATTCCGATGGAACACCGCGACAATCTTTCAGCAACCTCCTTGTGAGGGATTTTTCCCAAGAAGTCGACCTGTTTCCATTCGGACTTTTCTTGCAACGATGCCATATAATCCGCACTTCCGTCACCGCAAAGACAGTAACGGCAGTCAGGAAGTCGCTCTAATGCCGCGATGATCTTCCCGTGGTTCCATTGCTCTGAGATGCCGCCGGCAAAAACAATCGCCTTTACCTTTTCAACGGCGGACATCTCCGCCGGCATTTCTTCCAACATCGGGTAATTGGCAACAAAAACCGTCTTAGGATTTCGTTTTTTGAAGTAGTCTACCATGTGGGGCGTTACGGTCACAACAGCGTCCAGTCTATGGCAGACGCTACTCTGATAGGCGGAATAGGCCCAGTAAACCGGCATACGAATAAGCGGTGTGATCCACGTTTTCTCTAAAATAGATTCTGCCGTGTGTTCATGGCTGTCGAAAATGACTTTTTTCCCTGCCTTTTTCAGTTTGAGACCATAAGGCAGCAGCTCAGGGTCATGGAGATGATAAATATCCGCGTCCACAGCTCTTGCGGCTTCATAGACCTTTTTCGCGCCTTCGGTCATGCGCTTGCGGCGGCTTTTGGGGATTTCCCCCACGCCGATGATATGAACACCGTCTTTCTCACGGCTTTCGCCGCGCTCGACCAGATAGGTGTCATAGCCGGCCTTTGCGAGAGAAATACACTCCTTATGGAAGATGCGCACATCCTCCTCGCCGTGGGCGCTGGTCATGTGGCAGACCTTGATCATTGCAGAAACTCCTTGATCTTCTCAACGATTTTTTCGGCGCTGTGGCCGTCCCCGAAGGGCTGGTAGGCGGGATCGAAGGTCACGGGAACAGACAGCTTGGCGAGAATGTCCGCCTTGTCCGGCTTGGCAAGCTGATTGCAGTTGTTCCGCATGGTCTCGGGCCAACCCACATAATCAAAGACGGTGACACAGGGCTTCCCTGCGAAAAACGCCTCCCGCTGGAGCCCGCCGGAGTCCGTGACGATCTTCTTGGCGTGGTTGACCAGCGAAATGGAGGTCTGATACCCCACGGGCTGCGTCAGAATGATCTTCCGATAGCCGCCTTCCCGCACCAGCCGCGCCGCGCGGTCATGATTGCGGGGGTGGACGGGATACACGGTGGGCGCGTCCAGCGCCTCCATCGCGTCGAAAATATTGCGGAGTTTTTCGTCGGTATCTGTATTTTCCTGCCGGTGGCAGGTCATGTAATAAAACTCCGCTGGCAGGGAAACAGGCTTGCCGTCGAAGTCCGCAAGCTCTTTCAGTTCGCTGCCGTCCAGCCGGTCCGAATAATAGCGGAAGGCATCGTACATGGGGTCTCCGACCAGCGTGACGGAGCGGTCAAAGCCTTCCTTTTTCAGAAACTCCACGCCGGAGGGCGTGCAGACGAGGTGCATGGACGATACATGGTCGGTAACGATGCGGTTGATCTCCTCGGGGTTTTCAAAGGTGCCGAGGCGGTTGCCCGCCTCCACATGGCACACGGGGATATGCAGCTTTACCGCCGCCAGCGCCGCCGCCATGGTGGAGTTGGTGTCGCCGAAAAGCAAAACCATATCCGGCCGCTCCTTCATGAGCACCTTTTCGATCTCGATGAGCATTTTTCCGGTCATCTCGCCGTGGGTGCCGCCGGAAATACCGAGGTTGTAGTCCGGCTTGGGAATGTCCATTTCCTCAAAAAACACATCGGACATATTGTGGTCATAGTGCTGACCGGTATGCACCAGCACCTCCTGAAACTCCGGCTGACGCCGAAGCGCGCGGGAGACCACCGCCAGCTTGATGAACTGGGGGCGTGCGCCCACCACGGTAACGATCTTTTTCATGCGTCTTCCCTTTCTGCGTCCATTTTTTTACAGCCGCCAGAAGCGCAGGCCGGAGGCCTTCAGCTCGTCCATGCGGTAGAGGCTCTTGACATCAATGAGAACCCGTTCATCGTTGGAAAGCTCGCTCTTGAACAGCTCCCGGAGCTGCATGAGGGACAGGGCGCGGAATTCGCCGTGGCCCACCGCCACGATGACGCAGTCCGCCTTGGGGATCGCATCGAAGGGAACCAGATCCACGCCGTAGACCTGCTTGGCCAC
>CAKSVQ010000124.1 GCA_934504065.1 uncultured Dysosmobacter sp. | reverse complement strand
GACCCGGAACGGGCTCGAACCGTCGACCTCTAGCGTGACAGGCTAGCGTTCTAACCAACTGAACTACCGGGCCATATATAATAGTGGTGGGAACAACTGGACTCGAACCAGTGACCCCCTGCTTGTAAGGCAGGTGCTCTAACCAGCTGAGCTATGCTCCCGGGTTGCCGCTGCACTCGTCAGACGACAAAAGCTATTATACGCACAGGTGCCCCATCTGTCAACCCTTTTTCCGAAAAAAACTCAAGTTTTTTTCTTCATCTTTTTCAGCAGGCCTTCCAAATCCGATTTGGTGAAGGTCTGCACATTGTCGCAGAACTGGCAGCGCAGCTCCGCACCGCCCTGCTCGTCCAGCATGGCCTGCAATTCCTCCGTGCCCAGACTGATCAGCGCCCGCTCCATCCGGTCGCGGCTGCAATAGCAACGGTACTCGATGGGGGACTTCTCCAGAATTTCCAGATCAAAGTCCGACATGACCCGCCGCAGCAGGGATTCGGCGTCGTCCTCCTCATGCAGCAGCGCCGTCACCGATCCGGCGGCCATGATGCCGCCTTCCACCTTGGCGATCACATCCTCGCCTGCGCCAGGCAACAGCTGAATGAGATAGCCCCCGGCCGCCAGCACGCTCTGGTCCCGATCCACCAGCACGCCCAGTCCGCAGGCCGTGGGGATCTGCTCGGACTCCACAAAGTACGCCGCCAGATCCTCGGCGATCTCGCCGCCCAACAGGCCCACGCTGCCCACATACGGCTCTTTCATATTCAGGTCGCGGATCACGGTCAGCGTGCCGTCGCAGCCCACGGCGGCACCCACATCCAGCTTGCCGTCGGCCCGCAGGGGCAGATCGACCTCCGGATGGTCCACCGTGCCGCGCACATTGCCCTCGTTATCCGAAACAGCCAGCACTTTGCCCAGCGGACCGCCGCCCTTGATCTGCAGCGTTACGCTGGCTCCGTCGCCCTTGAGGGCGTTGCCCATCATGGAACACGCCGCCAGCGTCCGCCCCAGCGCCGCCGTGGCCACCGGAGTGGTGCGGTGGATCTGCCGCGCCCGCTCCGTCAATTCCCGGGTGGACACCGCCACCGCCTTTACAAAGCCATCTTTGCTGATGGCGCGAACCAACTGGTCACTCATTCTCCATTTACTCCTTTTTCCGCGCGGAAGATCCAGCGGTCCTCGTCCGGACGGGGCGGCTTTATGGTCAGGTCCCCGGTCAGTGTGACCTTTTCAAAGCCCGCCTCCGCCAGAAACGTCCGCAACTGTTCTTCGCTCCATGCCCGTTCCCGGTGCTCTTCAAAATCCCGCTCCCAGCTCCCGCCGCCATTGAGGCGGAACAGGTCCACCTGATAGGTGCAAAGCTGAGTACGGTGGGAAAAGAACGTCCGCCACACGCAGAAGCTGTCCTCCGTCTCGTCCATATACATCTGGTGGTCCATCCGCTCCAGCTTATACGGCGAATTCACATCGAAAATCAACGCGCCGCCGGGCTTGAGGCAGCGGTACACCCTGTGGAAGGTCTCCCGTAAGGCGGTCTCCCTTGTCAGGTAATTTAGGGAATCCAGCGTGGAGACCACCGCGTCCACCTGCTCTGTCAGGTGCAGGCGGGGCATGGACTGGTGCAGGAACAAAGGCGGCCGCTCCGTGAGAGCCGCCGCTTTTCCCGCCGCCTGCGTCAGCATTTCCTCGGACGCATCCGTGGCGGTGACCTCATAGCCTCTCTGTGCCAGCAGGCAGGCGATCGTCCCGGTGCCGCAGGCCAGATCCAGCACTGTTTTCACCGGTATCCGGCTCTTTTTAAACAACCGCTCCAGAAAATCCGCCCGCTTGCGGTAGCTGCCGTCCACCATCAGCCCATCATAGCTGGAAGCCAATGCATGATAGCTGCTCATTTTTTCTTCATCCGGGCGAAGATCTTCTCATACGCCCCGGTCCCATAGCTCAGCGAGCGGTTCACCCGGCTGATCGTGGCGCTGGACGCCCCGGTGCGCTCCAGAATATCGTTATAGATCATACCGTCGTCCAGCAGCGACGCCACTTCAAACCGCTGCTCCATGGACCGCAGCTCGGACACCGTGCACAGATCCTGAAAAAACTCATAGCATTCCTGCTCATCCTTCAGCTGCAGGATCGCCTTATAGAGCTCGTCGCTCTTTTCCTTTTTTCCGATTTTGACCATCACAAACACCCCTTTTCGGCGCGCTTGATCGTTCGCGCGTTTTCATACGTTGTAATTTTAACATGTTACTGCGTGAAAGTAAAGAGGAAAAGCAAATTTTTTGCTTTAAAGTGCGGCAGGCACCCATTCCATCTCCACAGCATAGGCTGAAGCAGCTTGAAATTGACGGCCGGGAGGAGCGAAGCCCATGAAAACGTGCCTGACACCCCTGCAGATCGAGCCATGGTCCGCCGAGCGGGAATGGACCGTGGAGGGCATCCCGGTGCTCACCGCCCGGCTGAAAGTACCGTCGCCGACGGGGAAGGATGCCGTGTGCCGCCGCATCCGCCGCTATTACCGCGTGCAGGCCCGGGCGTTCCTGCGCTATTGCGAGCGCCAGCTCTTCCCTCAGGCACAGGCGGAATACCACGCCGCGCTGGCCGTCAGCGCACCGCTGCCCTGCTTCCACGCGGCACTTTCCTATCATGTGACTTATCAGGAGGGGCCGCTCTGGAGCCTTTACACCCAGTCCTGCGAGACCCTGTCTCCTTCTGCCGCCCCTTACCTCACCCGCTGGGGCGACACGTGGGACCTCTCGTCCGGCTATCCCGTCCCCCTGTCCGCGTTTTTCCCCTACGGCCACTGGCGGCAGCAGCTTCTGGTGCTGGCGGAGGAGGACATCCGACGGCGGCAGCGGATCGGGATGGCATACGATCCCCAGTGGCAAAAGCGCCTGCGGCGCAGCTTCAACCCCCGCAATTATTATCTCACCGAGGACGCGCTGGCCTTCTTCCTGCCCATGTACGCCATCGCGCCGCCCTCCGCGGGCATCCCGGTCTTCACCGTGCCCTACGGCAGCTACGGACTGACGCTCCCGGAAGCAAACACCCCGATGCAATAAGCACCGGGGTGGAAAGACCGTCGATATTCTCTTCAAAGTCCGTTGACCACATTGTCCGGCCGCTGGCCGCGCATCACCCGGTCCAAATTGGAAAAGAGCATCCGGTAAACATTGCGGAAGGAGGACGCTGTGATGCCCGATTGATGCGGGCAGAGGATCAGGCTGTCGGGGTACTCCGCCGCAAGGCGCACCAGCGGATGGTCCGCCGGGACAGGCTCCGGGGAATAGGCATCCAGCCCCGCCCCCGCCAGATGGCCGGAGCGGATCGCCTCGCACAGCGCTTCATCGTCGATGATCGCGCCCCGGGCGGTGTTCACCAAAAACGCCCCCGGCTTCATCCGGGCGAGGAACTCCCGGTTCACCAGATGGGTGCTCTCCGCCGTGGCAGGCAGGTGCAAACTCACAATGTCGCACCGCGCCGTCAGCTCCTCCAGCGGGAGATAGGAAACGCCAAAGCGCCGCTCCGTCTCCTCGTCCTTTCGGTGGCGGGCACAATAATACACCGTCGTACCGCAGGGCTTTAACCGGGCTGCCGTCTCCTGCCCGATGGCGCCAAAGCCCACCAGCCCCACGCTGGCCGCTGTCAGGTCCAGCGGCGCGTGGGCTTCGATCCAGCGCACGGCCTCACCCTGCCGCCCGGCACGCACCATGCGGTCGCCCCAGAGCGTGTGGTGCAGCAGCATGGTCATCAGCATCACCGCCTGCTCAGCCACCTGCCCTGCGTTGCAGCCCGCGTTGTTGCACACGTAAATGCCCCGCTTCCGGGCCGCTTCCAGATCGATGCGGTCAAAGCCCACGCCCTCGCTGTGGATCATTTTCAGCTTGGGCATCCGGGCGATCAGGCTCTCCCGCACCCACGTCACAGGCGTGACGAACAGTACCTCGGCGTCACCTCCGGCGGCGATCCATGCATCTTCCCCCGCCTCCCGGTCGCAGAAGATCAGCTCCGCGTTCTGATAGGCAGGCGAGTCCTTCGGCGCAAAACGGTCATAGCGCGCTTTCATGGTCAGCACCAGTACTTTCATAATGGTCCCCTCTCCCATAAATTTGTGTGGGCCAGCGCCCGGAAAAGGCAGGCAGAAACCAGCCCGGTCAGCATCCCCGTAAAGAGCGACACCCCCAGCAGCACCGGGAGGTAGTACAGCGGCGCCGTGTTCCCCAGCGTCAGCACGGAGGCAGCCATCTGGCCGCAGTTGTGGGCCGCCGCGCCGCCGATGGACACGCCGTAAACCGACAGGCGGCGGCTGCCAGACAGCAAGATCATCACCCCCATGGCGGCAAAGCCGCCCAAAAGGGAGAAGATCAGCGCGTTCATGTTTCCGGCAAATACCGCCCCCAGCAGGCAGCGCCCCAGCAGGATCATCACCGCCGCCCCCGGCCCCAGCGCGTAGAGGGCAAACACCGTGACGATGTTTGCAAGACCCAGTTTCACGCCGGGAATGGGAATGGCCAGCGACAGGGGAAAGAAATTTTCCAGATAGCTCAGTGCCAGCGCCATGGCGGTGAGCACCGCGCACAGCGTCAGCTGTTTTGTTGTCAGTTTCATGGCGTCCTCCTACCCGATGACCACATCCGGGGCGTCCTTTGGCGCGGCACCGCCCTCCAGACGGATGATGATGCGGGCAGGCAGGCACACAATGCTCTGGCCCGTCCGGGTGATGGTCCCGGTGTGCACACAGTCCTGCGTGGGGCAGTCTGACTCCGCCACCCGCAGCCCCGGGCCGTCCGTCAGGCAGACGCGGAGGGTATAGCCATTGGCACTGTATACCTGCTCCCCCTCGGGGAAGTCTGCCAGCAGACAGCGCTGGACCTCCTGCCCGTCCACGGTGACCACCGCCGTCAGCTCTCCGCCCTCCGCGCCTTGGAACCAGACCGCCAAAGCGCAGACCACGGCCAAAGCCGCCACCAATAAGGCCACCAGTCCGTCCCACAGGCACGGGCGCAGTTTAGGAAACGATCTCATAGCGATACCCGCTCTCCCCGCTTTCTTCAAAGGCATCGGTAAGGCCGTCTGTCACCACCACGCGGCCGTCCGCTGTCACCAGTACCAGATCAAAGTCATACGCGCCGCTGCGCCAGAACGTCAGCGCCTTCTCCTCCCCCATGACGAACAGGGCGGTGGAGAGAGCGTCGCACATCGTTCCCGGGCCGGGGGTGCCGTCCGCACCGTCACGGTCGCACGCCGCCACCACGGTCACGGAGGTCAGCCCACTGTCCGCCGGATAGCCTGTGGCGGGGTCGATGATATGGTGATAGGTTCTCCCGTCCGCCTCAAAAAAACGCTGGTAGCCGCCGGAGGTGACGGCATAGGCATCCGTCAGCTGCAATAATCCCGCAAAGGCGTTGGCATTGTCCGGCTCCCGGGGGTCCTGAATGCCCACCCGCCACGGTGTACCGTCCGGACGGCTGCCCCATGCCAGCACATTGCCCCCCAAGCTGATAGTGGCCCGGGGGATCGCGTTATCCCGCAGGATCATGGCAATGCGGTCGGAGGCGTAGCCCTTGGCGATGCCCCCGAGGTCGATGGCCGCGCCGGGCGCCAGCGTGACCGCGCCGCCGTCCTCCACGCGCACCATTCCATCTCCCATCTTTTCCAGCAGGGCGTCCAGCTCCGCCTGCGGCGGCACGTGGTTTTCCTCCTCGGTGAAACCCCACGCGGAGACCACCGGGGCAATGGAAATATCAAACGCGCCGGAGGTAGCCTTCCGGTATGCTTCCGCCGCGCGGATCAGGGCGCACACCTCGCCGCCCACCTCTACGCTGGCTCCGTCTGCATGGTTGAGCTGATAGACCACGCTGCCCTCCTCTGTCCGGGAAAGCTCGTCCTCCAGCCGCCGCACCTCGTCCTCCGCCAGATAGTCGGCGTGGGTGCTGTTCTCGCCGTAAGTGCTGAAGATCATCACCGTGTCCATGGCGATAACCTGAATGACCTCCCGGGCCTCGTCGGCGCTCTCCGTGCGGAAGCCGCAGCCCGTCAGTCCCAGCAGCATCAGCGCGGCAAGCCCCGCCGCAATGCTCCGCTTCATGGCGTTCCTCCTGTTTCCTTTTTTGATGAAAGCAGTATACCACGCCGATGCCAACTTCTCAACCGGGAATCCATTTTCCCTCTGCCTGAAAAAAATGCGCAAACTACGCAATTTTCATGGAACAAATGTTTGCACTTTTCGTTTTTTTGTGGTACACTGAAAAAAACTTGAATGCCGGGAGGTTCGTGATGACGAAGCTTTCTCATATGCAGCAAAAAATTTACGACTATATTGCCTCCTGCATCCGGGAGCAGGGGTATCCACCCTCTGTGCGGGAGATCGGCGAGGCCGTGGGGCTGAAGTCTCCCTCCACCGTGCACTTCCACCTGAAGCATCTGGCCGAGGCCGGAGTGATTGAAAAAGGGGCGGGCAAGGGCCGCGCCATCGCCCTGACCGAGCCGCCGGAGCCGGAGGACCGGATCCCGGTGGTGGGCAATGTGGCGGCAGGCAGCCCCATTCTGGCGCAGGAATGCATTGAAGACTATCTGACGTTTGATACTGGAGGCCGCAGCGGTGAATTTTTCGCTCTGCGGGTGCGGGGCGAATCCATGCTGGGCGCTGGCATCCTCCCCGGCGATCTGGTTGTGGTGCGCCGCCAGCAGACCTGCAACAATGGGGAGATCGTGGTGGCGATGATTGAGGACGAAGCCACGGTCAAACGCTTTTCCCGGCAGAACGGCCACGTCTGGCTGCTGCCGGAAAACGACGCCTATTCCCCCATCGACGGGACATATGCCCAGATCATTGGCAAAGTGGCCGCCGTCGTGCGGCGGTATTGACGAAGAGGAAGAGAC
>CAKSVQ010000123.1 GCA_934504065.1 uncultured Dysosmobacter sp. | reverse complement strand
GATCAGCAGGTGCTGGATCTGTGAGGGGGCTTCCGGATTCAGGCATACGATGGTATCCCAGCCCCGTTCCACGGCGGCGGTGTGGGCAAGGGAGAGATAGGGAACGGAGAGCTCAAAGCTGTCTGCCAGCTCATAGACCTTTGGGCACAGCGTCCGCACGCTGTCAAACCGCCAGAGATAGCCCTTGTGGGTCACGCTGCCGAGAAAGCGGCGGACGGTCCGCCCCTGATGGCCGCGTTTGCTCCGCAGCTCCCGTGACAAAATTCCGTTCATGCGCCGCTGGGCCCGGCCGATGTC
Source organism: uncultured Dysosmobacter sp. (assembly GCA_934504065.1). Lineage (GTDB taxonomy): Bacteria > Bacillota > Clostridia > Oscillospirales > Oscillospiraceae > Oscillibacter. The sequence continues at coordinate 6,632 of CAKSVQ010000123.1, read as the reverse complement.
AAAGCAGCTGGCCGCCGCGGCCACTGCTTCCAGTTCCAGCTGACGGGCGGCCTTGAGACTGCGGTAGGCGCGGACATAGGCGGCTTGGTAGGTGTGGGTGTGCGCTTTGACCTCCGCGGCGGAGGCCTTGGCTGCGGCAAGGTCGTAAAAACGGCCCAGATCCAGATAGCGGTCCACCGCCGCCGGATACCTGGGTTCCAGCACGTGGGGACTGGTGCCGTCCGCAATGGCGCAGTGCAGCTCCGGCAGCACTACGCCGTCCAGCGAATCCGGGTCGCCGGAGCACCAGAGGTATTCCACCGGAGTTCCGGTTTGCTCCATGGCCTGCCCGATCAGCCGCATGAAGGTGTTTTTTCCGACGCCGGGGCCGCCCTTGAGTACCATGAAATCATATGTATCCTCCAGATCCACCAGTTCGCCGAACAGATTTTGAAACCCGTCGCCGCTGTTGGCTCCCACAAAAAAGTTGGTCGTCATAGGATCGTTCCTCCTGTTTTCAAAGTCAAACCAGCTTATGCAGGCGGCGGGCGGCGTGACAGTGAGAAAATTTGCCGTAGCTACCGAATTGATGATGAAATTTTTCAAAGGCTATGATATACTAATTACATTAGTTTGTCGAAAAAGCCTCGCAGAGTTTCGCGTCCACAGACGCGAAAGGAAATAAGGAACATTTTACCCGTAAAGGGTATGCGGCATCCGTAAAGCGGCAAAGCCGCTAACGGCTGCCCAGTCTGCCGCGACATGTGCGTGGCAGAAAACACTTTGCGCGAAGCGAGCGTCGAATTGGCCGCTATAAGCGAACAACTGAGAGGCAGAGCGCAGCGAAACTTTCTCGAAAAAGTGGCGAAGCCACTTTTTCGACGGTCTTATACCATCTTACCATCAAGGAGCGTTTCATGGACGAGCAATATACTTCCTTTCTCACGGATGAAGAGCGGGCGGCTTTGCGCGCCCAGCGTTTGGAAAAAAGAAAGGCTGCGCGGCAGGCAAAACGCCGCGCGCAGCTGAAGCAGGCGCTTCCGGTGGCGTGTGTGCTGCTGGCTGCCGCTGTGTTGCTGGTGGTATGGGCCGTTCGCCGCGCAAAAGCCGCGCCGGAGGCGGTGCCGGAAGAAGACACTTCTGCCGTGCCTGCTGTGGCTGAGCCACTGCCTCCGCCGGAAGATGAGAAGAAGCCGTGGGCGCCGATGGAAACGGCGGAGACAGTGATGCTGGACGACACGCTCCCCAGCGAGTATGCCGTGGTCATTGACCGGGCGGACGGAAGTATCCTTGCGCAAAAGAACGCAGACACGGTCATCAGTCCGGCGTCGATGACCAAGATCCTGACAGTCCTTGTGGCGGCTGAACATCTGGAGGATCTGGACAAGACTGCGGAGATCACCATCGACATCACGGATTACTGCTTTAAAAATGATTGCAGCGTGGTGGGCTATGAGCTGGGGGAAGCGGCCACGGCGCGGGAACTGCTTTACGGTACGATCCTGCCCTCCGGTGCGGACGCCGCTCTGGCGCTGGCAAACTGTGTTGCCGGGTCGCAGGAGGCGTTTGTGGAACTGATGAATCAAAAGGCGGAGCAGCTGGGCATTGCGGAAACCGCGCATTTCACCAACTGCGTCGGGCTCTATGACGCGGAGCATCACTGCACCGTGCGGGATATGGCGGTGATCTTAAATGCGGCCATGGAAAACGAACTGTGCCGGGAGGTGCTCGGCGCCCGCACTTATCAGACGGCTTCCACGCCCCAGCACCCGGATGGGCAGCTTCTTTCCAACTGGTTTCTGCGCCGTATTGAGGACAAGAATACCGGGGATGTGGATGTGATCGGCGCGAAGACCGGATATGTGGTCCAGTCCGGCAGTTGCGCTGCCAGCTGCGGCAGGGCGGCGGACGGCAGGGAATACCTCTGCGTCACGGGCAATGCGTACAGTGCGTGGCGGGCGATCTATGACCATGTGGAGCTCTACAAGACCTATTGCGGCAGTGATGCCGCAGAAAACGCATAAATCGGCCCAAAGCGGCAAAAACTGACGGCGGGGTGATGATGAGATGCGGTATGTCAAAAGCCGCCGGAGGGATAAGACCCCGGTGCTGCGGCTGGAGCCGGAAAAGCGGCTGTGCCCGATTTTTGACCCGGTGACCATTGCGGAGTTTCCTGTGGCTCCGCCGGAGAAAATGGGGTATCGGGTGTTGGACAATTTTTGTGAAGAGCATATCGAGTGACCCCAACGGCCCCGCCATTTTGGCGGGGCGTTCTATTGCCCTGCGGCAAAAAACGTGCTAAACTGGAAAACATCAGGAAACAGGAGGCGTTGCGATGAAGCGCTGTTTTATTTTTGCCGCGGGAACATTTTTTGGCCTGCGGGAGCGCCCGGTTCCCGGCGATTTTGTGATCGCCGCCGACGCGGGCTATCTGACCTGCCAGAAGGCAGGAATCGTTCCGAACCTGCTGCTGGGCGATTTTGACTCCATGGAGCAGCCGGATTTTCCCAATATTCACCGCTCTCCGGTGGAGAAGGACGACACGGACACCATGCTGGCGATCAAAACGGCGCTGGAGCAAGGCTGCGACACCGTGTATATTTACGGCGGCACCGGGGGCAAGCGGCTGGACCACACCCTTGCCAACCTGCAGGCGCTGCTTTTTCTGCGCCGTCGGGGTGCGCGGGGATATCTTTACGATGACGATTTTGTCTGGACCGTTATTGAGGATGAATCCCTCACCGTGCAGAAAACGGTGGAATGGGGGCTTTTTTCCGCGTTCTGCTTGGGCGACCGGGCAGAGGGTGTGTATGAAACAGGATTTCAGTATTCGCTGGAAGACGCCGTGCTGACGGCGGAGGTCCCCATGGGCGTGAGCAACCATGTGATGGAGCCCTCCGCCTGCATCCGTGTGCGCAAGGGAGCGCTGGCTGTTGGCTGGGAGCTTCCGGCGCTATCCTTTACGTAGCATAACGCAAAGCACAAACAAAGATTGCGCACGGCTGAATTTTATTGTATAATAAGGCAAACGGAAAAGGTTGACCTTTTCAAAAACACCAGTCCGTGGGACCAGCGTTGGGCACGGCAGTCAGGGGGAGCACTATGGTGTCTTTTTCGGTAAACGGCAAGACTGTGACTGTCGATAAAAATCAAAAGCTGATCCGCTTCCTGCGGGACGAGCTGCGCCTGACCAGCGTGAAGGACGGATGCAGCGAGGGCGCCTGCGGCACCTGCACGGTTTTGATCGACGGGAAGGCTACCCGCGCCTGCATTCCGCAGACCGACAAGCTGGAGGGTAAGCAGATCGTCACGATGGAGGGCCTGACGGCATTTGAAAGGGAAGTTTACACCTATGCATTCGGTCATGCGGGCGCGGTGCAGTGCGGTTTCTGCATTCCCGGCATGGTGATGTGCGCCAAGGGGCTGCTGGATCAAAACCCGTCTCCCACCCGGGAGGAAGCGGCATTTGCCATCCGCAACAATATCTGCCGCTGCACCGGCTATGTCAAGATCATCGACGGGATCTTGCTGGCGGCGCAGCTGCTGCGGGACGGCAAAGTCCCCCAGCCCGAGGAGGACTGGTCGCTGGGCCAGCGGGTGCCCCGGGTGGATGTAGAGGAAAAAGTTACGGGAACGGGACAATATCCCGATGATATTTACCTGGACGGCATGATTTATGGAAGCGCTGTCCGTTCCCAGTATCCCCGGGCCCGGGTGCTGGCCATCCACACGGAGGAAGCCAAGGCCCTGCCCGGTGTGGTCTGCGTGCTGACGGCGGAGGATATTCCCGGCAGCAATAAGGTGGGCCACCTGAAGAAGGACTGGGATACCATGATCGCTGTGGGCAGCATCACCCACTATCTGGGGGATGCCGTGTGTCTGGTGGCGGCGGAAACGCCGGAAATTCTGGCGCAGGCCAAGGCGCTCGTCAAAGTGGACTATGAAGAGCTGCCCATGGTGCGTAGTCCGCAGGAGGCCATGCTGCCCGACGCGCCGCTGGTGCATCAGGAGGGAAACCTGCTGGCGCATAAGCATATTCAGCGGGGAAACCCGGCCATGGCCATCGCCAAGTCCAAGCACGTCCTGACCCGGCGCTTTACAACGCCGTGGACGGAGCACGCGTTTTTGGAACCGGAATGTGCCGTGGCTTATCCGGAAGAGGACGGCGTTATGGTCCTCTCCACCGATCAGGGAGCGTATGATACCCAGCATGAGATCATGGGGATGCTGGGACTGCCCACTGAAAAGGTAAAGGTGCGCAACTGTTTAGTCGGCGGCGGCTTTGGCGGCAAGGAGGACGTGACGGTGCAGCACCATGCTGCGCTGATCACGTATCTGACCAAGCGCCCGGTCAAGGTGAAGCTGACGCGGGCGGAAAGCATCCTGATACACCCCAAGCGCCACCCTATGGAAATGGAATTTGCGCTGGGCTGCGATGAAAACGGCATCATCCAAGGTGTGGTGGCGGAAGTCATTGCCGATACCGGAGCATATGCTTCGCTGGGCGGCCCGGTGCTGGAGCGTGCCTGCACCCACGCGGCGGGACCATATAATTATCAGAATTTTGAGATCGACGGCTGGGCGTATTATACGAATAATCCGCCTGCCGGGGCGTTCCGGGGCTTCGGCGTAACGCAGACCTGCTTCTGCATCGAAACGCTGCTCAACCAGATGGCAGACGTAGTGGGCATCACCCCGTGGGAAATTCGTTACCGCAATGCTATTCGTCCGGGGCAGGAGCTGCCCAACGGCCAAATCGTGGATGACTCCACCGGGTTGGTCGAGACGCTGGAAGCGGTGAAGCCCTATGTGGATGCCAATCCCTATGTGGGGCTGGCCTGTGCCATGAAGAACGCAGGCGTCGGCGTCGGCATTCCGGATACTGGGCGTGTCCGCCTGCTGGTGCAGGACGGAAAGCTTCATATTCTGGCAGGTGCGTCCTGCATTGGGCAGGGACTTGGCACCGTGCTGACACAGATGGTCTGCGGTGAAACGGGACTTGCGCGGGAATGCATTGTTTACGAGCGGTCGAACACGGTGACATCCCCGGATTCCGGCACGACCTCCGGCTCTCGCCAAACGCTGTTCACGGGAGAAGCCTGCCGCAGAGCCTGTGAGGACTTGAAGGAAGTACTAAAGGGGAACACCTTAACAGAGCTTGAGGGACAGGAGTTTTACGGAGAATATCTCGGGAAAACTGATCCGTTGGGCGCGGATGTACCCAACCCCGTCAGCCATATTGCTTACGGCTATGCAACGCAGGTCTGCATTTTGGATGAAGAGGGCAAGATCCGGCGGATCATTGCCGCCCACGATGTGGGCAAGGCGGTGAATCCGCTGTCGGTGGAGGGGCAGATCGAGGGCGGTGTGGTCATGTCTATGGGGTACGCGCTGACGGAGCGCTATCCGCTGACCGATTGCAAGCCCACCGCCAAATACGGTACGCTGGGCCTGATGCGGGCCAATCAGATCCCGGAGATCGTTCCCATCATCATTGAGAAACCGGGGTTGAATGTAGCCTGCGGGGCCATTGGCATCGGTGAGATCACGTCGATCCCCACCGCCCCTGCCATTGCGGATGCCTATTACCGTTACGATGGGCAGGTGCGCACCAACCTTCCGCTGGAAAATACACCTTACACCCGAAAATAAAAGCGGGCATCGGCGGGGCAGCCCGCCCCGCCGATGCGTTACAGGATATTTGTCAGATTTTCCAGAGCCTGCGCGGTGTCTACATCGTATAGCTCCGCGGCAGGGACATCCAGCATCAGCAGGTCTTCCTCATGCCGCCGGATCACGGCGTTGCCGCCGTGGTCCTCCCGCAGCTCCAGCAGCTCCGGGAAAAAGCGGGCGGGGAACAGGCAGGGGTTGCCGCGCACACCGTCGTGGCCCAGCGCGGCGATTTTCTCAGGTTGCCGCAGCCATACGTCGATCAGCGCGGAAATGCTGCGGCGCTGCAGCAGGGGCTGGTCAGAGACGGAAAAGAGCACCCCGTCGCAGTCATTCAGTTCCGCCAGCCCAAGGGCAATGGTGTGGCTGATACCCTGTTCCGGATGTCGGTTGAAAATTGCCGTAAAGTGAAATTCCTTTGCGAACTCTGCGATTTCTGGATATTGCGTCACAACACAGACGTGGCTGAAGTGCTCCGCCGGAACAGCTTCCAGCGCCCAGCGGATCAGCGGTTTTCCCTGAAACAGGGCGGCCAGTTTGTTTTGACCAAACCGCCGGGCATTGCCTGCGGCCATGATAACGCATCCGATATTCCGTTCCATTGGATCACTCCCGTGTTTTTTCGTTTAGTATATCCGCATTTGCCTCTGTAAGTCAATCCGGGGGTGAAATGCTTTCCAGCAAGATTTTGAAGGAGGACTGCCATATGAGCAAATGCGTCGGCAAAAACGTGATCCGTGTGGACGCCTATGAAAAGGCCACCGGCCGCGCAAAGTACATGGATGACCTGTGCGGACAGGAGGCTTTGGTGGCCAGAGTTTACCATTCCACGATCGCTCACGGCTTTGTCAAGTCCGTTGATACCACGGAGGCGGAAGCGGTCCCGGGCGTTGTGAAGGTGCTGACCTGCTTTGATGTGCCGGATATACCGTTCCCCACGGCAGGCCATCCGTGGTCCACCGACCCCAACCATCAGGACACGG
>CAKSVQ010000122.1 GCA_934504065.1 uncultured Dysosmobacter sp. | reverse complement strand
GGCGTGCATGAGGGAGGAGGTTTTTGGGCATGAACATAATTGAACAAAAAGAAATTTTTGTTCAATATAGGGGAGACGGATAGCAGAAACTGCCCACACGACCATACTGTCAAGTGCTTTCACTTGTGTAGCTTTCGGCGTCATCCGGCGCTTGCAGCGCCACCGGAAATAGATATGTTTTCTCTGGGACGATCCATAAAGCGCGGCTGCCCAGTTTGATCCGCACCGCGCCTTTTTGAAACAGATGGTTCATGGCAGATGCGTTGGAATGCAGCCCATTGCGGCGGCGGTATTCGGCCGCAGTGACCAGTTTCAAAGACTTGTTAAGTACAGGCAGTTTACAGCTGGTCCAGACCTTTTTCTCGCGGCTGCGGCTATACAGTGCCAGTCCCTCGGCGCTGACAAGCTTTTCCATTTTCTCCCTGTGCCGCTGCGCTTCCTTCTGACAGGGCCTTGCCGCCTGATGATACAGGTATTCGCTGCGCAGGTCTGCTTTGGAAACGCCGGGCCTGCGGTATTTGGCCAGTTCCACTACGATGGTTTTCCGCTCTGCTGATGCGTGGGTGTTCCAGAAATCTTGCAGGCTTTTGGCGGAGTAAAAATAGAATCCGTGGGTCAGAAGATCCATTTCTCCCTCCTGAAACAGCTGCGGGAGTGTGCGCACCATGTACTGACGGAAATAGTACGTCACGAAAATATGCTCCACCTCTGGGCGGATATGTTGGTCGATCCACTGGCGGTCACAGTGCAGCAGATGGCAAAGGCTGGCGGTGTTATAAGGAAATTGGGTGCGGATCAGGTGGACGATCTCCCGGGCGACAGTCTCCGGTGGGCGGTCCTTCCCCGGCGGTTCGATTCGGTAAAGGTTTTGTTGTTCCATGTGTTGATGACCTTTTTATTGCTGCGCAGCCCGTTAGGGCAAGCAGTTTTTTGAATGGAATTTGTGAACTGATTATATTTACTATATCATTAAAATAGTTTTATTGCAAACAACAAATAAATTTCTTTTCTTCGGTAATCAAAAAAGCCAACCTCCCTCTCCACTGCCACACAAAAACACAGCCCTGTGCGCCGCATGGGCGCACAGAACTGTGCTGCATAAATCAACAATGATACTGACAGAAACTTTTTTCGGAACAACGCTCAAATCCCGGCAAGAAAACCGTCCATCAGCTCCGTCAAGTGATGCTCCAGCGTGGAGGTCGCCTCCTCCACATTTCTGGCACAGATGGCCCGGTAGATATGCTGGTGCTCCGATTGCAGCTGCATCAGGCTCTCTGCATTGGTCAGCGCGGAAACCGTGAACCAGTTGCGCATATTGCACTGCTCCCACAGCCGCAGCAGCACCTGATTTCCAGTGGCGTTGATGATCGCCCGGTGGAACGCCGCGTCGCACTCCGTAAAGCGAAGCAGGTCCCCCTGCTTGGCGCAGCTGTCCATATCCGTCAAAATCTCATTTAGCTGTGCTGTCAGCGCCGAGAGCTGCTCATCCGTCAAGGAAGTGACGGCATCCCGGATGCTTTTGGATTCCAGACAAATTCGGACGCTGTAATTGTCCCGCACGTCCTTCTCTGTCAGGGAACGCACCCGGGAGCCCTTAAAAGGCACCGTTTCTACCAATCCCTGTGCCTCCAGATCCCGGATGGCCTCCCGCACCGGACCCTGCGACACCCCCAGTTCTCTGGCCCAATAGGTCTCAATGATCCGGTCGCCGGGCTTCAGCGTTCCGGCAAAGATCGCATCCCGGATCGCCGCCCGGATCTCTTCACGGAAAACCTTTCTGTGCGGCGTATCCATTTCTCTTGTCATATGCTGCTCACCTCTGCCGTCAATTTCTCCTTATTATAAATGCCCATATGCCGGATGTCAAACGTTCCCCTGTCGTTTCCATGTTCTTCACAATCACGGCGTGGAAATTTTGGTTAATATTCTCGATTATAGATTATTGATAATTTATAATTTAAGCGTTAAAATGATGACAACCAAACAAGACAGGCGGCGCGTCTGTATTTCATCACTTTCATGGAGGTGCGTTCGATCATGATCGACAAGAAAACAGGTCTTTGGATCTATAATAAGATGCACGAGATCCGGGACTTTGAGGAAACGGCCTACAAGCTGTTTCTGGAAAACAAGCTGTGGGGCTCCGTCCATATGTACACTGGCGAGGAAGCGGTTGCCTCCTCCGTCTGCGCACAGCTGACGGATCAGGACTATATCGCCTCTACCCACCGGGGCCACGGTCACTGCATTGCCAAGGGCGCGGAACTGGACAAGGCGCTGGCGGAGCTGATGGGCAAGGAAACCGGATACTGCAAGGGCCGCAGCGGCTCCATGCACATTGCGGATTTCACCAAAGGCAATCTGGGCGCCAACGCCATCGTGGGCGGCGGCATCCCAATTGCCACCGGCGCGGGCCTGAGCATCAAAATGCAGCACAAGCCCAACGTGGCAGTGGCCTTCTTCGGCGACGGCGCTTCCAATCAGGGCACCTTCCACGAGTCCATCAATATGGCCGCCGTGTGGAAGCTGCCTGTGATCTACGTCTGTGAAAACAACCAGTTCGGCATGACGGTGCCTGTGGAGCAGTCTACCTCTGTGAAAGACATCTCTGTCCGCGCCGCAGCTTACGACATTGCAGGCGAGACCGTGGACGGCAACGACGTGGTGGCCGTATACGAGGCCTTTGCCCGGGCAAAGGAACGGGCGATGAAGGGCGAGGGCCCCACCCTGCTGGAGTGCAAGACCTACCGCTGGCGGGGCCACTGGACTGGCGACCCAGAGCCATACCGCACCCGAGAGGACGTGGACTGGTGGAAAGAACACAAGGACCCCATCAAGCTCTTTGCCGCCTATCTCACGGAGAACAAGCTGGCAACCACGGAAGAACTGGAAAAAATCGCCGCCGACGCCGCAGACCGCATGGCCAAGGCCGAGGAGTTTGCCCTGAACAGCCCGGAGCCCGATCCCGCCCATGTTCTGGACGACGTATTCTACGAGGGTTAAGGAAAGGGGTATATAGAAATGGCTATTTTGTCTTATTCTCAGGCGATCCGCCAGACCATCGAGCAGGAAATGAAGCGGGACGACAAAGTCTTCGTCATGGGCGAGGACGTGGAAAAGCTTGGCGGCGTGTACGGCTGCACCCGTGACCTTTATAAGGAATTCGGCACCGAGCGCATCCGCAACACGCCGATCTCTGAATCCGCCATCGTGGGCGCGGCGCTGGGCGCGGCCTGCACGGGTATGCGCCCCATTGCCGAGCTGATGTACTGGGACTTTGCCTTTGTGGCGGCGGACCAGATTTTCAATCAGGTCTGCAAGACCCGCTATGTCTTTGGCGGCCATGCCAAAATTCCTCTGGTGATCCGCAGTCAGGAGGGCACTGGCCGGGGCAACGCCGCCACCCACTCCCAGTGCCTAGAGACATTGTTCATGCACATTCCCGGCATCAAGGTCGTCTGCCCCTCCACGCCCGCAGAGGCAGCCGGACTGCTGCGCACCGCTATCCGGGACGATAACCCCGTGGCTTTCTTTGAGCAGAAGGTGCTCTACGCCAGCAAGGGCGAGGTGCCGGACGATCCCGAGTTTATGATCCCCTTCGGCAAGGCCGATATCAAGCGGGAGGGCACTGACGTGACCGTGGTGGCCAATCTGATGTATGTCCAGAAGTCCCTGCAGGCCGCCGAGCAGCTGGCCAAGGAAGGCATTTCCGTGGAGGTCATCGACCCTCGGACGCTGGTTCCCTTCGACTATGACACGGTGGCAGACAGCGTGAAAAAGACCGGACGGCTGGTCGTTGTGCACGAGGCCCACCAGAACGCAGGCTGGGGCGCACAGGTCATCACCGAAACCACGAAGCGGGTCTTCCCGTACCTGGACGCCGCCCCCATCCATCTGGGCGCCAAGGCCTGTCCCCTGCCCTTCAACCGCGGACTGGAAGCCGCTGTGATCCCGCAGGTGGAAGATATTATCGCAGCCGTGAAAACCACCATGTACCGTTGAGGGAAAGGAGCACAATCATATGGCATCTGTCATTATCATGCCCAAACAGGGGCTTTTGATGGAGGAAGGCACCATTACCAAATGGCTGGTAAAGGAAGGGGAACCCTGCACCGAGGGCAAGCCCCTTTTCGAGATGGAGACCGATAAGCTGACCATCACCATGGATTCCACCGCCACTGGCACTCTTTTGAAGATCATTCACGGCGCGGGAGACGTAGTGCCCATCACCCAGCCCATTGCCATTGTCGGCCAGCCCGGCGAGGACATCTCCGGCCTGCTGGCCGATGCAGGCGCTGCCGCGCCCGCAGAAGAGACCTCCGTCTCTGAGGCAGCTCCTGCTGCCGCCGAAGCCGTACCTGCCGCCCACGCCACAGAGCGGGAACCCGGCGAACGGGTCTTCTCTTCTCCCCGTGCCCGGCTCCGGGCCGAAGAAAACGGCATCACCATTGCGGATGTGGCAGGCTCCGGCCCCGATGGCCTTGTGATCGAGCGGGACGTGCAGGCATACGCTGCCGGAAAACCCGCCATCACACCGTTGGCCGCAAATGTGGCCAAGGCTCAGGGTGTGGACCTTTCCGGCGTTCAGGGCACCGGCCCAAACGGCAAGATCACCACAGCAGACCTGTCCAGTACTGCACCTGCCGCGGCCCCCGCTGCAGAAGCTGCTTCCGCCGCCCCGGCTCAGGCGAAACGCAGCACTCACACCGAGCGGATGAGCGGCATGCGCAAGGCCATCAGCCGCAACATGCTGGCCAGCAAGACCACCAATGCCCAGACCAACCACCGCATCAGCGTGGATATGACGGCGGCCATCGCCCTGCGGAATCAGTACAAGGCTCTGGGTATCAAGGTCTCCTACAATGACATTATTGTCCGCGCCTGCGCCAAGGCCCTGACGGATATGCCCATCGTCAACGCCTCTGTGGACGGAGACAACATCCTCTATCACGACTATGTGAACGTGGGCACTGCCGTGTCCGTCCCCGGCGGGCTGATCGTACCCGTCATCAAGGATGCCGACATTATCGGCCTGTCCGGCATCGCGGCCCAGTCCGCCCAGCTGATTGAGAAGGCCCGGGAGGGCAAGCTCACTGATGCGGATTACCACGGCGGCACCTTTACCGTGTCCTCTCTGGGCATGTTCGATCTGGACGACTTTGTGGCCATCATCAACCCGCCGGAGTCCGCCATTCTGGCGGTGGGCAAGATCGCCAAGGCTCCGGTGGTGGTCACCAACGATGAGGGTGAGGACGAGATCGTCATCAAGTCCATGTGCAATCTCTGCCTGAGCTATGACCACCGGATCATCGACGGCGCCGAAGGCGCCAAGTTCCTGCAAAAGGTAAAGAATTACCTGCAAAATCCCGTGCTGCTGATTTAAGGGAGGGTCGATTATGCAGAAATTTGACGCTGTCGTTATCGGCGGCGGCCCCGGCGGCTACGCCTGTGCCATCCGTCTGGCCCAGAACGGCCTGAAAGCCGCACTGGTGGAAGCAGATACGCTGGGCGGCACTTGCCTGAACCGTGGATGCATCCCCACCAAGACCCTGCTCCACTCCGCTGATGTTTATTACGACGCTACCCACGGCGGCGCTTACGGCATTACCGCCGGGAACGTCACCTTTGATTACGGTAAGATCATCGAGCGGAAAAACGCGGTTTCCAAGCAGCTCAGCAGCGGCATTGCCTTTCTGGAAAAGAGCCATGGGGTCACGGTCATCAAAGCCCGGGCCACTTTAAAGGACCGCAATACGGTGGAACTGGACAACGGCGAGACCCTAGCCTGCAATCATCTCATCGTGGCTACCGGCTCCGAGCCTGCAACGCTGCCCATTCCCGGCATTGACTTGCCGGGGGTGGTAGACTCCACAGGCCTTCTGAACATGACCACCTGCCCCAAGCACATCGTCATCGTGGGCGGCGGTGTGATCGGTATTGAATTCGCCACGTTCTTTTACCGTCTGGGCGTACAGGTCACCATCGTGGAAATGCTGGACCGGGTCCTTGGCCCTCTGGATAAGGACATCACCGACTTTGTGGAAGCCGAACTGAAAAGCAGCGGCGTGGAGCTGGTGCTGGGCGTGAAGGTGGAATCCATTGAGCCGGGCCTGAAGGTACACTATTCCTCTGTGAAGGATGGTGCCAGTGGAACCGCCGAGGGTGATGTGGTGCTGATGGCCGGAGGCCGGAAGCCCAACACCCGTGGCATCGGTCTGGACACCATCGGTGTGCAGATGGACCGCAAGGGCTTTGTGGCCATCGACGGCCTGTGCCGCACCAACGTTCCCGGTGTATATGCCATCGGCGACATCAATGGTAAAATGCAGCTGGCCCACGTGGCCACCGCGCAGGGCACACTGGTGGCAGACCATATCGCAGGCAAGCCCTGCAAGCAGCTGAACTACAACCGCATCCCCTCCTGTGTCTACTGTAACCCCGAAACCGCCATGGTAGGCCTTACCGAGCAGCAGGCCCGGTCCACAGACCGGGACATCGGTACAGGCGTGTTTAACCTCTCCGGCAACGGCAAGGCCCTGACCATGGGCGAGAACAAGGGCTTTGTGAAATTCGTGTTCGACAAGGCCACGGAAGAGATTCTGGGCTTCCATGTCATTGGCCCACGGGCCACGGATCTGGCCGCCGAGGTAGCCGCCGTGATGGAGTGCGAGGGCACGATCTCGGAAATCGGCAGCACCGTCCACCCCCACCCCACCGTCAGCGAAGCAGTGATGGAAGCCGCCCACGCCTGCCACGGCAACAGCGTCCACGCCCCCAAGGCGCGGAAATAATGCTCTTCCCTCTCTCCCCCATCCCCCTTCTTTTTGAAAATTTGAAAGGAGTCTTTTCATATGGATGCTTTTTCCGCCTCTCTGATGGCCGATAAGCGCGAGATCATTTTCGCCCCCACTGTGTACAAGTTTGAGACCTTCGC
>CAKSVQ010000121.1 GCA_934504065.1 uncultured Dysosmobacter sp. | reverse complement strand
CTTTCAAATAGCTCCGCCGGATAAAAATGAAGCCGCCTACCGCATTTTATGGAAGCACTTTTACGATACGATCGCCATCAAAGAACGGTACAACCCCAAATGCCGGATGCGGAATATGCCCAAGCGTTACTGGAACACCATGACGGAATTTCAGGATGACAGCTATTTCATGGTTCAAAGCTCTCCCGCAGCCGCACCAACCCCCGCCGTTCCAGACGGGATACCTGCACCTGCGACACCCCAAGAATCCGGGCCGTCTGCTCCTGCGTCAGACTCTTGAAATAGCGCAGCAAAATTGTCATCCGCTCCTTTTCTGGCAGTCGGTCAATGGCCTCCCGCAGTGCGATCCGCTCCACCAATCCCTCCTCCGGCGCTTCCGTACCCAACGTGCTCTCCAATGTCAGTCCGTCCGCAACCTCCTGCTGCAGGGAATCCGGGGTATCGGTGGCCAATTCGATCTGCGCGATCTCCTCCGCCTGCCAGCCCGTGGCCTCCGCAAGCTCGGAAAGCGTCGGTTCCCGACCCAGCTTCTGGCGCAGCTGTTCCCGCTTTCTGTAAAGCGTTTGCCCTTGCTCCCGTGTAGCCCGTCCTACTTTGATCGTTCCATCGTCCCGCAGAAAGCGGCGGATCTCCCCCGCGATCTTCGGAACAGCATAGGTGGAAAAGCAGGTGCCGTAGTGAAAATCAAACCCACGGATCGCCTTCAAAAAGCCAAGGCAGCCCAGCTGATAGAGGTCATCCGCGTCCACACCGCGGCCATAATAGCGGCGCACAACGCTCCAGATCAGTCCGTTATTTTCCAGAACCGCCTGCTGACAGGCATCCCGGTCACCTGCCTGCGCCGCGCGCAGCACATCCAGCGCAGCGCTCATTTTGCCTTGACTCTGGGGGTTAGGCGTTTTTTCATGGTCACCGTCGTTCCACGTTCGGGCGTTGACCGCACGGTCAACTGATCCATGAAGCTCTCCATGATCGTAAAGCCCATGCCGCTGCGCTCTTCACCGCCGGTAGTAAACATGGGTTCTCGCGCTTTTTCCACGTCCGGGATCCCCTTGCCATGGTCCTTTACGGTCAATTCCAAAATATTTCCCGGTAAAATGCGCAGCTTCAGGATAATTTTTCCGATGCCGTCCGGATACCCATGCACTGTTGCATTGGTCACCGCTTCACTGACAGCGGTTTTAATATCCTCCACTTCGTTGAGCGTTGGATCCATCTGCGCGGCAAAGCTGGCTGCCGCGGCCCGGGCAAACCCCTCATTGCTGCTGCGGCTGGGAAATTCCAGTGTGACCTCGTTGAGTGCCTTGCTTTTCACTATGTACCCCTCCTTACCGTATCGTCACAAACCGCCCGATCCCTGCGGCGTCGAATACCCGTTTCGCCTGCTGCGGCACGCGACACACCAGCAGCCCGCCGTCCAGAAGCTGCATACGCTGCTGTGCCCGCAGGACCAGCGCAATACCGGAGCTGTCCATAAACGTCACGCCGTTCATGTCCAGAACCAGCTTTTTCGGAAGCGCTGCGTCGATTGCCAGTTCCAGTTCCCGCATGGCGTTTTTCGCCCCATGGTGGTCAATTTCGCCGCAAAGCTCCAGCAAAAGATTCCGGTCCGCACTTTTTGCATGGATCTCCATCATCCGTTTCCCCTTTCCTCTTGACAATTTTCTGATCGATTTTGATTATAGAAGCCTGTCCCCTTGCTTTTTTGTCGGATTTTTCCGCCAGAACAGATATTCTTACTTCCTCGCTTGTTTCCAACCTGTAAATACGCTATAATGGCGGAAACGCGCTGGGGCTCCGGCGCAGAAAGGTCGGATCATATGAAAGTCTTATTGCTCAACGGCAGCTCCCACCCCCACGGCTGCACGGACGCCGCGCTCCACGAGGTGGCGGATACACTGGAACAAACCGGGATTCAAACAGAGATCGTATTCTTAGGCACTGATCCCGTACGGGACTGCACCGCCTGCGGCGGATGCGCAAAGCTTCCCGGAAAATGCGTATTTGACGATGATATTGTCAACCAAATCATTGAAAAGGCCCGGGAAGCCGACGGATTTGTCTTTGGCACACCTGTTTACTACGCGCACCCCAGCGGGCGCATCCTCTCTGTGTTGGACCGGGTATTTTACGCCGGAAAATCCGCGTTTGAGCATAAGCCCGCCGCTGCGCTGGCCTCTGCCCGCCGGGCCGGAACCACCGCTACACTGGATGTTCTGCAAAAATATTTCACCATCTCCCAAATGCCGATCGTCAGCTCCACCTACTGGACGATGGTGCATGGCAGCCAGCCCTCCGACGTGCAAAAGGACGAAGAAGGACTGCAGGTCATGCGCAATCTGGCCCGGAACATGGCGTGGCTCCTGCAGTGCATCCATGCTGGAAAGCACTCCGGCATTCAGCCGCCCGAAGCAGAATCCGGCGCAAAGACCAACTTTATCCGCTGAATCCATACCGAAGACACAAAAAGGACAGCCACGTTTTGCCACGTGGCTGTCCTTCATTGATTTATTTTATTTCTTCACCGCAAGGCATTTGACCAATTCTTCATCCGGTGTGACATTCACCGTGCGGCAGGTGGTGTAGATCACCATGCCGGGACGGGCCCCTGCTGGCTTTTTCACATTTTTTACCGGGGTATAATCCACGGGTACATTGCCGCTCTCCCGTGCCTGCGAATAATAAGCCGCCAGCTTTGCCGCTTCCACAATGGTATCGTCATCCACTTCCTGCCCCTGTGTGCGCAAAATAGCGTGCGAGCCGTGGATCTTCTGGGTGTGGAACCAGATATCCCGTCGGTCAGCTTCTTTCAAGGTCAGCTGATCATTCTGGCGGTTATTCCGGCCAACCAGCACTTGGAATCCGCTGCTGGTCATAAACGCCCGGGGACGGGCCGCCCGCTTGATCTCCTTCTTTCCCTGCCTGCGGAGAAATCCCGCTTCCTTCAACTCGCCGCGAATGTCGATGAAATCCTGCTCCGTCTCGGCGTGGCTAATCTCTTCCAGCACACTTTCCAGATATTCCGCATCCCGCCGGGCGATCTCCATCTGCTCCCGCAAATACTTTTCCGCCGTCTTGGCCTTTGTGTAACGCTTATAATATTTAGCAGCATTTTGCTGGGGCGTCAGCAGCGGGTCCAACGGAATAGTGATGGACGGACAGCCCTCCTCATAAAAATTCTCACAAACCAGACGGCTGCTCCCCCGCTCCATGCGATAGAGATTAGACGTGATGAGGTCGCCGCTTAGCCGCAGCTGGTCGCGGTTCTGCGTTTGGGCATAGTCCTTCTCCTGAAGCGCCAGCTTCCGCCGCAAACGGTCCCGGGCCGTGGTGGCTGTGCGGATCAGGTCCGCCCCCCGCTGGCGCACCCGTTCCTGCCGCTCTCGCTGTTCATAAAAGCTATCCAGCAGGTCAGAAAAAGAATCGAACTTCTCCATTTCCTGCGCAGCGCCGTATTGCAGGATCGGAAAACAGGCAAATTCTTCTGGCTTCCCATCCCGTTTCAGCATAATTGCCGTAAAGTTATTTTGCATGACAGCATTTGAAAATTCAAGAATCTTCCCCCAGAAACGTCTGCGGGCTTCTTCGTTCAGCTCATAAAGCCTAGCATCGACGCTTCCCGCAGCGCGAAATGCGATTTCTCTGGCCATTAGAGGGGAAACACCAAAATAACTGTCCAGCAAAAAGGCATCCAACTGCCGCTCCTGATTAACGGTGCGCATTTTTTCCCGGAATCCATCTTCCGTTTCCTCTGTCACAGGCAATCGGCCCACCGATGCAGGCGGCTCATAATAAAGCCCCGGCAGCACCTGTCTGGACGCGGACATCTCCGCGTCCACGCGGCGCATACAATCAATGATCCGCCCCTCACCATCCAGCAGAATCAGGTTCGAGCGCCGCCCCATAGCTTCCAACACCAGTGTCCGCCGCCCCGGCTGGCCAAAATCATCCGTGACATCCAATTCCAGCCGCACCAGCCGTTCCAGCGGCGGCTGTGTAATATCCGCTACCCGGGCTCCCACCAGATGCTTGCGCAGCAGCATACAGAACATGGGTGGCTCCGCAGGATTGTCCCGCGTGATCTCCGTCAGTTGAAGCCGGGGGGCGTTCGCCCCCGCATTGAGCAGCAGCCGCTGATTGCCCCGCAGCAGCAGGATCACCTGATCCCGGGCAGGCTGCTGCACCTTGTCGATTCGCAGATTCAGCAGCTTTGGCCGTAGCTCCTGCACCACAGCCTGTAAACAAATTGCATCCAATGGCATCAGACCGTCTCCTCCATCATGCAGCAAAACAATTCATTGACCCGCTCATGCCGCCCTGCCAGCCACAGCCAGCCCAGCAGCGCCTCCAGTGCCGTCGCCTCGCCGTACTGTGCGCGGCTGGCATGGCCGGGGACAGTGTGCACCTGTGCGTTCCGGCCCCGCTTAAAAACCGCAAGTTCCTCTTCTGTCAGCTTTAGAAGGACGCGCTCCGCCTTTGCCGCCTGACTTTCCGCACAGACCAGACGGACCGTGGCCTGATGCAGCCCTTTTCCAGTGGCCTTCCCATGGGCGCTTAGCCACGTGCGCACTAGAAGTTCAAAAACGGCGTCGCCCACATGGGCCAGTCCAATGGAACTGATGCCGCGAAGCTGATCCTGCGTCAGCTGCACATTCCAATAATTCTCCATAGAGTCCTCCGTTATTTGCATTCCTGCGTATGATCATACCACATTTTTTTCCGTTTGTCATCCGCTTCCCTGCCATGTGCTTTGCCCATAGAAAAAGCACGCCGGATACCCGGCGCGCTCATCATTGTCACAAAAGTGGCGAGCCACTTTTGTGACAAGGCTTCACTTCGCTCTGCGCCTCGGTTGGCCGCGATGCGGCCAATTCGACGCTCACTCCGCGCAAAGTGTTTTCTGCCACGCACATGTCGCGGCAGAAAACAGATTTCATGCCTTTCACGTCTGCAGACGTGAAACTCTGCGAGGCTTTTTCGGCAAACTGAAGCGCGCCGGATACCCGGCGCGCTCTTGCTTATGAAAAATCAGCAGCAGGAATTGTTGTTGCAGTTGCAGCCGCCACCGCCGCAGCTGCCCCAGCCGTTGCCGCAGCAGCAGAAGACGATGATAAGCAGAATGATAATCCAGCAGCAGTTTCCTCCGCCCCAACCATTGTTACACATATCGGAACCCCCTATGAATTGTTGACCGGGATCGCCGGCCTCAATCCATATTATGCAGCCCTACCATAAGGGTTCCTGCAAAGTTATAAGCGCCCGCCTGTTATGGCTGCATGGGCCGTGTCCCACTCCCGGGCGGTGAACACACCTTTATCCTCCAGCGATGTTCCCAGTGTTCCGCTGCCGTCCGCCAGCCAAGCATCCAGCGCGTAATAAGAAATATACACCAACTCCGCGCGCAAAAACGGATCCCGTTGGAGCATTTCTACCTCACCCGCCGTCAACACGCCTGCGCTCTGAGCGCGGAACAATGTGTCGGACAGATCAGTATTCGCCACAGAGCTATACCCCATGGCCCGCAGCACAAATTCTGCATACTGGCGGGCATTGACCGCACCGGAGGGCTTGAACTGCGTGGCGCTGTATCCGTTCGTATACCCCTTGCTGTACGCATAGCCCACATACTTTTCCGCCTGTGAGCCTTTTTGAATATCTGCAAACGGCGTAGTCCCCGTCCACGCAAGGGCTTGCTCTTCCTCACCCAACACACGGACGAACATGATCAGTGCCTGCAAGCGGGTCGGTGCAGCTTCCAAATCAAAGCCCTGCCCGTATCCGGTAAAGCTCCCCTGAAAAAGGTGCAGCGTTTTGAGAGCGGACGCCATGGCATTATAGTCCACAGCATCTGAACAGGATACCGTGCCGCCCTCATGATCCACCACTGCCGTTTTGGAGGTCATCGTAAAGGCGACAGTCGTACCTTCCGCGACGAGATAACGGTGATTTGCCTGCATCACGCTGCCGCTGGCGGCAATGCGTCCATCGGTCACATCCACGACCGTGCCAGAAGCATAAGACATACTTCCCTGTCCGGCCAGAAGCATCACACTTGCCCCCGTCGCACATTGAAGTGTATCCCCCTGCTTGAGCTGATCCTCAGCCCATCCGGCATCGCTTGCCGTATTTGCCGCTCCACCGCCGGATGAGATGACCGCATCGGAAGCATTCAGCTTCTCCTCCACTTTTGCATTCACCGCAGAGGAAAACGTCCCCTCCAAATAGCTCAGCGATGCCAGCGGATCACTGGCATCGCCCGCAGCGTATCCCCATACTGCCGCCGCCAGTGCCAAGGCAAGCGGCAGCAACAACCATACTTTTTTGTTCATAAGCGGATACGTATCCTTCCTGAAACGCCGCACTCAGCGGTTGGCAATGCGGTAACTGAGCGTCAAAAGACTGTCTGCAAAGTGGATGTTCTCAAACTTCACATCCGGGTCAGTGCTGGAAAGCTCCACATTGGTGAAATTCCAGAACCCATGCACACCCATGGCGATCAGGCGGTCCGCCATATCCTGTGCCACGTTCTGCGGGATCGTCAGTACGACCACATCCACCGTATGGCCGGAAATATAAGTCTCCAGCTCATCCAGACCATATACAGGCACACTGTTGACCGCAGAACCGATCACCGTGGGCGACACGTCGAATGCCGCATCCACGGAAAAGCCCGTCTGGGAGAACGGAAAGTTTCGCAGCAGTGCCCGTCCCAGATTGCCCACGCCGATCATAATAAGATGGTGGTCGTTGTCCACCCCCAAAATATGTCCGATCTCAGCGCGCAGCTCTTCCACGTTATACCCATACCCCTGCTGGCCAAATTCGCCGAAGCAGCTAAAGTCCTGCCGGATCTGGGAAGCGGTAATATTCATTTCCTGACCCAGCGAATGAGAGGAAATGCGCACAACACCCCGGGCGCACAACTCTGTCAACTGGCGG
>CAKSVQ010000120.1 GCA_934504065.1 uncultured Dysosmobacter sp. | reverse complement strand
TTTTGCCCCCTCTTAGGGGGCTTAGCTTTGTGCGCTCTTTTTCGGATAGTCCTTAAATTACAATGTTTCAACCTTCTCTCTCCTTAAAAAAATGAAGTCATGACTCTGTCATGACTTCATACGCATCAAAGGTACGAATCACGACAGCGCTCCGTTTCCGCAGGGAAACGACAGTCCGGAGGATCTTCTCCCCCGGCCCGGCTCCGTGTCCGTCAGGCACTGGACCACGAAACCTCGGCGAATGCCCCTTTGATCTTTCCCGCTGCCTGTCCGTGTGGGAAAGACGACTCTTGACCTTCGCGCCTCTATCATACATAGCTCATTCATTATATAAAAGTTTCCGGAAAAGTCAACCGCTTCCGCCCTTTTCCAAATTTGTCGTCGTTTTTTCTATGGATCACACAAAGAAATGCCTGTAAAAATGACAAAAGAGCGCTGCCGAAGCAGCGCTCTTTCGCTTACCAAAAATCTCGCAGAGTTTCACGTCCGCAGACGTGAAAGCCATGCAAAGGAATGTTTTACCCGTAAATCGTATCGCCACGACGGTGACGCATTGGCCGCATCGCGGTGGACCGAGGCGCAGAGCGCAGCGAAGCCTTCTTGAGCAAATGGCTCCGTCACTTGTTCGACTGTCTCGCGGGATCAATACTGGCCCAGAGAGCCGGAGGCATCGTTGGCGCTCTTGCCGAAGTGGAAGTCGTTGCCGGGCAGGATGGCATTGAGCACGATGCCCGCAATGGCGGCGATAGCCAGAGAAGTCAGGGTGATGCTGGCCCCGCCCACCGCAAAGGTCAGGCCGTTGGTGAAGCCAAGGCCGCACACCAGAATGACCGCAGCGATGATGAGGTTGCGGCTGTTGGTGAAGTCCACCTGATTTTCCACCACATTGCGCACGCCGATGGCGGAGATCATGCCGTACAGGATGAAGCTAACGCCGCCGATGATGGCCGCTGGAATGGAGTTGACGAAGGCGGCGAACTTGGGGCTGAAGGAGAGGATCACGGCATAGATTGCAGCCAGCCGGATGACCCGAGGATCATGCACCTTGGAGAGTACCAGCACACCGGTGTTCTCGCCATAGGTGGTGTTGGCCGGGCCGCCGAACAGGGCGGAAAGAGACGTAGCGATACCGTCGCCGATCAGCGTGCGGTGCAGGCCGGGGTCTTCGATGAAGTTCTCGCCCACGGTAGCGGAAATGGCAGACATATCGCCGATGTGCTCCATCATGGAGGCAATGGCGATGGGCGCCATCACCAGAATAGCGGACACGTCAAACTTGGCAACGCTGCCGCCGAAGTTGGTGATGAAGGGCTGGAAGCCCAGCAGATCGGCCTGCTGCACACTGGTAAAATCAATCAGCCCGGCGCCCATGAAGTTAGCCACCACAGCCACCAGATACGAGCCGACCACACCCAGCAGGATGGGAATGATCTTCACCATACCCTTGCCCCAGATGTTGGCCACCACGATGATGGCCATGGACACCAGCGCCAGCCACCAGCAGGTGGAAGCGTTATTCACCGCAGAGGGTGCCAGATTCAAACCGATGAGGATGATGATGGGGCCCGTGACCACCGGGGGCAGGAAGTGCATCACCCGATGCACGCCCACAACCTTGATGATGGCCGCCAGCACTACATACAAAAGTCCGGCCACCACAATGCCGCCGCAGGTATATTGCAGCTTTTCCCCGGCGTCCATCGCGGCATAAATGCCCTGATCCATGGATGCCATGGCGGCAAAGCCGCCCAGAAACGCGAAGGAAGAGCCGAGGAAGGCAGGCACCTTCATTTTGGTGCAGGCGTGGAAGAACAGTGTGCCGAAGCCCGCGAAAAACAGCGTGGTCTGGATGCTCAGGGGCAGGCCGTAGCTCTGCACCAGAATGGGCACCAGCACCGTGGCACCGAACATGGCAAACATGTGCTGCAATCCAAGGATCAGCATTTTGGGCACGCCCAGCGTCCGGGCGTCCCGGATGGGCTGCTGCGCAATGTCGGACTTTTTCTCGTTCATATCATTTCTCCTCTCATTTGTTCACACAGGCAAAAAAAATATCGGCTCCCATGCCGATCAAAAATAGGGAAAATAAGAAAAAGAGGAAGCCGTCGCCACATTCGCCTTGCACGTCAAATACAGCATAGTACAGTTCCTCCCTTCATTATTTCAGCTTATTATACCGAAAGGCACGACGCATTGCAAGGTTGCTTTTCCATGAGGCGGGAAAAAAATCGCCCCATGAAATTGTCGAAAATGACAGAAAGCGCCCCTGCTTCACTCCAGCAACTCTTCGATCCGGCTCTCGCCGTAGATGCTCACTCCGTTTTCTGCCAGCAGCGCCGCCGTCACACCGCTGCCGGGAACCAGTGTGCCGGAAAACGTGCCGTCATAGACCTCCCCCATCCCGCAGGAGGGGCTGCGTTCTTTCATAACCGCCGCCTGACAGGAAAACAGCCTGCACAGCCGCAGCGCTTCCTCCGCGCCGCGGCGGTACTGCGCCGTCACGTCGCCGCCCTGCCGGGTGACCACCCGCCGCCCCTGCCGCTCGGCCGGGGGACGCGGCGTGGGCAGGCCGCCAAGCTGCTCCGGGCAAATAGGAATCAGCGTGTGCCGCCGGGAAAGGGCCTGCGCCAGCGGGTGTGGCTTGGACGCGCCGTCATATCGGCAGCAAACGCCCAAGAGACATGCCGAAATTAGAATTCTCATCTCCCGGCGCTCTTTTCAAACGCGCGGCGCTCCTTTTGCAGCTCCGCATACAGCATCACGCCGCTCCAGCCCCGGTTGTGGGGCGTCAGCACCGCTTTCAGGCACTCCGGTCCGGCTCCCGCCCGGGAGAGCGCCGGAAGCAGGGTATCCAGTTCCTTTTCCAGTCCGCACAGCACGATCATCCGTCCGCCAAGGCTGCCCCCCGCATAGTCGGACAGGGGGCCGGGGGCGGTGTCCAGCCCCGCCAGCACGGCCAGAGGCTTATTATAGTCCTTGTGGGCCACCGGGACCAGCGCTGCGCCGAAAGGGCGCATGGCCGTTTCCAGCGCCAGCACATTCAACAGCGAATCAAATCCAAACAGCAGCAGCTTTCCGCTCATAACGCCATCTCCTTTCCATCCAGCACAGCCTGCACCAGCTTCTCCCCCTGATAGCGCAGCTTTAAAGAGAAAAAGGGCCGATCGGTATCCAGCAGCCGCAAAAATATCCGGTCACCCTCCCACATGGGAAGCGACAGCAACTGCTCCTTGCGGATCCATGCCAACTCACCCTCGTCGCAGGGGTGGGGCTCTCCTGTCCAGCTCCGGGCAGTGAACAGGTGCATGTACTCTGTGGGATAGGTGTCAGACACAAAGGTGACAAGCCCCCGATAGCGGTAATCGGTCAGGGTAAGCCCCGTCTCCTCCCACGTCTCCCGCAGGATGCAGTCCTCCGGACTTTCGCCCTCTTCGAACTTGCCGCCCACGCCGATCCACTTATCATGGTTCATGTCGTTTTGCTTTTTGACCCGGTGGAGCATCAGGTATTCCTCTCCCCGCTCCAGATAACAAAGGGTGGAATAAAGCATCCGGCCTCCCCCTTTCCATTTTTTCATTATAGCCGTTTTCCGCGCAAAAGAAAAGCCCTGTTTCTATAAACGCACCACGGCTGCATCCAGTGCCAGAGCGTCGGACGGGTCGTGGGTCACCAGCACCAAAGGGCGGCGCGTCCCCTCCCGCCGCAGCAGGGCAAGGCAGCGCTCCCGGCTCTTCTGATCCAGCCCGGTAAAGGGCTCGTCCAGCGCCAGCGCGTCTCCCGGGGCCAGCAGCGCGCGGCACAGCGCCAGCCGCCGCTTCATTCCGCCGGAAAACTCTCCCACTTGCTGGTTCGCTGCGCTGTTAAGTCCCAGTTCTTCCAGCAGTTCCAGTGCCTTGGGCACCTGCAGCGCTGGCCCCAGTGCAAAGCGCAGGTTGCCCATGGCGCTTTGCCCCTCCAGCAGCCGATCCTCCTGAAAGACCGCCGACCAGCGCAGCCCACTGGGGGACACGCTGCCGCTGTCGGGCCGCTCCAGCCCCATCAAAATGCGCAAAAGAGTAGTCTTTCCTGCCCCGGAGGGGGCCATGACCGCCGTGACACCCATCCCGGCGGTGAAGCTCACCTCCCGCAGCACACTCTTTCCGTGATAGGCCTTGCAGAGCCGTTCCACCTGAATTTCCATCACTGCGCCGCCTTTCCCGCCAGTACGTCCACCAGCGCCAGCATCAGCCGTTCCGCCAGCGCCGACAGCGCCACGATCACCGCCGTCCACGCGAAAAGGTCCGGCGTCTGAAAATAGACCTTGGCCGTATACAGCCGCTCGCCGATGCTTCCGGCAGGCAGGCCGATGACCTCCGCCGCCGCCCCCGCTTTCCAGCAAAGCCCCAGTGCCAGCGACAGCGCGGAGCGAAAATAGGGCAGCACGGCGGGAAGATAGATTCCCGTCAGCCGCCGCCCAAAGGGAACGCGGAACACCTGCGCCATTTCCAAAAGCTGCACATCCGCCGCGCCGATGCCCTCCAGCACGTTGAGATACACCGGGGGGAACACCATCAGCGCCGAGACCGCCAGCGGCAGCGAGCGGCTGTCCAGCCACACCAGCGCCAGAATGATGAACGAGACCACCGGAACGGCCTTGACTGCCGCCACCACCGGGGCCAGCAGCTCCCGAAGTACGTTTTGGGCCGAGGCTAGCGCCGCCAGAATACAACCCAGCGCGCACCCCAGCATGAAGCCACCAAAAATGCGGGCGGCGGACAAACCCACCGCCCGCCAGAACGCGGCAGTCAGCGCCAGCTCCCCCAGCCGCGCAAGGGCAGCCAGCGGAGAGGCCAGAAGCAGCCCGCCAAAGGGCAGCCAGCGGGCAAAGAGCATACTCGCCCCCTGCCACACCAGCAGCCAAAACGCCACTGCCCACGGCTTTATGGAGTTTTTGGCGGACTGTTTCATGGGCCTTCCTCCTGCGGGTTAATCCGCGCTGTAATAGAAATCGTCCTGCGGCAGCGCACCGCCCACGGCGGCGTTATCCGCGTCATAGAGCACCTGCAAATATCCCGCCAGCTTGGCGTGCATCTCCTCCCCGGTCATGCAGACAATGTTGCAGTACGGCAGGGCCTTTTCCGCCACAGGCGCGGCTTCGATGATCCCAAAACTGCTGATAAGCTCCGCGGCATCCGCCGGGTTGGCGTTCACCCAATCCACCGAGGCTGCATAGTCATCAAGGAACTGCGCAACAGCAGCGGGATGGCTTTCCACGAAGTCCCACCGGGCGGCCACCACACCCGTGATCAGCGTGGAACCGTTATCCAGTCTGTTCCACTCCTCAGTCAGGTCCAGAGCAGTCCGCAGCCCCTTGATCTTGGTCTGTGCCACGGTGACAAAGGGCTGGGGCAGCAGGGCGATCGTCGCCTGCCCTCCGGCCAGCGCCGCCACACATTCACTGTGCTCGCTCTTCCAGTCGATGGTCACGTCGGTATCCGGGTCGATGCCGTTTTCCGTCAGCAGATAGCGCAGGGCGTATTCCGGCGTGCTGCCCTTGCCAGCGGCCACAATAGTCTGGCCCCTCAAGTCCTCCATGGACTGCACGCTCTCACCGCTTTCCACGATATAGAGCACGCCCAGCGTGTTGACGGCCAGCGTCACGATCTGCCCCTCGGTCTTGTTATAAAGCACGGCGGCAAGGTTTGCCGGAACACAGGCCATGTCCAGCTCACCCTTCATCAGGGCGGGCGTCACCTCGTCGGCGGACCCGGCCAGCGTGAATTCGTATTTCTGTTCCTCTTCATTTGCCGCTGACGCGTCCATCAGCTGCACAAGACCCATGGCGGTGGGACCCTTCAGCGCGGCAACGCGGACAGTAACCACCTCTTCCGTCGGTGTCTCCTGCTCCGTCTGCGTGCTCGGTTCCTCGCTGCCCGCGGTCTGGGTGCCGCTCTGGCCGCAGGCGGTCAGGTTCAGCGCCAGCACCAGTGCCAGCGCCCATGTGAGTGCTTGTTTCATCCGTTTCATCTCAGTCTTCCTCTTTTCTTTGATGTCACAGGTCTTCCGGGGCATAGGCCGTTTTCGCGGTCACACCGGGCAGCCGTCCCAGCTTGCCGGACAGGGCGGAGATCGCATCCTGCGGCGCGTCCAGCGCCACGCTGATGATATTCACGCCCCGCTGGCGGTAAGGCACACCCATCCTGCCCACGATCCATGCGCCGTATTGGTGCAGCAGCGCGTTCAGCTCTGTGACCGCAGCGCCCTCCCGGACAATGATGGCCAGCACGGCCACACGTGTTTCCATATGTGTTCCTCCTACCGAAAAAATACCCCTCCGCAGCTTTGGCGGAGGGGTGAAAGCACAAGATACCGACCACAGCGGCGCTGCGGTCTGCGTGCGGCTTTCGGCGCGGGGATGACCCTTGCCGTCAGAAGACGTGCGTATGAATTGACCCGGCGGGCAGAATCCGTTCTTTCCGCAAGGACAGGGGTTATTTTAACATATCCCCCCTTCCCCGTCAAGCAATGGCTGCCTGTTTACGTTCTGTTTAAACATGGTTTATCTCGCGTTTCATGTTCTCTTTTACAATACTGCCATCAGTTGGCAAATACCGCGAAGGAGGTGCGTATGAAAAAGAAACCGTATAAACAACCGGGCCAACGGCTCTTCCGCGTGGAAAAAGCGGTCTCCCTGATTGGTCTTGCAGTCTCCATTCTTCTGTGCATTTACGGCTGGAGACAGGGCATTTTTACTTCTCCAGCCAGATTGCAGGAAGTGGTCTCCAGCTTCGGAATCTGGGGCGCGCTGGTGTTTACAGCGTTTCAGGCGGTGCAGGTCGTGCTGCCGATCCTGCCCGGTGGGATCGGCTGTCTCGGCGGGGTGCTGCTATTCGGCGCATGGCGGGGCTTCCTCTATAACTACGCTGGCATCTGCATCGGCTCGATCCTTGCCTTTTTGATTGCAAAGCATTTTGG
>CAKSVQ010000119.1 GCA_934504065.1 uncultured Dysosmobacter sp. | reverse complement strand
GTCAACGCCCGTTGGCTGGGCGGCATGATGACCAACTTCAAGACCATGCGCACCCGTGTGGACCGTCTGAACCAGCTCAAGACCATGCAGGCCGACGGCACGTTCGATATGCTGCCCAAGAAGGAAGTCATGAAGCATCTGGGCGAGATCGAGAAGCTGGAGAAGTATCTGGGCGGCGTGAAGGAAATGAAGAAGCTGCCCGGCGCCCTGTTCATCGTGGATACCCGTAAGGAGCGCAATGCCATCGCCGAGGCGCACAAGCTGGGCATTCCCGTTGTGGCCATCGCCGATACCAACTGCGATCCCGATGAGATCGATTATGTCATCCCCGGCAACGACGACGCGATCCGCGCCATCAAGCTGATCTCTTCCATCATGGCCAACGCCGTGCTGGAGGGCAAGCAGGGCGAGCAGATCGCCGACGCCGCCGAGGCCAAGGCCGAGGACGCTGAGTAATCAGCTTTTTGCGCGTGCAGCGCGTTTATCAAGATATTGGAGGAAAGTAAAATGGCTTTTACCGCAGCTGATGTGAAGAACCTGCGCGAAATGACCGGCGTGGGCATGATGGATTGCAAGAAAGCTCTGGCCGCTTCTGATGGCGATATGGACAAGGCCGTCGAGTGGCTGCGCGAAAAGGGCATGGCCGCTTCCGCGAAGAAGGCCGGCCGCATTGCCGCTGAGGGCATGGCTTACGCCACCGTGGTGGACGGTGTGGGTGTCGTGGTCGAGGTCAACGCCGAGACTGACTTCGTGGGCAAGAACGAGAAGTTCGTGGACTTCGTCAAGGGCGTGGCCGCTACCGTGGCCAAGGAGGCTCCCGCCGACTTGGACGCTCTGATGGCTTGCAAGTATGCTGGCTCTGACAAGACCGTCACCGAGCAGCAGCAGGAGATGGTCCTCGTCATCGGCGAGAACATCAAGGTCCGCCGCTTTGCCCGCTTTGCCGACGGTGTGTCTGTTTCCTATGTCCATGCCGGCGGCAAGATCGGCGTGTTGGTCAATCTGGATACCGATCTGGCTGCCGAGAAGGTGGAAGAGGTCGGCAAGGATGTGGCCATGCAGATCGCTGCTCTGAATCCCCGCTTCTGGGATAAGTCTCAGGTCACGGCCGACGTGCTGGACGAAGAGAAGAAGATCATGATGGTCCAGATGGAGAACGATCCGAAGATGGCTTCTAAGCCTGCCGCTGTGCGTGAGAAGATCGTGGACGGCAAGCTGAACAAGTTCTATGCCGAGAACTGCTTGCTGCAGCAGGAGTTTGTGAAGGACAACTCCATGTCCATTGAGAAGTATATCGCTTCCGCCGCAAAGGCGCTGGGCGGCACCATCACTTTCAAGGACGCTGTGCGCTTCGAGAAGGGCGAGGGCATCGAGAAGAAGCAGGAGAATTTCGCCGCTGAGATCGCTTCCATGGTGAAGGGTTAATTTGGCTACCGACTGACTACTGACCAAACAAGGCAGACGCGGATGCGTCTGCCTTGTTTTTTGCACCAAAATCTGGCGGGATCCTTGTATTTGCAGACACGAACTGGTATACTATTTCTAATTATCAGATGCGATATAGGAGAGTACCATGCTGCATTATCTTCAGGAATTGGCGCAGGCGCTGGATACCGCGGCGCTGCTGGATGCTGTGCTGCGGGTGGCTGCGGTGCTGCTGTGCCTGACAGTCCACGAGACCTGCCACGGTCTTGCGGCATATGCGCTGGGCGACCCGACGGCCAAGTCGATGCACCGTCTTTCGTTCAACCCGCTGCATCATATCGACTGGTTTGGCCTGCTGATGATGTTTGCAGCAGGCTTTGGCTGGGCAAAGCCCGTTCCGGTGGATGCCCGGTATTTTAAGCGGCCCAAAGAGGGCATGGCGTTCACGGCGCTGGCCGGGCCAATATCCAATCTGCTGCTGGCACTGGCGTTGATCGCCGTAAGCAGGCTCATCTATCTGTACGCGCCGTATTATACGGCGGCGTGGGACACAGCGTTTACTTTCTGCCTTTATACGGCGGCGCCGCTTTCCATAGGTCTGGGCCTTTTTAACCTGATCCCGATCCCACCGCTGGATGGCTCCAAGGTTTTGGCGGTTTTCCTGCCGGATCGGGCGTATTTGACGCTGATGCGCTATGAACGCTATGGTATGCTGGTGCTGCTGGCCCTGTCGTTTCTGGGGGCATTCGGCGGCGTGGTCAACGGGGCGGTCATGCGCGTTTACGCCGCGATGTTGAATTTATTTTATTGAGGTGTTCTTGTTGGAAAACCTGGTTTTCAAGCTGGAAAAGGTGGTCCGTTCCCGCTCGGATGAGATGCAGGACTTTGAAGGGCCGCTGGACCTCATTTTGTTCCTGCTGGGCAAGAACAAGATGGAGATTCAGGATATTTCCATTTCCCTGATCTGCGACCAGTATTTGAAGTGGCTGGAACAGCGGCAGAAAATGGATCTGGAGGTTGCCAGCGAATTTGTGACCATGGCTTCCCAGCTTGTGTACATCAAAACGCGGATGCTGCTCTCTATTGAGGATGAAGAGGCGCAAAGCGAGATGGATGCACTGATCCAGTCTCTGGAGGAGCGGCGCAGAAACGAAAGCTATGCCCGGGTAAAGCTGCTGGCTGCCAAGCTGGAGCCCATGGGGGAATTTGGCCGCAACATCATGACCCGGAACCCAGAGCCTGTCAAGCGGGGGAAAATTTACGAATACGATCAGGACCGTGCCGACTTGATCTTGGCTATCGCGGAGATGCAGAACCGGGCTGAGCGGGCCCTGCCGCCGCCCCGGGCAGCATTTCAGGAGATCGTGCAGCATGAGCCCTATCCGGTGGAGAGCAAGGCGCGGGAGATCATCCGGCGGCTGAAAGAGGGCGGGATCACCCGCTTTTTGCTGCTGTTCAAGGGCAGCCGCAGCCGCAGCGAGGTGGTGGCCACCTTTTTGGCGGTGCTGGAGTTGTGCCGCGCCCACGTGCTGCATCTGGCAGGATCGGAGACGGACTGCACCGTCCGTCAGGAAGGTGAATTGCCGGAGAATCTGACGCTGTAAGGGTGACTTTCCGCCCAAGAAGGAGACACCATGGAACACATGGAAATGAAAGAGATCGAAGCGGCTGTGGAGGCGATTTTGTTTGCCTCCGGCGAGCCTGTGCAGACCGAGCGCATCTGTATGGCGCTGGAACTGGACCGCCCCGCAGCGGAACAGATATTGCAAAAGCTGATGGATCAATATGCCTATGAGCGCCGGGGCGTGCGGCTGGTGCGGCTGGAGTCCAGTTGGCAGATGTGTTCCGCGCCGGATCACGCGGATGCCATCCGCCGGGCCTTTGAGATCCGCAAGCCTGCAAAGCTCAGCCAGCCCGCGCTGGAGGTGCTGACCATTATCGCCTATTACCAGCCGACCACCCGGGCCTATGTGGATCAGATCCGGGGCGTGGATAGTTCCTATACTATGGGACTGTTGCTGGACCGGAAGCTCATTGAGGAATGTGGGCGGCTTCAGGTGCCGGGGCGGCCTCGGCTGTACCGCACGACCCGGCAGTTCCTGCGGGCGTTTCACTTATCTTCTCTGGAGGAATTGCCGGATATTCCGGATTTTGGCGCGGAGGGGCAGATGCGGCTGGATGATGACGGACAGGTCATCGACCCGGCGCAGCATTCCTCTGTTGGATTGGAAACGGCGGATAAACAGGTATGATCCGCGCCCGGCGGCAGGAGGTGGGCTGTATTGAAAATTTTGGCGGCGGTGCTGATGATTTTACTGGCGCTTTTTCTGTTGCTGTGTCTGACAAGAGTCCATGTTCAGGTCGTGTTTGGCGGCGGAGAGACGGAGATTGGGCTGCGTATTGGCTGGTTTCGCATTCTGCCCCGGCCAAAAACACATAAAAGCAGAAAGGCAGGGGCAAAAAAAGCAGAGCCCACCGAAGAGAAGCAGCCGAAGAAGACGGCGGCTAATCGGTTTCGTTTTTCGCCCGCCGCGCTGCGGGATGGAATAAGCGTGCTGCGGCCGCCGCTGCGGCGCGCACTTGGCCGCACCCGGCGCGGTGTGCGGGTCGACCCACTGGATATTTGCGTGTGCGTAGGCGGGCAGGAAGACCCGGCCTCCGCCGCGAAGACTTATGGCCAGCTGTATGGCGCGGTGTGGAGCGGGATGCCGCTTTTAGAGCGCCTTGTGACTGTTCCTGCGCCCCACATCCGGGTGGAGGTCGATTTTCAGACGGTTGAAACAACAATCCGCGGAAAGGCGGGGGCAGACATACGGATCGGCACCTTGCTGGCGGCGGCTGTTACCGTGGGGCTTCCGGCACTGCGGTGGCTGATGAAGCGGCAAAAAGAGCAGACGGAAAACACAACGGCGCAGCCGGAGAGCACGGCGGCTTGAGAGAGGATGGAACGAATATGGAAAACAAAAACCAGCTCAACGAGATGATGCGCGGCGCAATGGAAAAGGTGCGGGAAATGGTAGATACCAACACCATCGTCGGTCAGCCCATCACCACGCCGGACGGGGTCACGCTGATCCCGATTTCCAAGGTCAGCTTTGGCTTTGGCAGCGGCGGCGGGGATTACGGTAAAGCACCCAAGGAGAATTTCGGCGGCGGCGCGGGAGCGGGTGTGAAGATCGACCCGGTGGCGTTTCTGGTCATCAAGGACGGCTCCACCCGTGTGCTTCCGGTGGCGGTCCCTCCGGTGTCTACGCTGGACCGCGTAGTGGACATGGTGCCGGATGTGCTTGATAAGGTGGAAAAATTTTTCGACAAGAAGGAAGCGGAAGAAACCCTTTGAAGAGGGTATACTACTGCCATCACAAACAAATGAGGTGATGGCAGCGTGCAGCGACGGATTTTCTCGTTGATACTTGCAGCGTATGTGCTGTTTAGTATATTCCCTTGTCAGGCAAACGCGGTGGAGACCTCTGCCGAAGCGGCGATTTTGATGGACGTGGACAGTGGTCGGGTGCTCTATCAGCGCAATGCCGACACGCGGATGCTGATCGCCAGCACCACCAAGATCATGACGGCGCTGGTGGCCATCCGTCAGGGAATGCTGACGGATGTGGTCACGGTCAGCCGGGAGGCCGCGCTGACGGAGGGCTCGTCCATGTATCTGCAAGAGGGCGAGAAGCTGACGCTGGAAACACTACTCTACGGCCTGCTGCTCTGCTCCGGGAACGATGCCGCCGTGGCGATCGCCCAGCATGTGGGCGGCAGCGTGCAGGCCTTTGTGCGCATGATGAATGAAACGGCGGCATCGCTTGGGATGGAGCACACCTCCTTTGCAAATCCAAACGGGCTGGATGCCGAGGGGCACTATTCCACCGCACGGGACATGGCAAAGCTTGCCTGTGCGGCGGTGGAGAACGCGACGCTTCTGCGCATCGCCTCCACCCGCAGCATCACGGTCTCCGGTCGGACGATGACCAACCACAATAAACTCTTGCGGTATGTGGACGGCTGTCTGGGGCTGAAAACAGGGTACACCCGGGCAGCGGGCAGAACGCTGGTCAGCTGTGTGGAGCGGAACGGACAGCGGATGGTGGCGGTTACCTTGCGGGATGGCAACGACTGGGCGGATCATCAGGCGCTGTATGACTACGGCTTTGCTGCGTATCCCGCCCACCGCGGCGCGGTTCTGGGCGAAAGGCTGTGCCGCGCGCCGCTGGTGGGCGGTGGTACAGCCCCGCTGGTGGCGGCACAGAGCTTTTTCTGGCCGCTGGCCGAGGGAGAACAGCTTGAAATGGCGCTTGCGCTGGATGCGCCGTTGTCAGCGCCGCTGGCTGTCGGATGCCCTGTGGGAGAGGCGGTCTTTTCCCTGAATGGTGCGGAGGTGGGGCGCGTGACGCTGCTGTGCGGCGAGACTGTGCCGCCGCGGCTGGAATCGGCGCTGTCAGTTTTGAAATCTGAACGATCAAAGTGAGGAGCCTATGGAAGAACGGCTGCAAAAGCTGCTCTCCGCCGCTGGGGTCTGTTCCCGCAGAGCGGCGGAGGAATATATTCTGGCCGGGAGGGTGACGGTCAACGGCCATCCGGCCGTACTGGGCCAGAAGGCGGACGGGGAGAAAGATGATGTCCGGCTGGACGGAAAGCCCATAACAAGCGGCGCGGAGACGGTCTGCCTGCTGCTGAACAAGCCGCGGGGGTACGTGACGACTCTTTCCGATGAAAAGGGAAGAAAGACGGTGGCGGAGTTGGTGAAGGACTGCGGCGTCCGGGTATACCCGGTAGGGCGGCTGGATCTGGATTCCGAGGGGCTGCTGCTTCTGACCAACGACGGGGCGCTGATGCAACATTTGATCCACCCCAGCGGAGAGGTGGAAAAGGAGTATCTCGTTTCAGTCTATGGCCCGGTGAAGGGCTGCGCGCAACGCCTTGCAGCGCTGCGTACGCTGGATGGCGGGGAAGCAATCCGGCCCGCGCAGGTACGCCTCCTGCGGCAGACGGAGCAGACGGCGGAGCTTTCCATCGTCATTCATGAGGGGAAGAACCGCCAGATCCGACGGATGTGCCGCATCTGCGGCCTGAGTGTGAAGCGGCTGCGGCGGGTGCGGGAGCATACGTTGGAGCTGGGAACTCTGCCCAGCGGAAAGTGGCGGCGGCTGCAAAAAGAAGAGGTGCAGGCGCTTTGGGAAGGGTGAGATTTGCGAAAATTGCAAGTTAAAAGAAAAAACTTGCAAAAGGCGTTCCCTTTTGGCGAAGGCTGTGGTACAATACCGCCGGAAACCAATTTGGAACGGCGCGGAGGGATCACCTTGACAAAAAGCATTTTACATACCATTGAGAGTAGTATCAGCGGTTTTTCCAAGGGACAAAAGCGAATCGCGGGATACATTCTTGAAAATTACGATAAAGCCGCGTTTATGACGGCCAGCAAGCTGGGAAGGCTGGTGGGCGTGAGCGAATCCACCGTGGTGCGCTTTGCTTCTGAGCTGGGATATGACGGATATCCCAGTATGCAGCGGGCCTTGCAGGAGATGATCCGCAGCCGCCTGACCTCCACCCAGCGCATTCAGGCCGCGGACAGCATGCTCAGCGGACAGGA
>CAKSVQ010000118.1 GCA_934504065.1 uncultured Dysosmobacter sp. | reverse complement strand
GCCGGGGCCGACTTCGTGAAGATCGGCATCGGCGGCGGCTCCATCTGCATCACCCGGGAGACCAAGGGCATCGGCCGCGGGCAGGCCACCGCCGTGATCGACGTGGCCGCCGAGCGGGACAGGTATTTTGAGGAGACAGGCGTATATGTCCCCATCTGCGCCGACGGCGGCATCGTGCAGGATTACCACATCACGCTGGCGCTGGCCATGGGCGCGGACTTCTGCATGCTGGGCCGCTACTTCTCCCGTTTCGACGAGTCCCCCACCAGCAAGGTGCTCATCGGCGGCAGCTATATGAAGGAATACTGGGGCGAGGGCAGCGCCCGTGCCCGGAACTGGCAGCGCTATGACTTGGGCGGCGCGGCAAAGCTGAGCTTTGAAGAGGGCGTGGATTCCTATGTGCCCTATGCCGGAGCGCTGGCCGACGGCATGGCCACCACCCTTGCCAAGGTGCGCTCCACCATGTGCAACTGCGGCGCGCTCACCATCCCCGAACTGCGGGACAAGGCCAAGCTGACGCTGGTGTCCTCCGTCTCCATCGTAGAAGGCGGCGCGCATGATGTGCTGCTGAAGGATACGACAAACGGTAATCAGAGAAGCTGAATGTTTTCATACAACAAAAATTCCGGCCCATATGGGCCGGAATTTTTGCAGATATTGTCATCTGTCATGCAGAATCAGTCTGGCACTTTGATGTCTGTCCACCCGGAAACCTCACATTCACCGTTGGTATTGCTTCCCACAGCAAGAACAGTCCCATTTTCCCTCAAAGCGATCGTACGTCCCTTGACGGCATCTATCGCAACAACTTCTTTCCACTGGGAAATATCACATTCCCCCTGATAGCTATTGTTCGGAAAGGCTCCTATTTCATACGCGATTTGACCATAATGCAAGGCTGTCAGTGTTCCATCTTCCTTTAAGCCCACGACATGCTCTGTACCTGCGGCAATATCGCTCAAACCACTCCACTCGTCAGTTTTTAAGCTGTTATAAAAAACGGTGTATGCCATACCCTTTGCAATGGAGTTCTCCAGTCCGACCACATAAGCTTTCCCATTTTTCAGCCCTGTGGTCAAATAACCGCCCACTGCTATCCGATCCATCCCTGACCAGTTTCCCGTGCGGCATTGTCCATAATCCTGCATTGCGTAAACGCGAACATGTCCATCTGCACCACGGTAAGCAACTGTGTTCGCCCCAGAATCTGCCGCCGAGGCGCTAATCTCCACCACATCGCTCCATGAGCCAATATCGTATTCATCGAACTGCCCCTCATATGCTTCAGTATATGCCACGGTTCCATCTATTTTCAAGCCGAATGTACCCGCCAATCCGGCAGCAACCGCGACAATATCTGTCCATTCTGATAGCTGACTAAGATTTTTGCCACCAGCCGCCACGACTGTGTGGTCTGCTTTTAACCCGATAGTCTGCCCATTGCCTGCGGCAACAGCTATGATACCGTTCCACGCAGATACATCACAGCAGCCGCTGTCATTTTTCCCTGCCGCAACAACTGTCCCATCATTTTTCAGTGCGACCGTATGCGCAGCGCCTGCGGCAATCGTAGGGTACCTTATCACTTTCTTCCAATTCGCAAAAGAGCGTTCCCGCGCATCTCGATAATCAGCAATTTTTCCAAACGCAATCGCTGCTTCGGCATAGTCCTTTCTATTTTCAAGTTTTTCCGCCTCCTCGTAATCAACCTGTTCAGAAACGGTATTTTCAATCGAATTCGCCATGCCCTCTTTGTTTTCTTGAGCAGGAGTATTGCTGCTCCCCGTTCCACAGGCGCAAAGAGAAACTGCCATGATAAGGGCCAGCAATGATATAAAACCTTTCCTCATGTCAGATTTCTCCCTTGCTTAAACCGCAAAACCACAAAAATTTGAGACGATCGAAGTGCTGCATCATGCGCATTCATAAATATTCCTCCGTTTCCGAATTGGAGCGGGCGGAGAGCCCCCGTGCTCTCCGCCTACCCTGTTCGGAAACGCAAAAAAACGGTGTCGAGCGTAAAAACTCAACACCGCCATAAAAGCATAACACAAATTACCCATTGCACCCATGCTTCCTCTTGAAAAAAGGAACATATATGGGTATAATGAGACTGTGGTGTGACTGTAAAGTCATTGTGTTGAGTGCTATTCCCACTCTTCATAGGGATATGGCGGGTTGCCGCCCGTCATATCCTGCCGCTTAATTGCGTTTCCATGTTTATTTTACTCTATGTCATACTAAAAGGCAAGACTAAAAGCGGGTGTATGCCCGCTTTTTTCCGTATTAGCGCGTAGAATTCACCCACCAGTCCTCTGCTTCTTCTTTAGGCAGTATCTCGAAAGATTTGTCTATGTGAACCCCACCAGCAACTAAGGCGTGGAAAATTTCTCCCCACGCCTTGTTGCTGGTTCACAGGTTTCACCTGACAGCATTCCCT
Organism: uncultured Dysosmobacter sp.; assembly: GCA_934504065.1. GTDB lineage: Bacteria > Bacillota > Clostridia > Oscillospirales > Oscillospiraceae > Oscillibacter. The sequence continues at coordinate 4,620 of CAKSVQ010000118.1, read as the reverse complement.
GTTTGAGCCGAGTTTGACCGCGCAGCGCTTACAGGTATTTTACCAGTTCCTCCATGGGCTTGCGGTCACTGTGAAGACGGGAGGGATGCGCGCCCTCCGCCGGATAGCCCAGCGGCAGCAGCGCGGTCATTTGCAGCCCCGCCATCTCCGGGAAGGCCGCCAGCAGCTTTTCCGGCTCAAACAGTCCCACATAAGTGGTGCCAAGGCCCAGATCGGCGGCCTGCAGCATCATCTGCGTGGCGGCAATGGTGGCGTCGATCTCGCCGTGATTCTTGCCGTCGTGCTCCCGGTTCCACGCGTCGGCGGGGTCATAGCCCACAGCCACGATCACCGGGGGATGGAAATGGCAGCTCGTGCAGGCGTCGGCCTTTTCCAAAGCCTCCGGCGTGCGCAGAACAAAGATGCGCTGGGGCTGCTTATTGTGGGCAGTGGGGGCGTTGCGTCCGGCCTCCAGCACCAGATCCAGCTTCTCCTGCTCCACAGAGCGGGCGTCAAACTTCCGCAGGGAATAGCGCTGGGCAGCAAGTTCCGAAAAATTCATGGTATGTTTCCTCCTTTGTAGCTTTCTGCGGCAATTTTAGCACAGCCCCGCCGCCGCTGCAATCCTTTCTTTGTAAATCCGGTCAGTACTGGTTCTGCCAGCCGTTTTGCTTGAGCATCGCCTCGCATTCCTCCCGGCGGCGGGTATCGTAAAACTCGATATATTTCAGAGCGTAAAAGTCGATGACCACATACCGCTCTCTGCCCGGCTGGTAGATGGTGATAAAGTCGTTGCCCACGTCGTACAAAACGCCTTCCCATGAAACGGTGCCCTGCGTGCCCACCAGAAAGGTGGCCACCACATAGTTGCCCTCGTTCCGGGAGAGCATGGCCTTCAGCGAGCCCTGATGGGCCTCCTCCAGATTCAGCGGGGTGTCAATGACCTGCGTGGGAAGTCCGGTCTGCATCTGGGGCATATCCCCCGCGGGGAAGAGCTGGCCGCTGGGGTCGGCGGTATACTCGGTCTGCCCCGGCTGCCGCCACGGCGTTTTCGTTTGTGGAACGGTGATCTCTCTGGACCAGTCCGCACCGCCGCGCTGGGAGGATGCGGGATATTCCATTTGCGCGTGCTGCATAAAAACACCTCTCAAGTCTTGTAGTAAGCGTTTGTCGGATTATAAAAGCAATGGTCGCCGATGCGTGTCTGCCAGTATCCCACATCCGACGGGAAAAAGGAACGGCAGCTTGGGCCAAAAGGATTATAAAACCACAATGATTCCGCCACATCCGGGATCCGGTTTCCTGCAATGGCCCAATCGGCTATGTCATAATGGATCTGCTCCGGCCGCATATTGTAGATATTCTGGGGATTGTAGGCCCCGCCCTCCGTCTCACTGGCGCAGACGAATTGATAGGGCTGAAAGATGATGCTGCGGATGCTGCCCTGGCCCACTCTGGCGTACTCGCCGCCCCTGGCGTTGACCCGGTTCATCACCACGCCCGCCACCGCTTTCATGCCGATGTCGCCCTCTCCGCCTGCCTCGCACTGAATCAGGCGCGCCAACAGTTCCCGGTCGGAATAAGCCATGGTGGATCGCCTCACTTCCTTGGCTGCTCCAGTATATGAAAAGCCCCGGCCGTTGGTGCGGCCGGGGGGATAGCCTATTGAAAAGCCTCGCAGAGTTTCGCGTCCGCAGACGCGAAAGTTATAAAATCCGTGTTCTGCCGCGACACGTGCGTGGCAGAACACACTCTGCGCGAAGCGTGTGTCGAAATGGCCGCTTGGCGGCCATGAGGCACGGAGCGAAGCGAAACTACCTCGAACAAGTGACTTTGTCACTTGTTCGAAGATCAGGGCAGTTCAGGCGTTGCCCTGTGCCATGGCTTTTTCCAGATTGCGGGCAAACTGGTCGGGGCAGGACGTGTCCTTAAATCCGCAGCGGATGCCCTTCAACCGCTTGATGGCCTCCTGTGCGGGCATTCCCTGCACAAGGGCGGCGATGCCCTGCAGGTTGCCGCTGCATCCGCCTAGCACCCGCAGCTCCCGAATCACGCCCTGCTCGTCCACATCCACCCGCATTTCCTGCGAGCAGACACCCCGGGGGCGAAATGTGTAAGTCATGTAAAAAACCTCTTTCGTCAATTTCTCGTCCATTCAGCATACCATACTTTGCAAAAAATGCAACCCCCTTGACAATATCGATATTCGATGATATAAAGGAATCAAGAATTAACGATATTCGATATCAGGAGGTGACACTGTGGCGCGGGAAAAATTTCAGACCCTGACGGAGCAGATGTTTTATATTCTCCTGTGCCTGCGGCAGGAGTGCTGCGGCGCGGACGTGATGGCCCGGGTATCCGCCATGACGGAGGGGCGGGTCTGCGTTGGCCCCGGCACGCTCTATAACCTGCTGGAAAGCTTTCTGGCCACCGGATACATCGCGGAGACCAAGGTGGAGGGCCGCAGGCGCAGTTACCGCATCACTCCGACGGGCGAGGAGGCCTTGGGTGAAGAATACCGCCGCCTGCAAACGCTGACACGGGACTATGAACGGGAGACGGGAGGGACAAACACATGAGGAAAAAGTGGGAATACAACCTTTACTCCTTCTATGACCGCACCGGGATCGAGGCCCATCTGGAGGCCATGGCCGCCAAGGGCTGGCTGCTGGAAAAAATAGACCGCGTCTTCTGGCGCTACCGCCGCACAGAGCCCCGGACCGTCCATATCTCCGTGGTCTATTTTGCTCCGGCTTCGGAATTTGACTGCGGCCCCGGCGAAGCCCAGCAGACCTTTCAGGATTACTGCCGGGAGACAGGATGGACCCAACTTGCCGGATGGTCCCAGATGCTGGTGTTTTACAGCGAAGCGCCCCAACCCGTGCCCATTGAAACCGACGCCGCCGCACAGGTAGACGCCGTCCACGCGGCTATGAAAAAGAATTTTCTCATAACCAACGTACTGATGGCCATCCTTGCGCTGATACAGGCTCTGCGGGGCATAAGGGACCTTGTTACCTCCTTCACGGACACGCTGGCCGATCCCGCCAGCCTTTCCGCGCTGACGCTGTGGCTGCTGCTGTCCGTTTTTTCTCTGACAGAGATCATTACCTATTTCCTCTGGCGGCGCAAGGCCCTTGCCGCAGCCCAACAGGAGGGCCGCTTCACCTCCACCCGGGGCCACCGGGGCTTTCAGACGGTGCTGCTGATCATTTCCGGCGTGATGCTGGTGTGGCTGGTGCTGTCCGTCAGCCGCCCCATTGCACTGGTCACCCTGGGCGCCGTGGCATGGGTATGGCTTTTGGAGGGGGCCCTCTCCCTGCTGCGCAGGGCCATGCGGCGCACCGGATGGAGCACGGAAGTCAACCGGATCGCCACACAGGTTCTCAGCTTTCTGCTGGCGCTGGCCTTTGTGGGCGGAATGTATTACGTCATCTTTCGCCTGTTCCGGGAACGGCCCTGGCAGCAGACCTACACATGGCAGGGCGAGACCTATGACCTCCACCCAGCCGACCTCCCCCTGACCGTGGAACAGCTGACCGGGCAGCCCCATGACCACGTTTCCCGGGAAATTCTGTGCACCCGCACGCCGTTTCTCGCCCGCCTTTCCGGGCAGGAAACCGTGGGCCTTCCCGATGGGCAGGAACGCCTTTCCTACACGGTCACCGATATTCTCCATCCATGGCTGCGGCAGGCGGTGACACGGGACCTTTTGGAAAATGTCGATCTGCACTTTTACTTCCACAGCTCTTTCACCGTTTCCCGGAGCTGGCAGCCGGAGCCGGAGCAAGACTGGGGCGCGGACGCGGCCTATCGCCTGCGGTACGACGAGAATGACGAACTGGTGGACGAATACCTGCTCTTCTACGGCGGCAGGATCGTGGATGTGCAGCTGCCCTTCACGCCGGACAGCGCCCAGCGCGCCTGCATCGCCCAGGCCCTGTTTACCGTGTAGCCATCTCTTTACATCGCAACATAGCACAAAACCATCCTCCGGGGATTTTCCCAGATGAGGTAAGATAAATCGCGCAAAAAGGAAAAGACATAAAAGAAGACATAGTTTGCAGACTCTGGTAGAATGAAGTTGCGAGACACCATTCTGAAAGGAGACAGCAAACTATGTCCGAGAAAATTGTACAACTGAACGAGAAATTATCAAGAAACAGCGCAGGGAATTGGTCCGCAACAGTGTGGAAGAAACGCTGAACGAGCTGCTGGAGAACGAGGCAGAGTCTCTCTGACGCAGGCGGCGCACTACGAGCGCAGTGAGGCTCGTCAGGGCTACCGCAGCGGACACTATGACCGAAACCTCACCACGACCTCCGGCGATGTCACGCTCCACATGCCCCGGCTCAAGGGCGTGTCCTTCGAGACGGCCATCATCGAGCGGTATCGCCGCCGGGAGAGCAGCGTGGAGGAGGCACTTATCGAAATGTACCTGGCAGGCGTTTCCGTGCGCCGGGTGGAGGACATCACCGAGGCACTGTGGGGCAGCAAGGTTTCGCCCGCTGCCATCAGTGAGCTGAACAAGAAAGCCTACGTCCACATCGAGGACTGGCGGAACCGCCCCTTGCAGGGCGGGCGCTATCCATACGTCTACGTGGACGGCATCTACCTGCGCCGCAACTGGGGCGGAGA
>CAKSVQ010000117.1 GCA_934504065.1 uncultured Dysosmobacter sp. | reverse complement strand
AGCCCGCAACGCGGGCGTTTGCGCCGCGCAGCGGCAGCTTTTTGGACTGCGCAGCAGGCAAAAAAGCGAGGCATTAGGAAGGCTGTCGAAAAAGTCTATATAGACTTTTTCGACAGCCTGAAGGGACGGCCGAAGCCGTCCCTTTTTGAAAACCGTTTACACATATGGAATGATGATGGACGCGACCAGCGCCAGAATCATCACGACCACCAGCACCAGCGCCACCACGCGCTTGCCCTTATTCACTTCGACCCCTCCTCCGTCAAGATCCGGCGGATGCTCTTCTCCGCCTTGCTACGGGGCAGCATCAGCTCATGGCCGCAGCCAAGGCACCGCAGCTTGATGTCCATGCCCACCCGCAGAATTTCCCACTGCGTACTGCCGCAGGGATGGGCCTTTTTCAATTCCACCTTATCATGCAGTTGCAGGTTCATACGCGCCTCCTGTCAATCCGTTCCGTTTCTTTGCATATAATGACCTATCAACGCCGCGACTGGCGGCAGAATAGGATGCGATCGCCATGCCGGAAAATCAACTGTTTCTCCCCGAGGGGCTCTGGCCGCTCTCCGACTGTTCCCTGCCCGCCCTGCGTGCCGCCGCGGACAGCGGCACGATCTTGTGCGCCGCCGCCGGACGCTGCGGTCCGGACCGCACGCTCTACTTCTTCGGCAGCGGCCTGCGGGGCCGAATGCCCCGGGACGAGGCCGTCGCGCCGTGGATCAGCGGCGCGGAGCGGGACATTTCCGTCTTGTCCCGGGTGGGCAAACCAAATTGCTTTACCGTAAAATCCGTCTCTTCCGATGCCCGGGGCGCACCCGTCGCCCTTTTGAGCCGCCGGGAGGCACAGGAGCGGGCCATGGACTATTTTCTCGCCCATCTTCAGCCCGGGGCTGTCCTCAAATGCCAGATCACCCGGCTGGAAGCCTTCGGTGCCTTTTTGGACATCAGCTGCGGCATTGTGGCCATGCTGCCCATCGAGCAGATCTCCGTCTCCCGCATCGCCCACCCCAGGGACCGCTTTTTGCCAGGGCAGCAGATCCTTGCGGCTGTGCTCTCCATCGACCGCCAGCAGCGGCGCATTACCATGACCCACCGGGAACTGCTTGGCACATGGATGGAAAACGCCAGCCGCTTTTCCCCCGGCGAGACCGTCTGCGGCACGGTGCGTAGCATAAAGGAGTATGGCAGCTTCATTGAGCTTGCGCCCAACCTCTCCGGCCTTGCCGACACAAAGGAGGGCGTGGCCGAGGGGGACGCCGTGTCCGTCTACATCAAGAGTATCCGCCCGGAGCGCATGAAAGTCAAGCTGCAAATCATCGAAAAGCTGCCTGCGCCCTCCGCCCCCGCTCCTCTTTGTTATCAGGTGACGGACGGTGTGCTCACCCGCTGGGTCTACTCCCCGCCGGGGTGCGAAAAGCCAACCGTGGAAACCGACTTCACAGCGGCCTGCCCTTGATCCGCTCCCAATAGGCCTTGGCGGCCTGCTCGGTCTTGTTGTCGCCCCACTCGTAATATTTGGCGTCTTTCAGCGCGTCGGGCAGGTACTGCTGCTCCACCCAGCGGTTGGGGAACACGTGGGGATAGAGATAGTGCTGCTGGTTGTCAAAGCCCGTGGTATCGGCGTGGACATTTTGCAGATGTCGGGGAATGTCGCCGCTCTTTCCTTTTTTCAGGTCATCCATGGCGGCGATGATGGCATTGTGGGCCGTGTTGGACTTGGGCGCGGTGGCCAGCAGCACGGCGGCCTCCGCCAGCGGAAGCCGCGCCTCCGGCAGCCCCACCTGTAAGGCGGCGTCCACGCAGGCCTTCGTCACCACGATGGCCTGCGGATAAGCAAGCCCCACATCCTCAGCGGCGATGACCAGCAGCCGCCGACAGGGGGAGAGCAGGTCGCCTGCCTCCAAAAGCCGCCCCAGATAGTGCACCGCCGCGTCCGGGTCGCTGCCCCGGATGGACTTTTGCAGGGCGGAGAGAATGTCATAATGGGCATCGCCGTCCCGGTCATAGCGCATGGCGCTGCGCTGCGACACCTGCGAGGCATCTTCGCTTGTGAGAAAGAGTTTCCCATCCTTCGGGGCCGCCGCCTGACACAGCAGCTCCACAGCGTTCACCGCCTTGCGCACATCGCCGCCGCAGGCCGATGCGATCTGGCCGGGGACCTCCGCTTCCCACGCAAGCGGCAGCGGCGCGCGGCTCTTTTCGATCTCCAGCGCCCGCAGTACCGCTTTTTCCGCTTCCTCCGCCGTCACCGCCTTGAACTCAAACACCGTGCTGCGGGAGAGCAGCGCACTGTATACATAAAAATAAGGATTCTCCGTGGTAGAGGCGATCAGCGTCAGCTTTCCGTTTTCCATGAACTCCAACAGGCTTTGCTGCTGCTTTTTGTTGAAATACTGGATCTCGTCCAGATACAGCAGCACGCCGCCGGGCGCCAGCAGCGTTCCCACGTCTGCGATGATGTCCTTGATGTCCTGCAAGGAAGCCGTGGTGGCGTTGAGGCGGTAGAGGGTCTTGTGGGTCTTCTCCGCGATGATGTTGGCGACGGTGGTCTTTCCCGTGCCGGACGGCCCGTAGAACACCATATTCGCGTCCGTCCCTTTTTCGATCAGCCGCCGGAGCACCGCGCCGGGCGCCAGCAGGTGCCGCTGGCCCACCACCTCGTCCAGCGTCTTTGGGCGGATCTCATCCGCAAGCGGTCTTTGCATGACCGCACCCCCTTCCAGTCCGTGTCTGAACATTTATTTTACCACAGTTTTCCCTCTATTGCCATGCTTTTTTCCACACCCGCCCTGGAAAGTCCTCCTGTGGCCGCCGGGCACATATTTTCCCGCAAAACACGCGCAATGCCTTGACAAGCCCGGGAAAAATGGAGATAATGTAATCTATTGTATTATGTAAAAAATTCTGGCATGGAGGTACTTTCATGGCACTCGATCAGAAATTTTTTGATGAAATGGAGGCGCGCATCCCCAAGGGGAAGGTGCGCACCCGGTTCGCTCCTTCTCCCACCGGGTATATGCATGTGGGCAACCTGCGCACCGCGCTTTACACGTGGCTTATTGCCCGGCACTACGGCGGCACCTTCATTCTCCGCATTGAGGACACCGATCAGGGCCGTCTGGTGGAGGGCGCGACGGACGTGATCTACCGCACGATGGCCGAGTGCGGCCTCACCCACGACGAAGGCCCCGATGTGGGCGGCCCGGTGGGCCCCTACATCCAGTCCCAGCGACGGGACCTGTACCTGCCCTACGCCCAGCTGCTTGTGGAAAAGGGCGCGGCGTATTACTGCTTCTGCGAAAAAGAGGAATCGGAAGAGGATTCCGGCAGCTTCGACCGGGCCGACGATCCCTGCCGGAGCTTGAGTGCTGAGGAGGTCGCCGCCAATCTGGCCGCTGGAAAGCCCTATGTCATCCGCCAGCGCATCCCTCACGACGGTGTGACCACCTTCCACGATGTTTCTTTCGGCGACATCACGGTGGAAAACAAAACGCTGGACGATCAGGTCCTGCTCAAGCGGGACGGCTTGCCCACCTATAACTTTGCCAACGTGGTGGACGACCACCTGATGGGCATCACCCACGTGGTGCGGGGCAGTGAATACCTCTCCTCCGCCCCCAAGTATAACCTGCTCTATGAGGCCTTTGGCTGGGACATCCCCACCTATGTGCACTGCTCCCCCGTCATGCGGGACCAGCACAACAAGATGAGCAAGCGCCACGGCGATCCCTCCTATGAGGACCTGATCGCGCAGGGCTATCTGACACCTGCCGTTTTGAACTATGTGGCGCTGTTGGGCTGGGCACCCAAGGGCGAGCGCAGCGAGCAGGAAATTTTCTCGCTGGACGAGCTGGTGGAGGCTTTTGACATTGCGGGCATTTCCAAGTCCCCCGCCATTTTCGACATTGCCAAGCTGGACTATTTCAACGCCACCTATCTCCGCGCCCTGCCCCCGGCGGAATTTGCCAAAGTGGCCGAGCCGTATATCCGCCAGAGCGTGAAGAACCCCGCCATCGACACAGCTGCCGTGGCCGCGCTGCTGCAGGCCCGCTGCGAAAAGCTGACCGACATTCCCGAAAAGGTGGATTTCTTTGACGCGCTGCCGGAGTATGACGTGGAATTCTTCACCAACAAAAAATCCAAAACCAATGCCGAGGTCTCCCTTTCCATGCTGGAGAAGGCTGTACCCGCGCTGGAAGCGGTGGCCGACTGGACCATGGACGCCGTGCACGACACGCTGATCGGCCTTGCCGCCTCTCTGGAAGTGAAAAACGCCACGCTGATGTGGCCCGTCCGCATCGCGGTGGCCGGCAAGCTGGTCACCCCCGGCGGCGCGGTGGAGATTTGCCACATTCTGGGCAAGGAAGAGACTCTGCGCCGCCTGAAGCTGGGCATGGAAAAGCTGCGGGCGTGATCCCCCATCCAATCTAAATATAAATAAAAGGACTGTTACTGATGAGCAAACTGACCATCCCCGCCGGGTATCATATGCCCCTGACCAACAACGAGCTGCAGCGGGCCATCGAGCTGATCCACGCGGACTTCCAGCACAATCTGACCGTGCGGCTGAACCTGCACCGGGTCTCCGCCCCCCTGTTTGTGGACGGCAGCACCGGACTGAACGACGACCTCAATGGCGTGGAGCGCCCCGTCTCCTTCGACATCCCCGACGTGGGGTTGGATGGGCAGGTGGTGCACTCTCTGGCCAAGTGGAAGCGACTGGCCCTCAAGCGCTATGAGTTCAAGATCGGCACCGGGCTTTACACCAACATGAACGCCATCCGCCGGGATGAAGAAGTGGACAACCTCCACTCCATCTACGTGGACCAGTGGGACTGGGAGAAAAACATTGATCTCCAGAACCGCACCGTGGACTATCTGAAAGATACCGTCCGGGACATTGTGGGCTGCGTCTGCGACACGGCCACCGCCCTGCGCAACGCCTTCCCCGTGCTGACGTTCCGCCCCGAGCGGGAGGTCTATTTCATCACAACGCAGGAGCTGGAGGACCGCTATCCCGACCTGACCCCCAACGAGCGGGAGACTGCCATCTGCCGGGAGCACCACACCGTTTTCCTGATGCAGATCGGCAAAACGCTGCGCTCCGGGATCAAGCACGACGGGCGCGCCCCCGACTATGACGACTGGGAGCTCAACGGCGACATCTTGATGTGGAACCCGGTGCTGGAGAGCCGCTTCGAGCTTTCCTCCATGGGCATCCGCGTAGACGCCGCCGCGCTGGATCGGCAGCTCACCGCCGCCGGGTGCGACCAGCGCCGCAAGCTCCCCTTCCACCAGATGCTGCTCAATGGCCAGCTGCCCCAGTCCATCGGCGGCGGCATCGGCCAGTCCCGTCTCTGCATGCTGCTGCTGGGCACCTGCCACATCGGCGAGGTGCAAGCCAGTCTCTGGGACGCGGAGACCTTGAAGCGCTGCGAAGAAGCTGGGATCACCCTGCTGTAATTAAGTCGAAAAGCAGCTTCGCCGCTTTTTCGAAATCAAACCTGCCTGTGGATTTTTCCGCAGGCAGGTGTTTTGTGCTTGAACCCGCGCAGCTCTTCATGGTACAATACGAAAAAGGAGGCGATTTTTTGTCAGATTTCAGCACCAACCTGAAGCGGTGCCGCGAAAAGGCGGCGCTGTCGCAGGAAGTTCTTGCCGAAAAGCTTGCGCTCTCCCGACAAACGGTATCCGACTGGGAAGCGGATGTCTCTTTTCCTGACCTTTCCACCGTAGAGCAGTTGGCCGCCGCCCTGCAAGTCAGCCCTGACGACCTGCTCTATCCCGCCGCGGACAGCCAGCCATCATGGCGCAGGCTCTGGCTGCTGGAGGTGCCGCTTCTCCGGTATGCTGCTCGGGCGATTCTGGTCGTGGGCGGTCTTCGGGGCATCAGTGAATGCTATCTCTCTTTTTTCAGTGCTCTGCGCATCTGGGCGCTGGCCTTTCTCGCCGCCATGATTTTCTTTGCACTGGATCAAATTCTGTTTCTTTTAGGGAATCCACAAAATCGATAAAAGAAGACTGCCTTTCCGCTTCCACGAAAAGGCAGTCTTTTTTACTTTGTGGAAATATCCGCGGCAATGGCGTCAGCCAGCGTGTTCAGCTCCTCCGCCTGCTGGGCTTTCACGGCGGACTTGATGCTCACGCCCTGCTCCAGTACCGTCATGTTTTTCATGCCGTCCACGATCTCCCGCATCTGGCGGCCCGCGGTGGCGGCCCACGTGCCGTTGTCGATCACTGCCACCGTCCGGTTTTGCAGGTTATGGGCCTTCAGATCCAGCAAAAAGCTTTCCATCGGCGTGAAAATCGCACCGTTATAGGTGGCGCTGGCCAGCACCAGATGGCTGCACCGGAAGGCCTCGGCCACCAACTGAGAAACATCCGTGTTGGAAACATCGTACAAACGGATGTTTTTCACGCCCTGCTCCGCCAAGCGGTTTGCCACTATATCAGCGGCGTTTTCCGTGTGCCCGTAGACCGAGCCGCAGAAAATGGCCACCGCCTGTTCCTCCGGCGCATAGGTGCTCCATGTCTGGTATTTTTCAAGGAACCAACCGATATTCTCCCGCCAGACCGGACCGTGCAGCGGGCAGATGCAGGCGATCTCCAATCCCGCGGCCTTTTTCAGCAGCGTCTGCACCTGCATACCGTATTTGCCGACGATGTTGGTGTAATACCGCCGGGCATCATCCAGCCAGTCCCGCTCAAAATTCACCTGATCCGCAAAAATGTTGCCGCTGAGGGCGCCGAAGGTGCCAAAGGCGTCGGCGGCAAACAGGATGTGGTCCACCGTGTCATAGGTCACCATGACCTCCGGCCAGTGCACCATGGGTGCCATGACGAAGGTGAAGGTGTGGCGTCCGGTGCAGAGGGTGTCTCCCTCCTTCACCGTTACCGTCCGGCCGGAAAGGTCACAGTCAAAGAACTGGGCGATCATCGGCAGCGTCTTTGCGTTGCACACCACCTGCGCGGTGGGATAGGTATTCAGCACCTCCATCAGCGTGGCGGCGTGATCCGGCTCCATGTGGGTCACCACCACATAGTCCAGCGCCCGCCCGTCCAGAC
>CAKSVQ010000116.1 GCA_934504065.1 uncultured Dysosmobacter sp. | reverse complement strand
TCGTCGGGCAGGGTGTAGGGAGCAGCGCTCATGTTCTCGGTGCCGCCGCAGACCACGATGTCGGAGTCGCCGGCCAGAATGGAGCGGGCGCCCTCGATGACGGACTTCATGCCGGAGCCGCAGACCATGCCCACGGTGTAAGCGGGAACAGAGTAGGGGATACCGGCCTTCACAGAGACCTGACGGGCAGGGTTCTGGCCCTGACCAGCGGTCAGGATGCAGCCGAACATCAGCTCATCCACGTTCTCGGGAGCAACGTTCGCCCGCTTGAGAGCCTCCTTGACCACGATAGCGCCCATTTCCACGGCGGGAGTGTTCTTCAGAGAACCGCCAAAAGAACCGATGGCAGTACGGCAGCAGTTCACAATGTACAGGTCTTTCATAATGTTCCTCCGTTTTATTATAGATTGGCGGCCTTTTGCCGCCTTGGATCACAAAGCAAGAGTTTGTCAAATTTCCGACAGGATTGTCAAATTTTTGGCAATTCGTTTTATCTTCCTGCCTTACGCTCTTGATTATAGATGCTTTTCTCTCATCCGTCAATGCCTAACTTGCGTCCGTCCGTAATTTTGTCAAATATTTAACAAAACGACTGTTCTTTTCGTCAAGGTGACGAATTTTTCCTTTCGCCGCCCCCGGTCCGGGCGCTCTCCAGCGCGCGGTAAAACGCCGCCGCGTCAAGGTCCTCATAGTCTGCTGTCAGGGTGACCTGTGCGCCGGAAGCCGCTTCCTGCAAGGCATTGTCGAACCACGCCTCCTTTGCCGCGGCGGTGTCCGGCGGCAGACGGCGCAAAATGGAAAAGCCCTCTTCCGACTCCAGAATTCCGGAGCACTGTCCCTCCTCCAGCGCCTGCGCGGCGTCCTCCAGCTCCGGAGCAAGCTGGCCGTCGCCGGGGCAGATCGTCCGTTTTTCCACCGGATCGTCGCCGCTCTTGACCAGCTGGGCAAATACCTCCGCCTGATTTTCCGCCCCGTTCAGCTTGGAAAATATTCCCGCAGCCTGCTCCCGTGCGGCGTCCCGGTCCGCCCCGGCGGAGACCAAAATCCGGCTGACGGTCAGCGTCCCGTCCCCGGCGGCAAAGGCGGCCAGTGCCTGCGCGTCCGGCGCAAGGGGACTGCCGTCCTGCTCTGCCAGCGCCCACAGCGCCGCGTACTCCACGCCCACCGCCGCAAGCTCCATCGCCCGAGGCTGGTCCAGACCCATGGCGGTCATCTCCGCCCGGTAGTCCTCCGCCGCCATCTTCTCTTCCAGCCGCGCAGCGGCATCGGCAAGCTGCTCTTCGCTGCCCGTGCAGTCATAGCACACCGCCCATGCCTCCACCACGGCGTAAAGCGCCGTGTCCGCCAGCGCCTGATCCTTAGCGTAATCGGCCAGCGTGCCGCCGGAGAGGGGGGCCTGCCAGTCCAGCGCCACCCCAGCCTCCTCATAGCGCTGCGCCACGCGGTCGCAGGTATAGGCCAGCCAGTATAGATAGCGCCACGCCGGGACTTCCGCGCCGCCGATATAAAGCAATGTCTCCTCCTCGTCCAGCCCGGAGGCCCGGCCCAGCACGCCGCCCCCGCTTTTCTGCGCCCCGCAGGCGCTCAGCAGCAGGCACGCCAGCACTGCCGCCGCCACTCGTTTCATGTGCCCCACCTCCCGTTCCCCCTTATAAATATGGCGGGGCTGTCCCGATTATGCCGGGGGCTTTCAAAACAGCCGTCTATCCTACTTGTTTCCTTCACCCCCTATTGCAATTTTCCTTTATCTTTGATAAACTAAATTTGCGACACAACCAAATCATGCGCTTTTATGAGTGTGCGTTTTTGCCTCGGCAAAAATGCAGGCTCTATTTTGGCATCTCGTAGAGGCGCTAAGGTTGTGTCGCAGCAATGGGAGCCATGCATTTTTCAGTGCGCAGCTTCCGCTGCGCACTTTTTTGTTGCCTTGATGGAGGTGGAAATGGATCATGACATGGTACATTGCCCAAAATGGACAGCCCAAGCAGATTCCGGAGGAAGTTCTTCTCTACAAGATTCAGAACGAAGAGCTTCCTTCAGACACGTTGGTCGTGAACGAAGAACTGAAAGAATGGACACCTCTGAAAGAGGTGTCCATCTGGCAGCAAAATGCCCCGGCCAACCACCCTGCCCATCTGTGGCAGTGCAGCAAATGCGAACGGATGATCGATCAGGAGCCGTGCCCTTACTGCCATGGAGAGGAAACAGCCCCTACGACGGAAAACGCCGACACCCCTGCTTCCGTGCCGCCGCGGCAAAACCGGATCGCTCGCCTGATCTCAATGATACTGCTTGCCGGACTGGCTCTGTTCGTTTTCTGGCCGCAGCTCACCGCGCCCAAGCTGCGCGGACAGTACACCCATGATTACGGCGGCCTGCTAGAAACACTGGCCTTTTCCGCAGACGGTAAGGTCAAACAGTATGTCGGCTCTTACTCCGGAGGTTTTGAGGAAGCCATGCACGGTACATACACCTTTGACGGAGAGAACGTCGTCTACCGTCTCTACTACGGAAACACCTTGGTCTATGACTACGACCGGGAACACGATCAGCTATGGAACCGCAGCGTCGGTTTTTACTCCCGAAGCAGCTATTCACTGCCGTGACTGTATAGGAGGGGCCGTTTTATGACAGAAACCAGCCAAAATTCCCAACCGTTCACTCCGCCACCGCTTCCCCAAAGTACGAAAAGCGGCGGCAACCCGACCGCAAAGACCCCCGGCAGCTTTGTGCCCCCGCCGCTGAAATCAGTGCCGCCGAAACCGCCAACGGTACAAGCGCCCCCGGAACACCCGCGGAAAAAATTCCGGCGGGGACGTTGGCTGCTTCTGCTGCTCTTATGCTGCGCCGTCGGATGGTATGCCCTATCTACTGTTTCCCGTCTGCGAGCCCAACGCGAAGCAGAGGCGGCATTGCAGCAGCAATATGAATCCGCCGTGCAGGCCGCTGAAAACGGTGATTACCTTTCCGCCTATACCACGTTCCACTCTCTCGGCGATTACAGCGACAGCGCCGCGAAAGCGGAAAAAGTTCGGCAGCAGTCGCTGTCTCACGTATCTTCCGGCAGCGTTGTCCTTTTGGGAGATTACGAACAGGATGGCGACCGGAGCAATGGCAGCGAGGTCATTGCATGGAACGTTCTGACAGTGGAAAATGGCCGCGCCCTTGTCATCAGTCAGGACTGTCTTGCCTGTCAGCCCTATCATACCTCCAATGATTTGACACTCTGGGAAATTTCCTCCCTGCGCCAGTGGCTGAATACCACCTTTCTCGAAGACGCCTTCCGTGCCGAAGAGCAAGCGCGGATCGTCCCCACCCTGATCTCCAATGCCGCCGGAAACGGCTATTGGGTCGATTCCGGCGGAGATGACACAGAGGATTTCATTTTTCTGCTCAGTGCCGGGGAAGCGGAACAATTCTTCCCCTCCAACGAAACCCGTCAGGCCCGTTCCACCGCAGCGGCAGAAGGCGCACTCCCTTCCGGTCTCGCGCCGGAAAACGCATACGGCGGCTGGTGGCTCCGTTCTCCCGGTTATGATTATGACCGGGCCGCCTATGTCTCTCCTGACGGCGAAATTCAGACAGATGGGGCTTTGGTCAACAGTGCATACCTTTTTGTCCGTCCGGCGATGTGGCTTTCGCTGGACGAATCAGCCGCATCACCCGGCGAGTCTTCCGTCGCGCAGACCCCCCCTGCGGCCATCACGGTGAACGACTTCCTTTTAGAGGATCTCGGCTGTACCTACGAAGAAATGTGCGAGCAGTACGGCCCTGTGACGCAAAGTGATTTTTATGAGGGCGGACGCTGGTTCCGCTTTGCCGCCATGCCTGACATCGTATATTTCTTCGTGTTTAACGGGGAGTGCACTGCGGAAACGCCGGATAACGCCGCCGAGTGTTACACGCTGATGACCAGTGCCGACCAGCTGTTCACCGGACTGGATGGCGGGGTGGAGACCGACCGTCTTGCGCAGACGCTGGCTCTTGACCTGGAACGCTGGCACAATGCAGACGGTTATGACGAAGGTACCCAGTTCCACTCCTCCTTTATGTACGGTGGAGATATTCTTTTTATCACCGACCAGAAAACGGAGGACTGGATTTATCCAGACGATGTTGTCACTGTGATTGGAACCCATGTGGGGGGACCTTCCTTTTCGGCAGCATAATCTGACCCACCACTTTGTAAATTAGAAAAGGCTAGGAGCCCCTTGCGGGACTCCTGGCCTTTTCTTTGAGACGCAGGGGATCAGTTCTCCTCCGCCATCTTCTTATACTTGGCGTAACGGGCCTTTACGTCAGAGACTTCCTTGGCGTAAAGCACGTCGGCCTGATCGGGGAAGTTATTCTTCAGGGAGGCGAAACGGTTCTCGCCCATCATGAAGTCCATCAACTTGCTGGTATCCGGCTCGGGAGAATCCAGCTGGAAGGGATTCTTGCCCTGCTCGATGAGCCGGGGATCATAGCGGTAGAGGTGCCAATAGCCGCACTCCACTGCCTTCTTCATCTCATCCTGCGAGCAGCCCATGCCTGCCTTGATATGCTGCTCCAGACAGGGGCAGTAGCAGATGACAATGGCGGGGCCGGGATAGGACTCGGCCTCCCGCAATGCCCGCAGGGTCTGGGCCTGATCATAGCCCATGGCCACCTGTGCAACGTACACATAGCCGTACTGCATCAGGATCGCACCCAGATCCTTCTTGGCCACCTTCTTGCCGCTGGCGGCGAACTTCGCCGTGGCGGAGGTGGGGGTGGACTTGGAGGACTGTCCGCCGGTGTTGGAATAGACCTCGGTGTCCAGCACCAGCAGATTCACGTCCCGGTTCTGCGCCATCACGTGGTCGATGCCGCCAAAACCGATGTCATAGGCCCAGCCGTCGCCGCCGATGGCCCAGACGGACTTTTTGGAGAGGTATTCCCGGTTCTCCAGAACATACTGCACATCGGTGGTCTGTTCGGCCTTTTCCAGTGCGGCGATCAGTGCGTCGGAAACGGTGCGGGACTTCTCGCCGTCGTTCCAATTCGCCAGATACGCGGCAATAGCGTCTTCCGCCACGCCGGAGCTCTGCAGGCTCTCCAGCCGAATCAGCAGCTCCTTGCGGATGGCATCCTGCGCGTGGAAGAAGCCATAGGCAAACTCGGCGTTATCCTCGAACAGGGAGTGCTCCCACGCGGGGCCGCGGCCGCAGCTGTCCTTGCAATAGGGCAGGATGGGCGCGCCGCCGGAAATGGCAGAGGAGCAGCCTGCTGCGTTGCCCGCGTACATCCGGTCGCCCACCATCTGGCTTAAAAGCTTGATATAGGTGGTCTCGGCGCAGCCTGCGCAGGCGGCGGAGAACTGGAAGTAGGGCTTTGCGAACTGCATATTCTTGACAGTCTTGTTGTTGATGACATCCTTTTTCAGGTAGGCGTCGTTCATGGCCACCTTGTCGAAGTTCTCCTGCTCGGATTTCATCTCCTCGAAGGGGGTCATCACCAGCGCGTCGGCCATCTTCTCATTCTTGTTGGCGGGGCAGGCCGTCAGGCACACGCCGCAGCCAAGGCAGTCATAAGGAGAGACCTGCATCCGGAAGGAGTAGGCAGGGGCGTCCTTACCCAGACCCTTGGCGGGCACAGTTGCAAAGGAGGCGGGCACGCCTTTTTTCTCCTCTTCGGTCAGCAGCACGGGGCGGATGGCCGCGTGGGGGCAGCACATGGCGCAGCGGTTGCACTGCAGGCAGCTCTCCGCGTTCCACTTGGGCACCTTGGTTGCAACGCCGCGCTTGGAATAGGCGGAGGTGCCGTTTTCCCACGTGCCGTCCAGCACGCCGTGCTTCTGAAACACGGACACGGGCAGCTTGTCGCCCTGCTGGCGGTCCATGGGGATCACAATGTCCTTGACGAAAGCCGTGGCGTTGGCGGGCATGGGGACGGGGGTATCCTGCGCATCGGCCCACGCGGCGGGGATGTCTACCTGCACGGCGGCGCTGATGCCCGCGTCCACCGCGGCATTGTTCTTATCCACGATGGCCTGTCCGGCCTTCTTGAAGTAAGAATTATAGTTATTCTTCTTCATGTCCTCCACGGCCATGTCCAATGGAATGACCTTTGTCAGGGCAAAGAAGGCAGCCTGCAGGATGCTGTTGGTCCGGTTGGCGCCAAGGCCCACGGAGACCGCCAGCCTGGAAGCGTCAATAATATAGAACTTGGCGTGCTTGCGGGCAAGGTCCCGCTTCATCTTGCCGGGCAGGCGCTCGTCCAACTCCTCCACGCTCCACGGGCAGTTGAGCAGGAACGTGCCGCCGTCCTTGAGGTCTGCGGTGGTGTCGTACTGTTTCACATAGGTGGGCGCGTGAACGGCCACAAAGTCAGCAGAGGACACGGTATAGGTCGAGCGGATGGGCTCGTCGCCAAAGCGCAGGTGGCTCTGGGTCAGGCCGCCGGACTTCATGGAGTCATAAGAGAAGTAGGCCTGCGCATACTTGTTGGCCACAAGGCCGATGGTGGAAATGGCGTTTTTGTTGGCGCCCACGGTGCCGTCGCCGCCAAGGCCCCACAGCTTGCAGCTCACCTCGCCGGGATGGGGCAGTTCCACTTCCTTGTAGTCCAAAGAGGTGTAGGTCACATCATCGTTGATGCCGATGGTGAAGTTATTCTTGGGAGTCTCCTGCCGGAGGTTGTCATACACGGCAACGATCTGGCCGGGGGTGGTATCCTTGGAGGAAAGGCCGTAACGGCCGCCCACCACCCGGATGTCGCCGCGTCCGGCCTGATTCAGGGCCGTCACCACATCCAGATACACCGGCTCGCCCACGGAGCCCGTCTCCTTGGAGCGGTCCAGCACGGCGATGCGCTTGCAGGTGGCAGGAATGGCGGCGGAGAAGTGCTTAACGGAGAAGGGGCGGAACAGATGGATCTGCACCATGCCCACCTTGCGGCCCTGCGCATTCAGATAATCCACCGTCTCCTTCACGGTCTCGCTGGCGGAGCACATCACCACGATGACTTCCTCCGCGTCAGGCGCGCCGTAATAGTTGAAGAGCTTGTAGTCCCGGCCGGTGAGCTTGTTGATCTCGTCCATGTAGTGCTGGACGGTGTCGGGCAGGGCGTTGGCCTTGACGTTGGCGCC
>CAKSVQ010000115.1 GCA_934504065.1 uncultured Dysosmobacter sp. | reverse complement strand
GCCGCAGATGGCGCCGGAGATAGCCATGGTGCGGATGGTGACCTTTTTCACGCTGATGCCGGCATAGCGGGCGGTGTTCACACTGTCGCCCACCACGGTGATCTCGTAGCCCTGCTTGGAATACTTCAGATAGAGGAACATTCCCACCGTCAAAATCAGCACCAGCAGCACATTCAGCCCGTAGGTCTGACCGAAGAGGGCGGGGAACCATCCGGCCTTGGTGGCCTGATTGATCACGCCCACGGTGTTGGAGCCAATGGGGTTTTCCCACAGCGCCACGCAGTAGCTGGTGATCTGGATGGCCACATAGTTCATCATCAGGGTGAACAGCGTCTCATTGGTGTTCCAGTATGCCTTGAACACGCCGGGGATCACGCCCCAGAGGCATCCGGCTGCCATGCTGGCAACAGCCATCACCACCAGCAGCGCCGGAGTGGAAAGAGACGCGCCAAAGGCCCGCATGATCCCGGCGGTGAGCACGCCGCCGATGAGCACCTGTCCCTCCGCGCCTACGTTCCAAAAACGCATCTTAAAGGCGGGGGCCAGTCCCACGCCGATGCAAAGCAGCATCATCGTGTCCCGGATGGTGACCCAGCTCCGGCGGGAGGTGCCGAAAGCGCCGTCGTAAATTCCCTTGTAAACATCCACAGGGTTCAGCTTTGTCACGGCGAAGATGAAGATGCCGCTGACCACCAGTGATAAAAGCACAGCCGCCACGCGGATGCCGTATGCCTTGGGGCGGGAGATGCCGTCCCGCTTGGCGATGCGCAGCAGGGGCTCTTTTCCTTGCTTTACCTGACTCATGCTTCCGCAGCCTCCTTTTTAAACCGGGTCATCAGCAGTCCCACTTCCTCCTTGGAGGTGGTGCGCGCGTCCACGATGCCGCTGACCTGGCCGCCGCACAGCACCAGAATGCGGTCGCACAGCTCCAGCAGCACGTCCAGATCCTCGCCCACGTAGACCACGGCGACGCCCTTCATTTTCTGCTCGGTCAGCAGGTTATAAATGGTATAGGAGGTGTTGATGTCCAGACCGCGGACGGCGTAAGCCGTCATCAGCACGGAGGGGTCCTGCGCGATCTCGCGGCCCACCAGCACCTTCTGCACGTTGCCGCCGGAAAGCCGCCGGACCGGGAAGTTGACATTGGGGGTGACCACGTCCAGCTCCGTCAGGATTTCCTCGGCCAGCTTTTTGGGGGCCTTGCGGTCAGTGAATGCGCCGTGGCCCTTGCGGTAGCTGCGCAGCAGCATATTGCCCGTCATGCCCATGGAGCCGACCAACCCCATGCCCAGCCGATCCTCCGGCACAAAGGCGAGGGAAACGCCCGCGCGCTTGATCTGCAGGGGCGTCTTTCCCACCAGCTCCACGCCGGTGTCGCCCTCCGCCGTTTCTTTGGAGCGGTAGTGGATGGAAGCGCCGCTTTCCATGGGCTGCAAGCCCGCGATGGCCTCCAGCAGCTCCTTCTGGCCGGAGCCGGCGATGCCCGCGATACCTAAGATCTCGCCGCCCATGGCGGTGAAGGACACATCGTCCAGCCGCTTGACGCCCAGTGCATCGTAAACCGTGACGTGCTGAACATCCAGCCGGGGAGTGGGGTTCTTGGGCTCGGGGCGGTCGATATTCAGCGTGACCGCATGGCCTACCATCATGTCCGTCAGGGCCTGTGGGGAGGTGTCCTTCGTAAGCACGCTGCCGATGTACTCGCCCTTGCGCAGCACGGCTACCCGGTCGGAAACGTCCATGACCTCATGGAGCTTGTGGGTGATAATGATCATGGCCTTGCCGTCGGCTTTCATGTTGCGCATCACGTCGAACAGGCGGTCGGTCTCCTGCGGGGTCAAAACGGCGGTGGGCTCGTCGAGGATCAAAATCTGTGCGCCCCGGTAGAGCACCTTTACGATCTCCACCGTCTGCTTTTCGGAGACCGACATATCGTAGATCTTCTTGTTGGGATCGATCTGGAAACCGTATTTTTCGCAGATGGCGGTGATCTTGGCGGCTGCTGCCTTGAGGTCGAGCTTGCCCTCGTCCTCCAGACCCAGAACAATGTTTTCCGCCGCCGTGAACACATCCACCAGCTTGAAGTGCTGATGGATCATGCCGATGCCGTTGTCGAAGGCGTCCTTGGGGGAGGCGATGGTGACGGGCTTGCCGTTTACTAGAATCTCGCCCTCGTCCGGGAAGTAGATGCCGGCCAGCATATTCATCAAGGTGGTTTTTCCGCTGCCGTTTTCGCCCAGAAGGGAGAGGATCTCGCCTTTGTTGATGTCCAGAGAAACATTTTTGTTGGCGATGACGCTTTTGCCGAACCGCTTGGTAATGTTTCGAAGCTGAACCGCTGCCACAGTTTCCAAAATGACCATCCTTCCTGCCGTGCTTGGCGTAAAATGGGAAACGCGCCGGGGAAGCGGCGCTGATGCGAAAGGTCGATGTCTATAAAAGGAGTATACCATGCTTTTTGTCCCGTGTAAATCACAAATGGCAAAATTATTGTTAGGATTGCACATAAATTTTCAGAAAAAGCAGGAAAGGTCAACCTATTTTCAACAAGAAAAAGAAAGAGGGAACTGCCTTCGGGCAGTTCCCTCTTTGGAACCTTTTGGAAAACTGAATATCAGCCTTGACCTTAGTTGTTGTTCAGCTCGGTGATACCGTCGATCCGCAGGGTGAAGTAAGGAGCGGAGCGCAGAACGGACTCCTGGAAAGCGCCGTCCACGATGGCCTCGCCGGAATCGTTGACCCAGTCGCCGTTGGTGTCCAGACCGAAGGCGGAGGTCACATGACCGTCAGCGTCCACCTCATAGGAACCGTCGGAAGAGGGCTGGCAGGTGAACTTGGAGGTATCGAACACCTTCAGGCTGCCGTCCTTAATGGCGGCCCAAGCGGCGTCAACGGCTTCCTGAGTGCCCTCGGCGCAGCTCTCGCCCAGAGCGGAGATCATCACAGCGCCATCGGAGATGCCAGCGGCATAGTCGGTGGGGATCTCTTCGCCAGCGATGAACTTCTCCAGCGTGGCCTGATACAGCACGGCCCAGTTGTTCTGAGCGGAGGTCAGGGCGGCGGTGGGAGCAACGGAGAGCATGTCGATGTTGTAGCCCACGGAGTAGACTTCCTTGCCGGAATCCTTCACAGCCTGCGTGGCGGAGGGAGCACCGGTGGAGTCGGCGTGCTGGCCGATGATGACGCAGCCCTTGCTCATCAGAGCATTGGCGACTTCACCCTCAGCCACGGGATCATACCAGGAGTTGGTGTACTGCACGTCCATGTGCGCCTCGGGGACGATGGACTGGATGCCCAGCAGGAACGCGGTGTAGCCGCAGACCACCTCGGCATAGGGGAACGCGCCCACATAGCCGACATAGGGATCGGTGATCTTGCCGTCGTCCAGCAGCTCCTTGAGCTTCATGCCGGCCACTACGCCGGAGACATAACGGGCCTCATAAGTATAGGGGAACATATTCTTCAGGTTGGAAAGACCGGAGGTGGCGGCCATGTCGCCCGTGCAGGAGACAAAGGTCACATCCTCAAACTCGGAAGCGGCCTGCTGCATATAGGTCTGGTGGCCGTAAGAGTCGGAGAAGACGATGCCGCAGCCGGCCTCGGCCAGCTCGACGGCCATGTCATAGCAGGTCTCGTCCTCGGGGATGTTGTACTTCATGATGATCTGGGAATCGGAGATGCCCAGAGCGGCGCAGGCGGTCTTCAAACCGTCGATGTGGGCTGCATCATAACCGGAGTTCTCATCGTGGACGCAGATCAGGCCGATCTTCACGTCCGCTGCGGGATTGGCGGCAGGCTCTTCGGTCTTATCAGAGTTGTCCGAGGCAGCAGGGGCGTCGCTCTTGCCGCCGCAGGCAGCCAGACTGAGAACCATGGCCAGTGCGAGAAGCGTTGCAAGGAACTTCTTCATTCTTAAAATCCTCCTTTAAAATGATGAACCGGGGTCTTGCATGACCTCGTCTACTGTCATCATACAAGGATATAGAAAAAATTTCAACTTCTTTTTTTCGATTTTTCGGAAAAATGAAGTGGAAATTTCATAAATGTTCCGTCAAGTTTCACGCAAATTTTGCGCGATACGTAAAAAATGACAAAACAGGAGTGCGGATCGCTCCGCTCTCCTGTTGTTTTTGACAGGTCGACCTTTTTGCGTCACTGAGAGACAGAAGTACCCGTCTCTCCGGCGATCCCGGCTTTGGCCTTTTCCAGCAGGGTGATCAGGGCAGTGCGG
The DNA here is from genome assembly GCA_934504065.1 of uncultured Dysosmobacter sp. Classification (GTDB taxonomy): domain Bacteria; phylum Bacillota; class Clostridia; order Oscillospirales; family Oscillospiraceae; genus Oscillibacter. The sequence goes on along the minus strand of CAKSVQ010000115.1, from coordinate 3,037 downwards.
CCGAGCTTGCTCTCGGCAAACTTCGCGGCGGCCTGTACCTTGGGCAGCATGGAGCCGGGGGCGAACTGTCCCTCGGCGGCATAGCGCCGGGCCTCGGCAGGGGTCAGGTGGTCCAGCCACTGCTGGTCGGGTTTGCCGAAGTTCACGGCCACCTTCTCCACGGCGGTGAGGATAATGAGCGTGTCGGCGTCCAGCTCCTCGGCCAGCAGCTCGGAAGCAAAGTCCTTGTCGATCACCGCGCCCGCGCCCTTGAGGTGGTTGCCCACGGTGGGGAAGACGGGGATGCCGCCGCCGCCGCAGGCAATAGCCACCTGCCCGGTGTGCAGCAGGGCGCGGATGGTCTCGATCTCCACGATGGCCTTGGGCAGGGGAGAGGCCACGCACCGCCGCCAGCCCCGACCCGCGTCCTCCATCACGGCGTTGCCGCGGCGGCGCATTTCCTCGGCCTCAGCCTCGGTCATAAAGGTGCCGATGGGCTTGGTGGGGTTTTGGAAGGCAGGGTCGTCCGGATCGACCTCCACCTGTGTGAGGATGGTGGCCACGGGCTTGTGCATCCCGCGGTTCAAAAGCTCTTCCCGCAAAGCGTTTTGCAGGTCATAGCCGATGTAGCCCTGACTCATGGCGGTGCACACCGACATGGGCGCCATGGGGTGTGTGGGATCTTCCCGGGAAAGAGTCGTCATGGCGACGTTGATCATGCCCACCTGCGGGCCATTCCCGTGGGCCACGACCACCTCATGGCCCGCCTCGATCAGATCCACGATGGCTCTGGCCGTGTGCTTGACAGCGGCCATCTGCTCCGGCAGATTCTTGCCCAGTGCGTTGCCGCCCAGAGCAATGACGATACGTTTACCCATAAGAGGTGTATCCCTTCTTTAACGATATTGTCGAAAAGGCTTCCCGAAGCCCCGCGCCTTTGAGCGCGGGGTTCTGTCAGAGAAAGAAAAATCAGAAGTTCTTCCGCTTTCCGCCCTGATCCAGCGCCATCAGCGCAGAGACGGGGTCCTTTACCTTGCTCATCATGATCATGGCGGCGATGATATAGGGCTTGAAGCTGGCTTCCTTGTACAGGGGCACCAGATAGCGGTCGAACACGGAGGCGTCCACCTCGCCCTCCTTGCAGCTCACGCCAGTGATGTCGGCGGGCAGGCAGTGGAGGTAAAGGGCGCTGCCGTTTTTGGTGCGCTTCATCATTTCCTCAGAGCAGGTCCAGTTCTTGAACTGGGCGTTCTGGGCCAGAAGCTGCTTTTCCAGCGCGTCGATCCCGGCCTGATCCCCGGCCTGATAGAGCTTGGTGCGCTGCTCCATGGCGGCAAAGGGCGCCCAGCTCTTGGGATAAACGATGTCGGCACCGTCGAAGGCCTCTTCCATGGAGGAGACCTTGCGGTAGGACCCTCCGGTGGCAGCAGCATTCTTGCGGGCGATCTCCTCCACCTCGGGCATCACGTCATAGCCCTCGGGATGGGCCAGCACCACGTCCATGCCGAAGCGGGTCATCAGGCCGATGACGGCCTGCGGCACGGAAAGGGGCTTGCCGTAAGAGGGAGAGTAGGCCCAGCTCATGGCGATCTTCTTGCCCTTGAGGTTTTCCACGCCGCCGAACTGGTGGATGATGTGCAGCATATCGGCCATGGCCTGCGTGGGATGGTCCACATCGCACTGGAGGTTCACCAGCGTGGGCTGCTGCTCCAGAATGCCGTCGCGGTAGCCCTCCTTCACGGCGTCCATGAAGGTCTTCTGGTACTTGTGGCCCTCGCCGATGTACATATCGTCGCGGATGCCGATGACGTCGGCCATGAAGGAGACCATGTTGGCCGTCTCACGGACGGTCTCACCGTGGGCAATCTGGCTCTTCTTCTCGTCCAGATCCTGCACGGTCAGGCCCAGCAGGTTACAGGCGGAGGCGAAGGAGAAGCGGGTGCGGGTGGAGTTGTCGCGGAAGATGGAGATGCCCAGGCCGGAATCAAAGATCCGGGTGGACTTGTTGCGCTCGCGCAGGTCCCGCAGGGCGTCGGCCACGGTGAAGATGGCGTCCAGCTCCTCGTCGGTTTTGTCCCAGGTCCAATAGAAATCGGACTTGTACATATTGTTGATGTGCAGCTTTTCCAGATGCTTGGCAAGCTCAATGGTCTTAGACATAATTCTCTGCTCCTTATCGATTAAAATCCGGTTGTGAAAGGGAAACTCACTGAATGTCGTTATCGGTCAGGCTCTGGCGGAACTCTGTCACGTCATCTGTCTTGTTCTCGGTCTTGTACAGGCCGGGCACAGCGGCGTACAGCGCGGCGCAGGTCACCAGATCCTGCTTCCAGGTGATCTCGTTGGGGGCGTGGGCCTGAGACTCTGCGCCGGGGCCGAAGCCCACGCAGGGGATGCCGTAGCGGCCCTGAATGGAGACGCAGTTGGTGGAGAAGGTCCACTTGTCGGTCAGGGGACGGCCCTTGCGCAGGTGCATGGCGTCCTTCTTGGGATCGGCGTCGGCGTGGCCGATGCGCTCCGTGCCCCACAGGGCATGGTGAGCGTCGATCAGGGCCTGCACGTGGGCGGCGCTTTCCTTGTTGATCCACGTGGGGAAGAAGCACTCGGTCTCATACACGGTGCCCGTCCACGCGGGACGGTTATACATATACATGCTGACCTTCACATCGTCCTTGTACTTCTGGACGGAGGGCAGCGCCTCGATCTCCTTGAGGCAGGAATCCCACGTCTCGCCCGCAGTCATGCGGCGGTCGATGGAAATGGCGCAGCTGTCCGCCACGGCGCAGCGGGAGGGAGAGGTGTAGAAGATCTGGGAGGTGGTGCAGGTGCCCCGGCCAAGGAACTGGGCGTCCTCATAATGCTCGGGGTTGTACTCGGGATTGAGCATCTTCACAAGGCCCTTGACCTTATTGGAGGGGCCGTCGCCGTTTTCGTTCAGGGCGCGGACATCCTGCAGAATGTCGGCCATTTTGTAAATGGCGTTGTCACCGCGCTCGGGGGCGGAGCCGTGGCAGGAAATGCCCTTCACGTCCACCCGGATCTCCATGCGGCCCCGGTG
>CAKSVQ010000114.1 GCA_934504065.1 uncultured Dysosmobacter sp. | reverse complement strand
GCATGTCCGTGGCAGAACACACCTTGCGCGAAGCGTGTGTCGAAATGACTGCGTAGCGGTCATGAGGCACGGAGCGCAGCGAAATCCCCTCGCCCAAGTGGCTTTGCCACTTGGGCGAAAGTCTCTTTACGGGATAAAGGAAATATCCGCACTTTCTTTTTCCGCCTGCTCGCGGAGATATTCCGTGATGGCCTGCACCACCAGCTCATGGTCCTGCACATGGGGCAGACCGGACACCACGACCGCCCCGCTGTACATGCCGCCCACGATGAGGGGAAAGCCCCCGCCGCAGAAGGCATGGCTGTTTTCGTCCTCCTGCCACGACTCGGTGATGCCCAGCAATTCCCGCTCCGCCGCTGTACGCAGGGAGCTTTTGTGGGACTGGGCCACCGTGGCATATTTCAGGTTCATCCAGAAATCATTTTCCATTCCGGTGCCCGGCAGAAACGTCTGATAGACGATCAGCCCGTTCAGCACGATCCGCACCGCAATGGATAGCGATACCTCCACGGCCTTCTTCCGCAACTTGGTCCCCAGCGCGTAGGCATCCTCCAAATCGAAGTGTTCAAAGGTCAGCTGGGCCCCCTGCCGGGCAAGTTCTTTCAGCAATTCAGGTGTATACATCTTTCCGCACTCCTTATGTATGGAATGGATCTGCTCCGTTTTCCGTCACCGTCAGCCCCATGGGCGCGTCCACAAAAATGCGGCGGTCCATCCGCTTCAGGTCCGGGGAGATCACCGGGGTGAACTCCATGTGGTCCAGAATATCCTTTTGCAGATCCACGCCGGGGGCGATCTCGATCAGCTCAATGCCCTGCTCCGCCAGACGGAACACCGCCCGCTCCGTGCAGTAGAGTACCGTCTGCTTCACCGCAAGAGCATACTCTGCCGAGAAGGTGACCTCCTCCAGCTCTGCCTTGAACTTGATGTTTCTGCCTTCCGCAAGAATTTTCAGTGTGCCGCCGCCTGTTTCAACTTGTAGGCCGCCGGCCGTGAAAGTGCCAATAAAGCATATTTTCGGCGTATTTTGAGAAATATCCACAAAGCCGCCGGGGCCCACCGCCTTTCCGGCAAAGGAAGATACATTTACATTGCCCCGGGCGTCGATCTCCGCCGCGCCCAACACTGCGTAATTTAGTCCGCCGCCGTCGTAAATATCCAGTGTGTCCGCCATTTTCAAAATGGCCTCCGGATTCTGCGCCGCGCCAAAGGCCAGATTTCCCTGCGGCACGCCGCCAAAAACTCCGGCCTCCACGGAAAGGGTCATACAGTCACTGATACCCTCCTCATTGGCCACGGCAGCCACCACCTCCGGCGTGCCGATGCCAAGGTTCACCAGATAATCCGGTCCCAGCTCCATGGCCGCCCTGCGGGCGCAGATCTTTTTGCAGTCCAGCGGGCGCTTCGCCGCCCGCTGCAGGGGGATCTGTACCTCACCCGTCAGTTCCGGGCGGTAGTCGTTGTCCAGATTCTGTCGGCTGTTCTCCGCGTCCGCGCAGACCACATAGTCCACCAGAAACTTGGGCACGTGCACCTCCTTGGGCCGCAGGGTGCCCCGCTTCACCACCCGGGCAACCTGCACGAATACCAGTCCCCCGGAGCTGTGCACCGCGGAGGCCATTTCCAGCTGCTGGGTGTACTGCGCCTCTTTTATCAGGGAGATATTCCCGTCCTCATCGGCATAAGAGCCGCGGATGAAACAGGCGTTGATGGGAAACGTTTTATAAAACAGCATTTCCTCGCCGTCAACGGTGAGAAGCTGCACAATATCCTTTCCGGATTCCTTTGTTTTGCGGTTGGCCTTGCCGCCGCCCAGACGGGGGTCGGCAAAGGTCTTCAATCCCGTGCGGGTGACAACGCCCGGCTTTCTGCTGGCAATGGCCCGCAGCAGGCTGGACACCGTGCCCAGCGGGATCAGATACGCATAGCAACGGTTTTCGGAGATCATCTGCATCGTAATGGGCTCCTGCCCGGCGTGGCCGCCGAAAATGGTGCCCACCAGACCGTCCTCCATGCTGAGTCTGGCCAGTCCCTTTTCCGTGAAATTGCCCAGGCTCACGCCCTTGTAGACCGTCAGGCTCCGGGGCGCTCCAGTCTTGCGGAAGCGCCGCACCAGCGCCTTGAGCAGCGCTTCACAGCTGCCGTAGCCGCTGAAGCCGTCCACCGCCAGCACATCGTCCGTCCGGATCATCCCGGCAGCTTCCTCTGCCGTAATAAATCCCTTCATATAGGATCTTACACCTCCCCTGCGCTTTCAGACCTTTTCAGTTTCTTGTGTGAATGGCCCGCTTTTCCACGTTGAGCGCCGCCTCCCGCACCGCCTCGGAGACAGTGGGATGAGAGTGGATCGTGGTGATGAGGTCCTCCACAGAGGCCCCCATGCGGATGGCCAGGGCGCCCTCGGAGATCAGGTCCGTGGCCCGGGGCCCGATGATGTGCATGCCCAGCACGGCGCCGTCCTCACCGGAGATAATTTTCACAAGGCCCTCGCCGCCGTTGAGGATTAGGGACTTGCCGTTGGCCATCAGGGGGAACTTGCCTGCCTTGTAAGCGATTCCCTGGGCCTTGGCCTGCTCCTCGGTGAGTCCCACGGAAGCTGCCTCCGGCTCCATGTAGACGCTGGTGGGGTTGGTACGCTCGTCATAGGCAGCGTCTATGCCGCAGATATTCTCAGCGGCCACCTCGCCCATGGCGCTGGCGGTGTGGGCCAGCTGGGCATAGCCCATAACGCAGTCGCCGATGGCGTACACACCGGGGACAGATGTCTCCATTCGCTCATTGACAAGGATGCGGCCCTTCTCATCGTACTCCACGCCGCACGCATTCAGATGCAATGTGTCGGTATTGGCCCGGCGGCCCACGGCCACCAGAACCTTTTCCGCTTCAAAGACCACGATCTCCCCGTTTTTATCCTTGCAGACGACCTTCGCGCCCACAGGGCTTTCCTCCACCGCCTGCACCGGGCACTCCAGATGGAAGTCGATGCCCATGCCCTTCATGTGGCGGACACCCAGCTTTGTCAAATCACCGTCCAGCATGGGCAGCATATGGTCCATGGCCTCCACTACTGTGATCCTGGTGCCAAACGCGGCGTAGGCGCAGGCCAGCTCCAGCCTGATCACACCGCCGCCGATGACCATCATGCTCTCCGGCAGCTCGGTAAGGCTCAGTGCCCCAGTGGAGTCGATGCAGTTGGGATTTTCCCGCAAACCAGGAATGGGAGGCTGGGCATTAACGGAGCCTGTGGAGAGAATGATGGCGTCCGCCGTCATTTCCTCCGTGGTCCCGTCCGGCTTTTTGACGCAAAGGGTCTTTTCCCCGGTGAAGACAGCTTCGCCGTCCACCTTTTTGACCTTGTTCATTTTCAAAAGGCCGCCGACACCCATGGCCAGCTGGCCGGACACCGCGCGCTTGTGAGCCATGACCTGCGGAAAATCCACCGTCAGCTTTTCCGCCCGCACGCCCAGCTCCGCGCCGTGGGACCGAAGGTCCTCCAAAAGCTCCGCAGAGCGCAGCAGGCACTTGGTGGGGATGCACCCCACATTCAAGCAGGTGCCGCCCAGATGCTCTTTTTCGATCAGCGTAACATTCGCGCCCAGCTGTGCTGCCCGGATGGCGGCCACATAGCCGCCGGGGCCGCCGCCGATCACGATCACATTTTTTGCCGTTTCCATCGTATCCATCTTCCTCTTCGTCACTCGTATTTGCCGCTCACAGCTCGCTGGGATGTTCCAGCACCCGCTTCATCTCGTCCAGAAAGCGGGTGCAGTCCGCGCCGTCCACCAGAATGTGGTTGTTGGTCAGCGTCATATAGCACACGTCCCGGGCGGCAATGGAGCCGTCCTCCATGACGGAGGCCTCCTTGTGGATGCCGCCGAAGCCCATGATAAAGCACTCATGATTGGTGACAAGGGGGCCAATGTCGTGCACGGTGGTCTTGCCCAGATTGCTGATGGTAAAGGTAGACCCGGTATAGTCATCCGGCAGCAGCGTTCCGGTTTTTCAGCTTGTTCATCAGCTCCCGGAACTTTTCCGCCAGCTCCAGCAAAGAGAGCCCGCCCACATCCCGCAGCGTCAGCGACAGCAGCCCGCGGGGGCTGTCCACCGCAATGCCGGGGTTGATTTCATCATAATGGCTTCCTCCACGCTTTCAGAGCGGGCATTGAAGTTGGGGTATTTTTTTACCGCGATCACCGTTGCCCGCATAAAAACACGCTGTCAGAGACCTTGATGCCCTGCTCGCGCAGCTCCTTCTGCATTTTCAGCATTTCCGTCAGATCCACTCTCGTGGTGCAATACCCCATGGGAATGTCATCGCTGCTGCGCTTCATACTGGCTGCCACCAGCTTACGGATACCTCTTAATTTTACGTGCTTTTCACCCATCACAATGCCTCCTGTTGTTTTCTTTTCTGTTATCTGGAAGACGCACCGCCGATTCCGCGCGGCGCCGCAGCTTCATTTTAAAAAGTCATACATTCCGTGGCCGCCGATGTTCACGGGCAGGCCCGTCTCACGCAGCACCGCCGCGCAGCGCGCCACGGTCTCCTCCCCAGCCTCCGGCAGGTCGGCCATGGTGTAATCCTGTCCGGACTCGCGCCACTTGGCTTGCCCCAGCTGGTGAAAGGGCAGGATGTGAATTTCCTTTGCCCCCACTTCCTTTGCGATCTGGCCCGTTTTGCGCATATTTTCGTCGCTGTCGTTTTTTCCCGGGATCAAGGGAATGCGAATGACGATCTGCTTGCCCATCTCCCCGGCCAGCCACAAATTTTTGCGGATCAGCTCGTTGCCCACCCCGGTGCAGGTGCGGTGCATCTCACTGTCCGTGTGCTTTACGTCATATAAAAGCAGGTCCGTCTGCGTGGCTGCCTTTAAAAAGCGCTCGCTGTCGCAGTGGCCGCTGGTCTCCATGGCCGTGTGGATGCCGTGGGTGTGCAGCCGCGCAAACAGCTCTGTCACAAACTCCGCGTGCATCGTGGCCTCTCCGCCGCTGACCGTCACACCGCCGTGGGACTGGCGGTAAAACACCGCATCAGAAAGCACGGCCTTTTCCACCTCGCTCACCGTCCGCTCTTTGTCGATCAGCTCCCGGGCCCCGGTCACGCAGACCTGCGCGCAGGCGCCACAGCCGATGCATTTCTCTCCCAGAAACATCAGCTTCTGCTGCGGCGTGAACATCTCTGGGTTCTGACACCACTTGCACCGCAGGGGACATCCCATTAAAAATACGACCGTTCTGATCCCCGGCCCGTCGTGGACCGAAAACCGCTGGATATTGGAAACCCTGGCAGTCAGTTCCTTCATAAAACGCCCCTTTTTCCTCTCTGCTCCGCTTTTTGCGGCTATTTACTTTCTTTTTCCCGTGTGTTAATATAAAAACAGTGTTCGTTAAAACCGCATTTGCAGGTACAGGGGAGGTCTGAAGCCATGGACGATAAACGCATCTTTACCATTTCAGAAAATCTTCTGGAGATCCGCGCCCACGGCAGCTACGGCTTTCCCTTTGAATATCTTCCCTCCAGCCTTTCCCGCTTTATCAACGGGTGCGTGGAATGCCACTGGCACACGGAGCTGGAGCTCATCATCGTCACCAGCGGCCAGATGACCTATTATGTCAACAACACATCCCAGCGACTCACCGCCGGGTCTGGCATTCTGGTGAATTCCAACAGCATCCACATGACCAAACCCTCCAAGGACGTGTGCGAATACCATGCGTTCATTTTCCATCCCCGCATGATCTATGGCTTTGAAAACAGCCTCATCCATCAAAAATACTGCCAGACCATCATCAACCAGCCGGATTTTTCTTATTTTTACTTCAATCCGGAGATCGAAGGCCACCGCCAGTTCATCGAAAAGGCCTGCACCCTTGCCGAGTTCTGCGCGGTACAGGAGGAATCCGAGGTCTTTCATCCACATACTCTGACTCCTTTGCAAGCCTCTGTTTTTCCTGTAGGACTCTAAGCATCGCCATTACTTCTGTGTCAACGCCAAATGTTCTGCTCTTTCCGTTTTTCGTCAGGTCACGAAACACGCCTCTATCTGGGGTATAAACCATTGTCCCATCAACTGTAATTCTATTCTGCTCAAAATCCACGTTCTTCCAGAGTAGCCCGATACACTCCCCGATACGCATACCGCTGTCAATCAGTAAACGGACAAGGACTTGCCACAGAAACGGTTCAGATTTTAGCGCTTCACAGAGCTTTTTCAGTTCATCAGCCGTACACGCCATTGGGGATTGTGTCTGGCCCATGTCCTTGCGTTTGCGGGGACGGTCAACCTTGTCCATGGGATTTCGGTCTATCAGTTCGTCCTTATACGCCATTTTTAGGATTGACCGAATGATGGTATAAACCTTTACTGGGATAGACAATGAGGTTCCTTCTGTCTGACGCTTTCTCAGCAGTTGGTTGATGTCCCCCGCCTTAATTGCTTGCAGTTCCAACGCTCCAATATCGGGATAGATATGCTTTTCAAGTTGGAGCTGGTAATTGTAAACGGTATGCTCGCTGCATCTCAAGCGCATATCCGGCAAAAAGGTTTCCTCGCAAAATTTCTGAAAGGTCAGTTTGTTCCTCTCTTCAAGAATTTTTTTCTTTGCTGCTTCTTCCTCTTCCGCTTTTTTCTCCTTGCGGGTCTTGACCTTACCATCTCTGCAATTACGTTCAAACTCGGATGCAACTGCTTGCAGCCTTGCTTTGACTGTTTTAGCAGCTAACCCCTCTGGCCTATCCCATCTCATTGTGTAGGGGGATAGGCCGTGACCTCTGCTAACCGAAATCTCGTAGAAAACGCTGCCGTCTTTTCTCTGCTTTTGCTTTACCGATGCCATATATACCCCTCTCTCACATCACATAAGGCTTTGCAACTGCCTGTGCTGCCAATCTGTGCTCTCGCTCCATAAACGCTTCATAATCAATCATGTACTTTGTCCCTGCCATCCTGCATGGAACGGTTCCGCTCTTACACTGTTTGCGGATGTAGAACTGGCTAAATCCGCTGTGCGTTGCTGTGTCCTTGATGCTCATAAACCCTGTCAAATTTCCATTCTTCATAAAAATTTTACCTTTTGCTTCAATTTGCGCTAATTTTTGATTTTAGAAATAATCCATCCGGCGCATACGAATGGATTACTTCTTGTGTTAGGCTAATTACATTTTATTGAATGTAGATATTCATTTAGCGCTAACTCTTAACTTTGATTGCATTATATACCTGAGTTCCCCCACTTGTCAATGGTTTAATAAAATTCATTTCAATTTACGCCAATTTTCTGTTGACACACGTATCCATCTCCTCTATACTTAGAGGGAGAGGTGTTGGTATATGTATAACAAGCCCGCAGTAGTTGACAGTTCCATCTTAGCCAGTCGGCTCAAGAACCGCAGAGAATATTGCGGTATAAGCAAAGCTGAAATGGCTCGTACCTCAATATAGCGCCAAGCTCCATGACCTACTAT
>CAKSVQ010000113.1 GCA_934504065.1 uncultured Dysosmobacter sp. | reverse complement strand
GCTGCGTTAGTGACACCTGTGTTTCATTTCCCTTTGGTGTCTTGTAGCGCAGCGGAAAGGAATGGTCATAACCATGGAAAAGGGCTTTACTATTACGTATGAATACGGGGATAACCTCTATGTGAATCCCACCAACCGCTGCAATTTCAACTGCAATTTCTGCCTGCGGCACAATCAGGGCTCCGGCGGCAGCATTTACACCCATAACCTCTGGCTCAAGCGGGAGCCGACCAAGGAAGAACTGCTGGCGTCCATCGAGAACCATGACCTGACAAAATACCGCCAGCTGGTGTTTGTGGGCTTTGGCGAGCCAAGCTACCGCATCGAGGACATCTGCTGGGTCATTGACCAGATGAAGGCCAGGGGCGAGAAAATTTACACCCGTATGGACACCAACGGCACCGGAAGCCTGATCCATGGCCGAGACATTGCGCCGGAATTTGCCGGGCGGTTTGACATGGTGTCCATTTCCCTGAACACGGACACCGCTGAAAAGTATAACGCCCTGTGCCATCCTCAGCAGCCGGGGGCCTACGAGGCGATGAAGGCCTTTGCCAAGGAGATTCAGAAGTACGTTCCCACGGTGATGATGACCGTGGTGGACACCATTCCCAAAGAGGAGATCGAAAACTGCCGCAGGATCTGCGAAGACGAGATCGGCGCGACCTACCGCGTGCGGGAATATATTAAGGACTGAAATTTTTGCCGCTGCTGCATGAGAAAATCCCCCGGATGCATTGCATCCGGGGCATTGTTTGTATAGGCATTGCAGAGCGCAGCGAAACTATATCGGCCAAGTGGCAAAGCCACTTGGCCGATATGCTCAAAGCATATGCAACAGCTCGATCTGCTCGCCGGAGGGACCGGTGAAGAACCAGTTTTCCAGTCCGCCGAAAAGCTCCGGCAGCACCATCTTTTCCGGCGTGAGGAAGGTATCCACCCCGGCGGCCTTCACAGCGGCGGCAGCGGCGTCCAGATCGTCCACATACACGGCGAAATGGGGGATGTTCCCCTCCGTCATGGGGACGGGGACGGGAGACTGGATCAGCTCCAGCAGAAACCCGCCGAATTCCACCAGTGCCAGCCCTTTTTCCCCGTTGGGGGTGGGCATGGACGCCTGCTTGTGCAGCGCACCGCCCAGCTTTTCATAAAAGGCAATGCTCTCACCGATGTCCTTCGTGTGAATGGCGATGTGGCCCAGACCCTGATAATGTGTGTTCATAAAAGCTCCTCCGATCATTCAAGTGTGAAATAGCAGGGATTTGACGATAATACTGACGCCGCCCAGCAGGAACAGCACAATGGCGCCCTTTTGCAGCTTGCCCTCTTCCAACCGGGGAGCGAGATAGCCCGCAGCCAGCATGGCCAGCGCGGCGGAGGTCCCGGTAATGGCACCGAAAGTCAGCACGGGGACCGTCAGCAGTCCGCTGAAGGCGTACAGCCCCAGCCGGAATGCGTTTTCCCCCAGAAAGAGGAAGCACATGCTGCCCTTGAATTCACCGTAATCCCGGGCGGTGCGCTGCAAATAGGCGACGATGAACATGTTGATGCCGAACACGCCCGCGCACGCGCCGGAAAAGAACGACACGGCCAGCCGCAGCCATGCCCGGTCCATGCCTGCCTCGTCATGGACGGCGCGGCGGGAACGGGTGGCCATTTCCAGCCCCAGAATCACCACCACGATCCCCAGCGCGGTCTTGATGATCCAAGGCAGGGAGAACCGCAGCAGCAGCGTGCCGGGGATCACGCCGCACAGATTGGCCAGCAGCAGCGGCAGAATTTTGCGCCACTGGAAGCTGCGGCGGTTTTTCCACGTGATCCATGCGTTCACCGGGCAGTCCAGCAGCAGCGTGCCGGGGGTGATCATCACGTTGTCAAGACACATGGAAAGCAGCGGCGCGGAGATCAGGGGGTTGCCGAAGCCGATGAGCCCTTTGATGAAATAGGCCAGAAATTGGGCGAAAAAGATAAACAGGACCACTCCGGTTGAAAATACCACGGCGGCAGGACCTCTCTTTTCTGCTTCCCTCCGGCGGGGCGGAAGCGTAAATTTCTCAGGCTGTCGAAAAAATCTGTATAGATTTTTTCGACAGCCTTCCTAATGCCTCGCTTTTTTGCCTGCTGCGCAGATCAAAAAGCTTCCGCTGCGCGGCGCAAACGCCCGCAAAAGCGGGTTTTTTGCAGGCATTCGATCCAACACGAAGGGGCTCCCGCCCCCTCGTACTCCCCCTGCTAAATGAAATTGTTTTCCGTCAAGCAGAAGTTTTTCGACAAGCTAATCTCTATTGAGGGTAACATATTTTCTTGGAAAATGGAATCTTTTTTCCAAATAAAAAATATTTCTTGACTTTTCAATGGATTCATATATAATAATATAGCCTGCGATTTGCGGGCAATCCTTGCCCTCATCTGAGGATGAGGGCCATCTGTCCAAAAGGAGGTGCAAACATGGCAAAGGTTTCTGCCAATTATGAGGTCGTTTACATTATCGACCCTGCACAGGGTGAGGAGGGCATCGCCAATCTGGTTGCCAACTTCAAGACCCTGGCCGAGCAGAATGGTTCCGCCGTTGAGGTGGAAGAGTGGGGCAGCCGCAAGCTGGCTTATCCCATCAACTACAAGACCGAGGGCTACTATGTGCTGATGACGTTCACCAGCGAGCCTGCGTTCCCCCGTGAGCTGGATCGTAAGCTGCGGATCGCCGACGGCATCGTGCGTTCTTTGATCGTCTGCAAGGGCGAGTAAGGAGACATCCATGCTCAACAAGATCATCCTCATGGGCCGTTTGACCCGTGACCCCGAGCTGCGGCGCACCGGCAGCGGCACAGCGGTGACTTCTTTCTCTCTGGCGGTGGACCGGGATTTCAAGTCCCAGTCCGGCGAAAAGGAGACGGATTTCATCGACATCGTTGCCTGGCGCTCCACTGCGGAATTTGTCAGCAAATACTTCACCAAGGGCCGCATGGCCATTGTGGAGGGGCGGCTGCAGATCCGCGACTGGACGGACAAGGAAGGCGGCAAGCGCAGAAGCGCGGAAGTCGTGGCTGACAACGTCTATTTCGGGGATTCCAAGCGCGACGGTGCGGGCGATTATGGCGCCGCCCCCGCGTACAGTGCCCCCAGCCGCTCTGCGGCAGCTCCCGTCAGCGGGCACTCTGACTTCGCCGAGATCGGCGAAGAGGACGGCGAATTGCCGTTCTGATTGATTTTGATTAAAGGAGGAACCATTTCATGGCTTTCGATCGTGAAGCTCGTCCCGCTCGTCCCATGCGCGGCAAGCGCCGTAAGGTTTGCCAGTTCTGCGCGGAAAAGTGCGAGAGCATTGATTACAAGGACGCCGCCAAGCTGCGTCGTTTCGTTTCTGAGCGTTCCAAGATCCTGCCCCGCCGCACCACCGGCACCTGCGCGATGCATCAGCGTCAGCTGACCGAGGCGATCAAGCGCGCCCGGCAGATCGCTCTGCTGCCCTACGTGACCGACTGATTCGGCATTCAAACGAAAAAAAGCTCCCGTCCTACGAAAATAGGACGGGAGCTTTTTTCTGCTTGTTGAAAAAGCCTCGCTGAGCGCAGCGAATCCTCTTCGAACAAGCGGCTTTGCCGTTTGTTCGAAAGTTTTATATCTCGCTGCGGCCTTCCAGCGCCCGCATCAGCGTGGCGTCGTCGGCAAATTCCAGATGTCCGCCCACGGGAATGCCGTAGGCCAGCCGGGTCACCTTCACGTCAAAGGGCTTCAAAAGCCGGGCGATGTACATGGCGGTGGCCTCCCCCTCCGTGTCTGGGTTGGTGGCCATAATGACCTCCTGCACGCCGCCCTTGGCCACCCGCTCCACCAGCGGCTTGATGGAAAGGTCGTCCGGCCCCACGTGATTCAGCGGGGAAATGACACCGTGGAGCACATGGTAATGGCCGTTGTATTCCCGGCTGCGCTCAATGGCCGCTACGTCCCGGGGATCGGCCACCACGCAGATGGTGGAGCCATCCCGCTTGGGGGAGGCGCAGATGGGGCACAGCCCCCCTGCCGTGAAATTCTGGCACACCGGGCAGCAGGTGACCGAGCGCTTGGCGTCCACAATGGCGTCGGCAAACTCCCGGGCCTCCTCCTCGGGAAGGCCCAGCACGTAAAAGGCCAGCCGCTGGGCGGACTTGCCGCCGATGCCCGGCAGCCGCGCAAATTGTTCCACCAGCTTTTCCAGCGGTGCGGGAAAATATTCCATGGTGATGCTCCTTTTAGCCCAGTTCCATGGCAAACAGCGCCGCCGCGCCGCCTGTGTGGACGAAGACAAGGTCGCCCTCGCCTTGGAACTGCCCTGCCTGCACCAGCTTCAGCATTCCTGCCCACGCCTTTCCGGTGTAAACGGGGTCCAGCAAAATGCCCTCGGTGCGGGCCAACTCTTCGATGTAAGGTGTGTCCTCCGGGTTGGGGATGGCGTATCCCTGTCCCACGTAATAGACCATGCGGAAGTCGTTTTCCGCCCGCTCCAGCGGGCAGCCCAGCAGCTTGGCCGCTCCGGCGGCCAGCTCCGGCACGATGTCCTCAAAGGGTTCGTTGTCCACGCCCATTCCGGTGACCTGCGCGTGGGGCAGATACAGCCGCGCGCCCAGCAGCAGCCCCGCAGTGGTGCCGCCGGACCCGGTGGCGGAGACGATGTGGGAAAGCTCTGCGCCATGGTCGGGCAGCTGGCGGGCGATCTCCTCCACGCAGTTTGCATAGCCCACGGCTCCCAGCGGCGTGGAGCCGCCTACGGGGATGCTCATGGACCGACGGCCCTGGGCGCTGAGCTCGGCGGACAGGCGCTCCATCTCACCGTAAATATCGGCGTAGCTGTCCGTATCCATAAAGCGGACATCGGCGCCGTAAATATCGTCCAGCACCAGATTGCCCCGGTGGTCGGTAACGCCCCGCTTTTTCAGGATCAGGATGCACTTCATGCCCAGCCGCGCGGCGCAGGCGGCGGTAAGCATGGCGTGGTTGGACTGCGCGCCGCCAGTGGTGAACACCGTGTCGCAGCCCTCGGCCTTCGCCTGTGCCAGCAGGTATTCCAGCTTGCGCACCTTGTTGCCGCCCAGCGCCACGCCGCACAGGTCGTCTCGCTTGATCCAGATATTGCGGCCGTATTTGGCGGAAATGGCTTCCAGCTTGTAAAGCGGCGTGGGATAAACGCCCAGCGGCAGACGGGGCAGGGGTCTTTGTGCAGACATGGCGCTCATCCTCTCAGCTCCTGAATACGGGCGGGGATGTCCGCTGCCTTGTACACGGCGCTTCCGGCAACCAACACGTTGGCTCCGGCCTCAATGCAGGTGCGGCAGGTGTCGGGGGCCACGCCGCCGTCCACCTCCAACTCGCAGGCGGGGTTCTGCTCATCGATCAGCTTGCGGATGGCGGAGACCTTGGGCATCATGTCGGCCATGAACTTCTGGCCGCCGAAGCCCGGCTCCACGGTCATCACCAAAATCAGCTCCACCTTCTTCAAAAACGGCAGCACTGCTTCGGCAGGCGTTTTGGGCTTGAGGACGATGCCCGCCTTTTTGCCCCTGGCGTGGATCTTGTCAATGGCGGCGTGGATATTCTCCTCCGTGTCCGACTCCAGATGCACCGTGACAAGGTCGGCGCCCGCGTCGCAGAACTGCTCCACATAGCGCACCGGCTCCACGATCATCAGGTGTACATCCAAAAACATATCCGTCACCTTGCGGATGGACTGCACCACCGGGATGCCGATGGAGATGTTGGGCACGAACACGCCGTCCATCACGTCCACGTGGACGTAGTCAGCGGTGGAAATGCGGTGGATGTCCCGCTCCAGATTGGCAAAATCAGCGGAGAGGATGGAAGGTGCGATTTTGATCATGAAAGATTCCTCATTTCTGCGTTGTTTCCGGCGGCGGGCCGGGGTCAGGGGGACAGGTGCTGTGGCGGCAGGGGCCGCCGCGGCATAGGATGCAGCAAGCGGTCAGGGTGCCGCCTTGAACAGCCCCCGCAACGTCCGTCCCCGTGTCCGGCACCGCCGCTTTTTGGAATATAGAGCCGCCGGAGGCCTTCCGGCGGCTCCCTTTTTGCCCTATCAGTGTATCAAATTTCCTATGCAAAAGCAACCGCCGGGAAGGAATTTCAAAAAGTTGCAAAAGGCACCGCCATTTTTTGAAAAAGGGTGTATACTATCCATATGATATAAGGGAGGAGATTAGGCGGATGGCTCATGACGTGTTGGTGATCGGCGGCGGCCCGGCGGGGCTTTCCAGTGCGCTGAATGTCCGCGCCCGGGGGCGCAGTGTGCTGGTGGTCTCCGGCCCCATGGGGGAAAACCCGCTGTGGCGGGCGGAACGGGTGGAAAATTACATCGGTCTGCCGGGTCTTTCCGGCGCGGAGCTGCTGACGGCCATGCGCCGCCACGCGGAGGGTGCCGGAGTGGAGTTCCGAGAGGGCCGGGTGCTCTCCGCCATGCGCATGGAGGACACATGGTACGTCAGCGTGGACAGTGACATGGAAAACGCGGTGGCGGTGGTGCTGGCCTGCGGCGTGGTGCGGGGCGGAAAATTCCCCGGTGAGGAGGCCTTTCTTGGCCGGGGCGTCAGCTACTGCGCCACCTGCGACGGGATGCTTTACCGGGGTAAGGCTGTGGCGGTACTGGGCTATGGCGATTCTGCCCGGCGGGAGGCGGAGTTCCTCTCCGGCATCGGCTGTTCCGTCACCTATTTCGACCGTCCCCGCCAGTGCGTGATCTCTGGCGGCGAGCGGGTGGAATCCGTCACCTGTGACGGCGAGACGGCTGCGGTGGAGGGCGTTTTCATCCTGCGCCCTGCCCTGCCGCCAACGGACGTGTTCCCGGGCCTTGCGCTGGAAAATGGGCACGTGGCGGTGGACCGGACCATGGCCACCAACCTGCCGGGGCTTTTTGCCGCGGGCGACTGCGTGGGCGGCCCCCTGCAGGTCTCCAAGGCCGCGGGCGACGGCCTTGTGGCGGGACAAAGCGCGGCGAAATACGCTGCCGGACAGAAAAAAGGACAACTGTAAAGAGATAATTAAAAGAAAAGGAGCAATCAACAATGGCACTGAAGCATTTGAAGACGGAAGAGTTTGACGCCGCCGTGGAGGCGGCCCCGCTGGCAATGGTGGATTTCTGGGCGTCGTGGTGCGGCCCCTGCAAGATGATCTCCCCGCTGATCGAGTCCATGGCCCAGCAGTATGACGGCCAGGTACTGGTGGGCAAGGTGGACGTGGACGAGGAGCCGGAGCTTGCCCGGCGCTTCGGCGTGATGAGCATCCCCACGGTGGTCTTTTTGAAAAACGGACAGGAGTTTGACCGCAAGGTGGGCGTGATGACGCCCCAGACCTACCTTTCCGTGCTGGACGAGAACCTTTAAAAATTTTCGAGCAAGTGGCTTGCCACTTGCTCGAGTTAGCTTCGCTGCGCTCCGTGCCTCATGACCGCTACGCAGTCATTTCGACACACGCTCCGCGCAAGGAGGAACCAGTGAAATGCTTTTCACTGGTGACGGAAATACTGGGAGGCCCGCAGGCCGAGACAGTAAG
>CAKSVQ010000112.1 GCA_934504065.1 uncultured Dysosmobacter sp. | reverse complement strand
GGCTTGTGGTGCTTATCAGTATCGCTGAAAATCATCTTGATAACAATGTTATAAAATCTGCAAAGTTCCGGCATGATCTTCCCCTCGCTTTTTCCTATGTCCAAAATCGTACTATCATCGCTCCGGTAATTCTATTATGCCATATTATTTGCCTAAGTCAACAATGAACGTTTTTCTTGAGCAAAAAAGTTATGCCGATGCCAAATCTTCCGATATTTGTTTTATCAACATCGGTCAACCAATGTTACCGAATGGTATTTCGCACTTACCAATTGGTAATATTTCACGATTTCGCTCTTTACATAATAATATAATTTTGTGTAAAATCACGAGACGAACATCGCATCACCAAAAGAGAAAAAGCGGTAACGTTCTTTGACTGCTTCTTCATACGCCGCCAAAACATGCTCCCGACCCGCAAAGGCGGATACCAGCATGATGAGCGTGCTCTCCGGCAGATGGAAATTGGTCACCAGTCCATCCATTACTTTGAAGCGGTAACCGGGGTAGATATAAATACTGGTCCAGCCGGACTTTACCTCCATATGCCCATCTTCCGCGGCCCACGATTCCAACGTGCGGCAGGAAGTCGTTCCGACACAGATGACCCGTCCACCGTTCGCTTTCGTGCGGTTGATCAGTTCCGCCGTTTCCTGCGGGACCGTGCAGAACTCGCTGTGCATTTCATGCTCGGTGATCTCCTCTTCCTTGACTGGCCGGAACGTACCAAGGCCCACATGAAGCGTCACATACCCGACAGAAACACCCCTGGTCCGGATCGTGTCCAGCAGCTCCGGTGTGAAGTGCAGCCCCGCTGTGGGAGCGGCTGCGCTGCCCAGCACCTTGGAATAGACGGTCTGATACCGTTCCTTATCTTGCAGCTCTTCCTTGATGTAAGGAGGCAGCGGCATTTTTCCAAGCTGCTCCAGCACCTCCAGAAAAATGCCCTCATAATGGAACTTGACTAGGCGGTTTCCGCCCTCGATCTCACCGATGACCTCCGCCGTCAGCTCTCCATTTCCAAAACGGAGCTGGGCTCCTGTGCGCATCTTCCGTCCCGGGCGGACCAGACACTCCCACACGCCATCACCCTTATCCGTCAGCAGCAGCACCTCGCAGGCTCCGCCGCCCGGCAAACGCTGCCCCAGAAGACGGGCAGGCAGCACGCGGGAGTCATTCAAAATCAGGCAGTCGCCGGGACGCAGGAAGTCCGGCAGCTCATAAAAATGATGATGACCGATCTCTCCTGTGGCACGGTCCAGCGTCATCAGCCGGGAAGCATCCCGCTTTTCGATCGGCGTTTGAGCAATCAACTCCTGCGGAAGCTCATAGTAAAAATCACTGGTTTTCATACTTCTCCTGTTCTCACGCAATGGTGACATCTGTAAAATAAAATGTAAGGATCTCATCGTAGCCATAGCCGTTTTCTGCCATGGCTTTGGCACCGTACTGGCTCATGCCCACATTATGTCCGTTTCCGCTTCCCGTGATCGTGAATGCCCCGTCGCCGGATACAGCCGCACTGCTGGCCGAAGCCACGGAAACCGCTATCGTCCCCTTGGAAGAAATCGCACGGACACTGCTGCCATTCAACCGGGAAATGGTTCCTCTGCCGGAGATCACGGAAACACCATCCAGACTATCCAGCGTTGTATTTCCGTTCACCACAATACCGGAAGCAGTCTTCACCGTCCCGCCATTTATGGTAAATCTGAGACTGCTCACAGACTTTTGATAGGTACTACTGTAAAAAATACTGCGGCAGGTATCTCCGCTGACGGTCAGCGTGTCCTGGCTTCCCTCGAACGTAACGGCTTTTACATTGCCCACGTCGGTAAACTCAGAAACATACACATTTTTCACCGTTCCCACGGAGTATCCCTTCTGGTCAAGGATCCATGTCAGCTCATCCGCAGTGTACGTAACAGACCACGTATAATTGGGAATGGATGTCAGGGCCTCATAGGGGTCCTTCTTTCCTTTTAAATAGCCCTTGTCACCGCCCCAGACGTTGACAGCATCTTCCGTTGCTCCGCCGTTGGATGAGTGGTATACCGCATCCTGCACCAGATCTCCGTGGTAATACAGCCGTTCCCCTGCTGTTGCATCCACCGCCGCGTCACTGGCCGCGGTGGCATAGACCGCGCCGCTGCCCTGCCCGCAGTAAACCTGACAGCAGGTGCCTGCACACACGTCAAAATCATAGGTCCCACGGTGCTTGCTGGTCCGGCAGGCATATGTTCTGGCGCAGACCGCCTGGGCCTTCAGCGCCTCCTTCGGCCACGCGGCGTTCATTTCATACGGGATCACACCCTTGACGTAGGTTTCCAAGTCCACAACATTATAAACATGCAGGGTGTTTCCATAGCGGGGATACTGAAATGCCCCTGCGTATTTATAGCCCTTGAACCACGTGGAGTTCTCGCCGCTCCGTTTCTCCGGCTGCACCGCCAGAACCAGCCTTCCGCAGTCGAACTCAAAAAGCGGCGTTGCTGTGCGCGTCACTGTTACCAGCACACCATTGGAGGAAGAACTGACCGCATATCCCTCACCCAATTTTTCCGCGGCAACTTCCGCCTTGGCCCGGGAAGCATAAAACCCGATCCGTACCACGTATTCCCGGTCGATCCATGCCGGGTAGCCACCATAGTCCTCTGCGGCTTCCAACGCATCGTCATAGTCCCGGAAACCATCGATCTGAACATGCCACGCACCGAGATATGTACCGTCTCCATCTGGAGAATACGTCCCGTTGGCACTCATATATATATCACCGGAAGCCGTCATGGAGATCGCGGTCTCTTCCGTCTGTCCCACCGTCTCAAAAAAATAGTCGTCATCATAATATCCAAAGGAAAAGCCGCGATCCAGCGCATTTTCCAAATTGGCGGAAAACAGCGCCGAGGAGCCGTACCGCAGTCCAACCACCACCGCGTCTTCATTCACAGCGGCGGCACTGGCCGCGCCAACGGCAAAAAATGTCACAACAAAAAACAATATCAGCAGTTTCTTTTTCATGGAACCTCCCAACAGCCGCCACCTTGACGACAGGCGCAAAGCATGGTATTATACTTTGTAAGCACAAATGTCCACGTCACAAAAACATATCGTGGATTTTGATTCTGGATTATTATAGTACATTTTCCGGGTGCGTTCAACAAGAATCGGCGGAATCTCTCGGACTTTTCCATTCCGCCCATCACAGCAGGAGGAGATTGAATATGAAACAGTACAAAGTCGGCATCATCGGAGGCACCGGCATGGTTGGCCAGCGCTTCATCACCCTGATGGAAAATCACCCTTGGTTCCAGCTCACTGCCATCGCCGCCAGCGCCCGCAGCGCGGGCAAGCCTTACGAAGAGGCTGTGGAGGGCCGCTGGGCACTGGATATTCCCTGCCCGGAGGAGGCTAAAAAACTCATTGTGCTGGACGCTGAGGCCGACGCGGCCAAAATGGCGGAGCTGGTGGACTTCTGCTTCTGCGCCGTGGATATGAAAAAGGAAGAGATCCGGGCGCTTGAGGAAAAATACGCCAAGCTGGAGTGCCCCATCGTCTCCAATAACTCCGCCAACCGCTGGACGGATGACGTGCCCATGGTGGTGCCCGAGATCAATGCCGACCACATCCGGATCATCGATGCGCAGCGCAAGCGCCTTGGCACGAAGCGGGGCTTTGTGGCCGTGAAGTCCAACTGCTCTCTGCAAAGCTATGTCCCGGCCCTGAATCCCCTGCTGAAATACGGTTTGGAGCAGGCGCTGGTGTGTACTTATCAGGCGATTTCCGGCGCAGGCAAAACCTTTGCCCGCTGGCCCGAAATGGTGGACAACTGCATTCCTTACATCGGAGGCGAGGAAGAAAAGAGCGAGCAAGAGCCGCTGAAGCTGTGGGGCCACATTGAAGGTGACAAGATCGTCAAGGCCGACGGTCCTTCCATCACCGCGCAGTGCTTCCGCGTTGCCTGTCAGGATGGTCACATGGCCGCCGTCTTCATGAAGTTCAAGGGTGGCCAGAAGCCCTCTATGGAGCAGATCAAGGCCGATTGGGCAGCATTCCGTGGCCCCGCGCAGGAGCTGGAGCTCCCCTCCGCCCCCAAGCAGTTCCTGCATTATTTTGAAGAGGAAAACCGCCCTCAGACCCGTCTGGACCGGAATCTGGAGCATGGCATGGCGGTTTCCATCGGCCGTCTGCGCCCGGATACGCAGTATGATTACAAGTTCGTCTGCCTGAGCCACAATACCCTCCGTGGTGCTGCCGGCGGTGCGGTGCTGCTGGCCGAGCTTTTGTGCAAGAAGGGTTACATCCAGCCCAAATAAGCCTTTGCCGATTCCCCGGCTGTTCCATATGAACAGCCGGGGAATTTTTTTCACACTTTCCCTGCCTCCCTCATAGAATGGGTATGAAATGCGGTCTTATGGGAGGTAGTTTTTATGCGCAAGCCCTTATTCATCGGTTCAGGCGTCGCCATCGTGACCCCGTTTACAGAGGATACCGTCGATCTTCACGCCATGGGGCGGCTGATCGATTTTCAGCTGGAACACGGAACGGACGCCATTATCGTCTGCGGCACCACAGGAGAAGCCAGCACCATGACATACGGAGAGCGGATGCGGACTATCGAATACTGTGTGGAGCGGGTTGACGGCAGGGTCCCCGTTATCGCCGGAAGCGGCTCCAACGCCACGGCCAACGCCATCGCCCTCAGCCGTGACGCCCTGCGTGCCGGAGCCGATGGGTTGCTGGTCGTCACACCTTATTATAATAAAACGACACAGGCCGGGCTGGTACAGCACTATACCGCCATTGCCGATGCGGTGACCAAGTCGCTGATCCTCTATAACGTTCCTTCCCGCACGGGGGTGACCATCGCCCCGGAAACCTATGCCGAGCTTGCAAAGCACCCGAATATCAACGGCGTAAAAGAAGCGGGCGGCAATCTCAGCGCCATACAGAAAACACGGCTCCTCTGCCCCGGTGATTTTTCCATCTGGTCCGGCAACGACGACGAGACCGCCGCTATCTGCCTGCTGGGCGGAAAAGGTGTGATCTCCGTGGCTGCCAACCTGATCCCGCAGCAGATGCATCGGCTGGTGCAGCTCTGTCTGTCCAACGATTTTGCCGCCGCCGGGGCATTACAATTGGAGATCAAGGAACTCTGCGACACGCTTTTCTGCGAGGTCAATCCAATTCCTGTAAAGACCGCGCTGGCGATGATGGGACTTTGCGGCGATACGCTGCGCCTGCCCCTGTGTCCGCCCAATGATGCAAACCGGGAGCGGATTCGGAAAACTCTGCTGCGCTGCGGTCTGTTGGATGCCTGACGCCCCCACCTCTCGGCTGAATGATGCGCCGGAATAGGCACACAATAGCCCTGGAGGTGATGCATCATGCATGAGATCAAGCTCAACGAGGCGACCTATACCGTGGAGCGTTCCTTTGCGGAGACCGGGCGGGCTTCCGGTCTGGTCGTTGAACTGCTGCTGGCTGCCCGGGAGGAAAACACTGCCTTTGACGAAAATAACAGCCACGCGGTATAATGCCGCGGGTGGGCTGGTTCGTCAAAGGAGGCTGAACAATGAAAAATGACAACCAGCGGGTCGCATTTGCGTATCTGCGGCTTTCCAACGAAGAGGCCGCAGGAGGAGAATCCTCCAGCATTTCCAACCAGCGGATGCTGATCCAGGACTATTGTGAGAAAAATGAAATATTTCTGGCGCGGGTCTTTGCGGATGATGGTTGGTCAGGCGGAAATTTCAACCGCCCCGCCTTTCAGGAAATGATCGCTTTGCTGGAACAGGGTAAGGCAAATACCGTGATCACCAAGGACCTTTCCAGACTGGGCCGCGATATGCGGGAGGCCAGTTACTACGCCGAGCAGTTTTTCCCGGAGAGAAGGATCCGTTATCTGACCGTCGCCGACCACTTTGATACAGAACTGGATAATGTTATGGCCCCTTTCCAGTTCGCCATGAATGAGGTATATCTGCGGGACGGCTCCAGAAAAGTGAAGGAGGTTTTGAAGGCCAAGCGGGAAAAGGGGCTTTACTGTGCCACCGCGCCGTATGGCTATCAAAAAGCTCCCGGGGATAAAAACCTCCTGATCCCGGATGAACGGGCTGCCCTTGTGGTGCAGCGCATTTTCGAGCAGGCCGCACAGGGGGATTCCAGCCGGAAAATCGCACTGGATCTGAACCGCGACGGTGTGTTTCCCCCACTGAAATACCGGGTCATCTTTCAGGGAAGCTTTTCAGAAAGCGGCGCTGCCAGAGCCGCAGACCTTTGGAACTACACCACGGTCAAACGCATTTTGAAAAATCCCGTTTATCTGGGCAACACACTGCTTGGAAAGACGAAAAAGGCCAGCGTGAAATCCAGCAAAAAGCTGCCTGTTCCCAAGGAGCAATGGGCCGTAACACCCGGAACCCACGCCCCGCTTGTCACGCAGACGCTTTTTGACCGCGCACAGCAGAATCTGGGCCGTGGGACCTTTCAGCACCAAAGCCATGCTCCCGTGCGGAAAAGCATTTTTTCCGGTGTGGCTTTCTGCGCCAAATGCGGGCACGCGCTCTGCTCCTGCGGGACAGTCTATAAAGGCGAACGGGAAAAATACTGGTATCTCAGCTGCACCCGCCAGCGAAAGGACATTCCACAGCCCTGTTCCGGCGTGCGCATCAAATACAGCAACCTCACGGAGATCGTCCGGCAGGAGCTGAACACGCTCTTGCAATTTGGCCCGGACGAAAAAGAAGCCATCGTTCGGGAGGCCGTCCGGCGGACCGAGCAATCCGGCCTTCCCAAAGCAAGGCAGAAACAAAAAATGCAGGAACGCCTGTCTACCATCGACAGTATTCTCCTAAAGCTCTACACCGACCATGCGGAGGGACGGATCGGCAGCGAGCGGTTTGAGCATCTGCTTGCCCAGCTCCAGACGGAAGCGGCCTGCCTTGAAAAGGAGCTGTCCCGCTTCAGCGGCAGCGGCACGTCAGGAAAGACACAGAAAAATTATCAGGACTTCTTCGATCTGACCAGCCGCTTCACGCAGATAGAGCAGCTTGACCGCGAGGTGCTTCTCACCTTCGTTAAGCGCATCGAAGTCGGTGAAAAGCATTTGGCAGAAGAGACTGTAAAGGCAACACACCGCACACAGCCATTTCGCCAAAACGTGCGCATTTTCTATAATTTTATCGGTGAATTGGGAGACTCCTCTGTCCGCAGCTTCCCGGCGGACAGAGCCGCGCTTTAAGCTGCTGCGGGAACACCAAGGGAGGTCGGTGTCAACCTGAAGCAGGGCTACAACGGCGACCTGACCAGCCGCGAGGCCGGCAGTGTCGGCGGCCAGATGGTCAAGAAGATGATCGAGTCCTACGAGAAGTCCCTGTAACCTTTTCGGTATGCTTTGACAAGAGAAGGGCGGCAGCGTTTGCTGCCGTCCTTCTCCGCATTTAAATGGACACCGCATTTTACCGCTAATTTTTCTGAAAATTTCTTCTTGACAAATACCCCCACCGGGTATATATTACGAATCGTAAAAAATACCCCTATAGGGTATATAGG
>CAKSVQ010000111.1 GCA_934504065.1 uncultured Dysosmobacter sp. | reverse complement strand
GTCCAGCGCGGCGTTGAGCACCGTTTCAGCGTCCTTTTTCGAGCAGCCTGCGGCATCGGCCGTGGCCTGGATCAGTTCAGCTTTGTTCATACGATCTCTCCTGACGTTTATTTTTCTTCGTCCGGTGCGGACGGATGTACTTCCTGCTGCTTGGCTGCCTGCCACAGCGCCAGCAGCTCGGCCTTTTCACATTCGTGCAGGGGCTTTGCCGCGTTGGTCTCCACAAAGCGGAAGCGGCGGTCAAACTTGTCGCAGGCGCGGTGCAGGGCGTCCTCAGGGTCCACGGCGGTCATCTGGGCCAGCTTGGCCGCCATGAACAGCGTGTCGCCTACTTCCTCCCGGATGCCGTGGGGCGCGTCCACCGCCCCACCCTGTTCAATGGCCTGCCGCAGCTCTCGGACCTCCTCTTCCAGCTTTTCCAACGCGCTGAGAGTGTCCTTCCAGCCAAAGCCTGCCTTGGCGGCCTTGGAGACGGTTTTTTCCGCCCGCCACAGGGCGGGCAGGGTGTGAGGCACCGCCTCGATGGCGTCCGCCGTAGACTGCTGTCCCTTTTCCTGCCGCTTTAAAATTTCCCAGTTGGTGAGCACCTGTTCGCTGGTGTCGGCCTGCATGCCGCCGCCGAACACGTGGGGATGGCGGTATACCATCTTCTGCGCCACGCCGTTGACCACGTCGTCCGCGGTGAAGCGGCCCCGCTCCTCTTCAATGACGCTGTGGAACACCACCTGCATCAAAACGTCGCCCAGTTCCTCACACAGTCCCTCCGGGTCGTCGCGGTCCAGCGCGTCCAGCGCTTCGTAAGTCTCCTCCAGAAAGTTCCGGCGGATGGACTGGTGGGTCTGTTCCGCATCCCACGGGCAGCCGCCCGGTGCGCGGAGAATGCGGATGATCTGCAAAAAATCTTCCCAACCGTAGCGGTCTTTACACAGAAAATCTACCATTTGTATGCCTGCCTTTATCAATTATTTCAGGTGCAGCAGCCGGATCAGGGCGTCGCCATGGGGGATGGTCTTCACGTCCTCTGCCCGCAGAATGCGCAGGGCAATCACCAGCACGCCATATACCGCAACGCCCGCCAGAATGCCCAGCAGGGTGGAAAGGGCGTTGGCCCCGTAAGCCGAATGGCCGGAGAGCATCCGTTCCACCAGACCGTGCACGGCCCACACCGCGCCGCCCATCAGGGCAGACGCCGCCACGGGCTTTGCAAACAGCTGGAAATACCGGGGCTTTTCCGGGGAATACTTCCACACGAAATAGAGGTTCAGCACCACGATCACCAGATAGCAGCAAAGGGTGGAAATCGGGGCGCCGTGGATGTTGATGGCGGGGTTGCCCACCAGAATGTAGTTGAGCACGATCTTGGTCACGCCGCCTGCCAGCATGGTGCAGATGGGAATGCGTTCATGGCCGTAGGACTGCAAAATGGCGTTGGTCAGCGTCATCACGCAGATGAAGATGCACGCAATGCCCAGCACCCGCAGATGGGGGCCCGCCGCAAGGGCGGAGACCTGCTGGGCGGGATAGAGCATCAGCAAGATGGGACCGGAGAGCACGCTGAGGCCCACGCCCGCCGGAATGGCCAGAATAGCGATGATCCGGAAGGCGGAGGAGATGATGCGGTCGGCTGCGGCGTGGTCCTTCCGGGCCACTGCCGCCGCCGCGAAGGGGATCAGGCTCATGGTCACGGGATAGACGAAGGAGGGCGGCAGGTTGATAAGGTCCATGCCGAAGGTATACTGGCCATAAAGGGCGGTGGGGGTGTCCGGCAGAAGGCTGGCAATGCCGCCCAGACGGCCCAGAACGATCTTGCTGTCGATGAGGGTGATGATGCTCATGGCGGAGTTGGAAAGGGTGATGGGAATGCCGATGGTGAGCACCTTTTTCATCAGTGCGGCGCTGCTCTCCGGCACGTCCAGCGACTCGCCGCGGTCCCGGTGGGTGAGCAGATAGGCGATGAGGAACAGCATGGAAAGCACCGTTCCCACCGTCACGCCTAAGATGGCTCCGGCGGCGCTGATCTCCACGCCGTAGCCCAGATGGAGGAAGTACCACGCAAGACTCAATCCGATGGTCAGCTTGCAAAGGGCCTCCAGTACCTGGGAGATGGCGGTGGGCTTCATGTTGCCCTGCCCCTGTGTATAGCCCCGCATACAGGCCAGCAGGCACACGCAGAACACGGCAGGGGAAAGGGCCTTGATGGACCAGTAGGCAAGGCTGTCGTTCATGAACGCGGCAAGCTGGGCCGCCCCGATGAACATCACCAGCGAAAGCACCAGTCCCAGCGCGAAAAACAGCCAGATGGCCGTGCGGAACAGCTTGCGCTTCTCATTTTCCCGGCCCAGTGCGTGGGCCTCGCTGGTCAGCTTGGAAATGGCCAGCGGCAGTCCCGCGGTGGAAACGGTGAGCAGCAGGTTATAAATGTTGTAGGCCACGGTAAAGTGGGCCTTGCCCTCGTCGCCGATGATGTTGCCAAGGGGGATCTTATACACCGCGCCGATGAGCTTGACGATGACCACGGCCGAGGCCAGAATGGCCGCGCCGCCCAGAAACGATTGCTTTTTTGGTTGATTGGACATCAGGATACCTCGTCTTCAGAAAAATATCACAGATAACGTGAGTTTATGCGCCGCCGCCACGGGTCATACCCGGGCAAGGCAGGCCTTCACCAGCGCCGTGAAGCGCGGCCCGGCGGCATTCGCCGCAGCGATGACCTCGTCCCCGGAAAGGGGACGGTCCAACACTCCGGCGGCCATGTTGGTGCACAGGGTAAAGCCCAGCACCGCCATGCCGCAGTGGGCGGCGGTGATGACCTCCGGCACGGTGGACATGCCCACGGCGTCCGCCCCCAGAATGCGGGCGGCGCGGACCTCCGCGGGCGTTTCATACTGCGGGCCGGGGAAATACATATATACACCCTCCCGCAGGGGGATGTCAAGGCGGCGGGCGGCCTCACGGGCCACCGCCTGCAGGGCGGGGGTGTAGGCATGGCTCATGTCCGGAAAGCGGGGGCCCAGCTCCTCGGGATTCGGCCCCTGCAGGGGGCTTGCGCCAAAGAGCTTGATGTGGTCGGTGATGAGCATGATGTCCCCCGCCGCAAAGCTCTGGTTCACCGCTCCGGCGGCGTTGGTCACCAGCAGGGTCTTCACGCCCAGCAGCCGCGCAAGGCGGACGGGATAGCTCACATCCTCCGCGCTCCAGCCCTCATAGGTGTGGAGCCGTCCCTGCATCACCATGGCGTTCTTTCCCGCAAGGCGGCCAAAGAGGAACTGCCCCTTGTGGTCCGGGGCGGTGGAGCGCTTCATGTGGGGCACCTCGGCATAGGGCACGGTCACAGGGGCCTCCACTTCGTCGGCCAGTGCCCCCAACCCGGAGCCGAGGATCACCAGCACCTCCGGCACAAAGCCATCAAGGCGGCTTTGCAGGGTTTCGGCGCTTTCATGGCAGCGGGCCATGATCTCTTCCCCGCTCATGATAGCTTCCCTCCGCACTCCCGGCAGAACTCGTCGCCGTTCGCCGCTGCCGCGCCGCAGGTGGGGCAGGTATGGGCCACGCGCTCTTTGCCGATCTTTTCCTCCACTTCCCGAATCTGGGCCTTCAATCCGTCGATCTCCTCCAGCTTGAGCTGGAGAATGGCGGTATCCGTGGGGGTCCCGGTGTGGGTGGCATAGAGCATTTCGCCCACCTCCCGCATACAAACGCCCACCTGCGACCGCAGCTCCGCCGCGCGGATGTTCAGCTTGGCCACGGAGAGCAGCTCCCCGGTCTTTTTGCCCACGCCATACGCCACGTCCGACGCGGTGCCGCCCACCCGGACCGCCGTTTTCTGCACGGTATCCAGAATATCAGCCAGCTTTTCGTTCATAACCAGACCTCCATCAATGATTTTCATACGTGCTGCCGCCTAAGAATTCCCGGGCCAGCGAGTTGGGCGCGATCACCTGCGGCGGCATGGCCTCAATGTGCGCAAAGCCGCGCAGCATTTCCGCCACCACCGGGTATTTCCCGGCGGGCACGGCCTCCAGCAGCGGCGTGACCGGACTCTTCAGGGCCGCGAATTCAAAAGCCAGCGCGGAGTTGAACATGATGTCCGCGTTTTCCTTGTAGGGCGAGATATAAAGCTTTTCCCCCCGGCGCACATTGTCCCACAGCTTCAGCGTGAAGTCGGCGGCGCTGCCCCGGAACTGGTAATCCCGCACAAGTCGGCGGCACAGCCGCAGCCACTCGTGGCGGAACACCACCGCGCCGCTGTCGTCGGTCAGGTCGGTGCGGGCGGAGATATAGAGCTTGAAGGCGTTGGGGTTGCGGCCGACGATAATATCGTTCAAGGCATGGATACCCTCGAAGATGACTACCTCGTCCGGCCCCAGACGCAGGGGCTGAGAGAGAATGTCCGAGCGCATCTGCCGGGCAAATTCGTATTTGGGCACGTGGATGGTCTCGCCCCGGTCCAGCATGGCGAACTGGCGGCACAGAAGGTCCACGTCCAGAAAGAAGGGGGACTCGAAATCCAGCTCCCCCTTGCGGTTGCGGGGGGCGGTGTCCGGGTCGACGGTTTTGAAATAATTGTCCATGGAGACGGTGTGGGTCACGATGCCCCGTTTTTCCAGCGCTTCTTCGATCTTCAGCGCCGTGGTGGTCTTGCCGGAGCCGGAGGGGCCGGAGAGCAGCACGATGTGGGAGGTGGAGCGGTGCAGGGCGATCTTCTCTGCCGCCGTTTCCACCTTTTGGGCATAGTGGGCATCGCATTCCGCCGCAAAGCCCTTGGGGTCGCTGCGGACGGCTTCGTTCAGCCGCGTCAAAGAATAGGACATGGCGTCTCCTTTCCGCAAAGCGCGTTAAAGCTCCAGTTTGCGATAAAATTCCTCAAAAGCGGCCTGATTGGCAAGGGCCTTTTCCGGCCGCTCCGTGTATTCTCTGGGATATTTCAGGTTAAACACCCGCTCAATGTGGTTGGTGCCCGGTTCCACCATTTTGGTGGAGCCGCCTGCTCCGAAGGAGAGAATGGAGCACAGCTCCGACATGATGTCGATGTTGTACCAGCACTCCCCGCCGCTGCGGCACCAGCCAATGTTTTCAAAGCTGCCGGACATGTACTTCTGGCGGTAGAGGTAATAGGGCGCGTAGCCGCCGCGGCGCAATTTGGGGGCGGCGTAATCCAGCATTTCGCCCACGGCCTCCGCCCCGGGGATGGACAGTCCCTCCAGCAGGATGCGGCTGCCCTTTTTCAGTGCCAGCGTGTGCACGGTCACATTGTCCGTACCGAATTGCAGGCATTTGTCCAGCGAGCGGCGGAAGCCCTCCGGCGTGTCCTCCGGCAGTCCCGCGATCAGGTCCATGTTCACGTGGGCAAAGCCCTGCTTTGCAACCAGCTCCATGGCCGCTTCAATATCTCCGGCGGTGTGGCGGCGGCCAATGGCACGCAGCACGTGGTCCTCCATGGTCTGGGGGTTGACGGAGACCCGGGTTACGCCGTGGGCTTTCAGCACGGCCAGCTTTTCTTCCGTGATGGTGTCGGGCCGCCCGGCCTCCACGGTGACCTCCTCGCACCCGTCCAGCGCAAAGGCATGTTCAAAGGCCGTCAGCACCCGGTCCATCTGCCCGGCGGAAAGGGTGGTGGGGGTGCCGCCGCCCATGTAGAATGCCCGCACACGCAGCCCCGTCCGGCGGGTCATCTCCCCGCCGCTGCGGATTTCCTCCACCAGCGCGTCCACATAGGGCTCCACCAGTGAAAAGCTCCGCTCCACCGACTGGCTGACAAACGAGCAGTAGGCGCAGCGGGTGGGGCAGAAGGGAATGCCCACGTACACGTCGATATCTCTGGGGGCAAGGCGCCTGGCGCTGCGCAGCGCAGCGCTTCCGGTCTCCACGGCCAGCGCGGCCCGCTCCGGCGTGACAAAATATTCCGCTTCCAGCAGCTTCTGCGCCCCGGCGGCGGTCTCGCCTTCCGCTAAGGCCCAGGTGACGGGCTTGTCGGGTCGGACACCGGTGAGCATCCCCCACGGGGGCGTCTGCCCGGTGACTGCCCGGGCCGCCAGAAAGAAGCACCGGGCGATCAGGTGGCGGCGCTGGCCCTCCTGTTCAAAATCCGTGCCGTGCAGCGCGGCGCGGCAGCTTTGGGCGGCGGTCTTTCCGCCGTGGCGCAGCTCCACGCTGACGCGGCAGTCCGCCCCGTCTTCATGCAGGGTGATCACGGCCCAGCTCTCGTCCCCGGGCAGGGGCTGCTCATAGATCGGCAGCTCGCCGGGGAACAGGTTCATCAGGCTCTGCTCTACAATATAACGCTCGTCATGGCCGTTCAATACCAGTTTCATAGCCGCTTCCTTATCCGTTCATTGCCTGCCGCAGATAGGGGTTATACGCCCGCTCTCGCGCCAGCGTACTGGGGTGCATATGGCCGGGCAGCACCCGCGCATCCCCCTCCAGTCCGCCCAGACGGCGCAGGGAGGCCATCATCTTTTCCATGCTGCCGCCGGGGAAATCCGTCCGTCCACAGGAGCCGGAAAAAAGCGTGTCGCCGCAGAAAAGCGCGTCGCCGCACAACAGGGAGACGCTGCCCTCGCTGTGGCCGGGGGTGTGGAGCACCCGCAGCTCCAGCGAGCCCACTGTGATGCGGTCCCCCTCGTCATAGAAATTCACGCCGCCGAAGGGGGTGCGACTGAGCTCCGTTTTCAGGGGGAAGAGCTGGGGGCTTGGAAAATCAAAGTCCGCCTCGTGGATGTAGACCGCGGTGGGCGGCAGCAGCTGCAGCATTTCCGCCACGCCGCCTGTGTGGTCGTAATGGCCGTGGGTCAGCAGAATCTTATCCACCGTGCAGCCCAGCTTTTTCACGGCGGAGAGGATCAGCTCCGGCTCCGCGCCGGGGTCGATCACGGCGCAGACCCTGGCGGCCTCGTCGCAGAGAAGATAGCAGTTGGTGCCGATGGGGCCGACTTGCAGGGCTTGAATGTTCATTCTATGCTCCTCCTTTTCAGGGCCGTTCCGTGTCGAAGAGAATGGTGACCGGGCCGTCGTTTTGGGAATCCACCTGCATATCCGCGCCGAACTCGCCGTGCTCCACGGCAAAGCCCCGCTCCCGGCAGTGGGCCATAAAGTCCTCGTACAGGGGGATGGCGATGTCCGGCTTGGCCGCTCCGGTGAAGCCGGGGCGGCGGGACGAGGTGTCGGCATACAGGGTGAACTGGGAGACCACCAGCAGCGTACCTCCCACCTGCTCAAGGCTCCGGTTCATTTTGCCGTTTTCGTCCTCAAAGACCCGCAGGTTGCAGATCTTGTCCGCCAGCTTCACGGCGGTCTCATGGGTGTCGTTGGGGCCGATCCCCAGCAGCACCAGAAAGCCCTGGCCAATGCTTCCATTGACCCTGTCGCCGATGGTGACGCTGGCATGGCGCACACGGGTGACCACAGCACGCATAGGTTTTTCTCCTTTTTGTTTAAAACGTCTCTGGCAGAGTGAGGGCCGTCAGCCTGCGGGTCTTGTCACCCGCAGCACGCCGGAGATCTGATGGAGCTTGTTCATCAGGTTTTTCAGCTGCACATCGTCCCGGATGCGCACCTCCACCCGGCAGATGGCAAAGCCGTCC
>CAKSVQ010000110.1 GCA_934504065.1 uncultured Dysosmobacter sp. | reverse complement strand
GGATCATGGGTCCCATTGTGCGGGGCGTCTGGCGGGTGAGCCAGGTGCTGGGGCTGGCAATGGCAGTTTTCGGCGCGGTGCTGATCGTGATGAGCCTGATTGCGGGCCGCCTGGACCTGTTGACCGCGCTGGGTGCGGCGCTGGTATATTTCGGCGTGTGGGGCTTTCGGATCAAGTCCGCTGCCGCATCCCTGCAAAACAGCACCATGGCGCGGAAGCTGCAAAAGACCGTGCCGGAGAGCGTTGTGCGCTTCACCTTTGAAGAAGAGGGCTTTTCCGTGCAGGAATCCTCCGGCAATAAGCACTATACCTATTCCGCGCTGGCGGATGTGTGGGAGGATATGTTCCGCTGGTATCTGATTTTCCCGCAGACGTGGCGCGTGGTGCAGAAGAATGCGTTCACAGAGGGAGACGCAGCGGAATTTTCTGCCTTTTTGGAATCAAAAACCGGAAAAGCTGTGAAAAATATCAAATAACCATTTTCAGATAGGAGAGTCAACATGAACAAAGAACTGCCGAAGGTGTATGAGCCGCAGCAGGTGGAGTCCCGCATTTATAAGATGTGGGAGGACAACCACTGCTTCAACGGCGACCCCGACCCCAAGAAAAAGCCCTTTTCCATCGTGATGCCGCCGCCCAACGTGACGGGCCAGCTCCATATGGGCCACGCCATGGACTCTACGCTGCAGGATATTCTCACCCGTTTCAAGCGGATGCAGGGATATTCCGCGCTGTGGCTGCCCGGAACGGACCACGCAGGCATCGCCACCCAGATCAAGGTAGAAGAGGAACTGCGCGTGAAAGAGGGCAAGACCCGGTATGACCTGGGCCGCGAGAAGTTCCTTGAGCGGGTGTGGCAGTGGAAGGAAAAGTACGGCGGCCGCATTGTGGAGCAGCAGAAAAAGCTGGGCGTTTCCTGCGACTGGAGCCGTTCCCGCTTCACCATGGACGAGGGCTGTTCCAAGGCCGTCCGCGAGACGTTCTGCGAGCTGTATGACAAGGGCCTGATCTACAAGGGCAGCCGCATCATCAACTGGTGCCCCCACTGCGTCACGGCCTTGAGCGACGCCGAGGTGGAGTATGTGGACAAGCCCGGCCACCTGTGGTATATCCGCTATCCGCTATCGGACGGCTCCGGCGACATTGTGGTGGCCACCACCCGTCCTGAGACCATGATGGGCGATACCGGCGTGGCGGTGAACCCCAATGACGAGAAGTTCAAGCACCTTATCGGCAAGAAGTGTATCCTGCCCATCATGAACCGGGAAATTCCCATCGTGGGCGACGAATACTGCGAGATCGGCTTCGGCACCGGCGCGGTGAAGATGACCCCCGCCCACGACCCCAACGACTTTGAGGTGGGTCTGCGCCACAATCTGGAGGTCATCCGCGTCATCGCCGACGACGGCAAGATCAATGAAAACGGCGGAAAGTACAACGGAATGGACCGCTATGAGTGCCGCAAGGCCATCGTAAAGGACTTGGAGGAGCAGGGGTATCTGGTCAAGACCGAGCCCTATTCCCACAATGTGGGCACCTGCTACCGCTGCCATAACGACGTGGAGCCTTTGATCTCCGCCCAGTGGTTCGTGAAAATGGAGCCGCTGGCCAAAGAGGCGCTGCGGGTGGTGAAGGACGGCGAGGTGAAGTTCGTTCCCGAGCGCTTCTCCAAGACCTATATCAACTGGATGGAAAACGTCCATGACTGGTGCATTTCCCGCCAGCTGTGGTGGGGCCACCAGATCCCCGCGTGGTACTGCGACGAGTGCGGCCACATCAATGTCAGCCGGGAGGACCCGACGAAGTGCGAAAAGTGTGGCTGCACCCACCTCACCCGGGACCCTGATGTGCTGGATACCTGGTTCTCTTCCGCGCTGTGGCCCTTCTCCACGCTGGGCTGGCCGGATAAGACGGAGGACCTTGCCTATTACTACCCCACGTCCGTGATGGTCACCGGCTACGACATTATTTTCTTCTGGGTGGCTCGCATGATCTTCTCCGGCTGCGAGCAGATGAAGAAAATTCCGTTCCACACGGTTTTGATCCACGGTCTGGTGCGGGACGACAAGGGCCGCAAGATGTCCAAGTCGCTGGGCAACGGCATCGATCCGCTGGAGATCGCCGAGAAATACGGCGCCGACGCGCTGCGCTTCAACCTCATCACCGGAAACAGCCCCGGAAACGACACCCGGTTCTATACCGAAAAGTGCGAGGCTATGCGCAACTTCGCCAATAAGATCTGGAACGCCAGCCGCTTTGTGATGATGAACCTGACCATTGACCATTGCACTCTGCCCGCGGCCGAAGCGCTTGCCCCTGAGGACAAGTGGGTGCTCTCCAAGCTGAACACGCTGGTCAAGGAGGTCACGGAAAATCTGGACGCCTATGAGATCGGTGTGGCCTCCGCCAAGGTCTACGACTTCATTTGGGACACGTACTGCGACTGGTATATCGAACTGACCAAGACCCGTCTGAACGGCGAGGACGAGCAGTCCAAGCTGGTGGCGCAGAACGTGCTGTGCTATGTGCTGATCCAGCTTTTGAAGCTGCTGCACCCCTTCATGCCCTTCATCACCGAGGAAATTTTCCAGGCGCTGCCGCATGAGGGCGACTTCATCATGACCGCCCAGTGGCCGGAGTATCAGGAAAGCCTGCACTTCCCCGCCGAGGAGACTGCTATGGAGGCCGTGATGGATACCATCAAGGCCATCCGTGTCCGCCGCGCCGAGATGAACGTGCCGCCTTCCAAAAAAGCGGAAGTGCTGCTGGTCACCGCTACGCCGGAGGTCTATCAGCAGGGACTGCACTTCATCCAGCGTCTGGCCTATGCCAGCGCGGTGACGTTTGCCGAAAGCGCGCCTGCAGACGCGGCGAAAATGGTGTCTGTGGTCACGCACAACGCAACGGCCTATATGCCCATGGCAGAGCTGGTGGACATTGCCGCCGAGCTGGAGCGCATCAATAAGGAGATCGAAAAGGCCAAAAACGGCCTGCGCATCGTGGAGCAGAAACTCTCTAACGAGAAGTTCGTCTCCAAAGCGCCGGAAGCGGTGGTAAACGCTGAAAAGGAGAAGGCCGCAAAGTACAGCGAACTCATCGCCAAGCTGGAAAGCTCGGCCAAGGCCATGCAGGGCTGAGAGGATTCCTTAAATATAATGACGGCCAGCAGCCCAAAAGCTGCTGGCCGTATTTTTCATGCGGTGTGGGGCGCGTGGCCCTGTTCCTCATCGGAGCGGAACAGCAGCGTGATGCACCACAGGCCGGCAAGGCCCACCAGCGTGTAAATGATGCGGGAGAGAAGCGAGAGCTGTCCGCCGAAGAAAAAGGCAACAGTGTCAAACCCGAACAGTCCGATGCCGCCCCAGTTCAGCGCGCCGATCACGGCCAACAGCAGTGCAAGCTTGTCGACAAACACGGTCAAAACCTCCATTTCTGTCCATGTGAGGACGTACAGATAGCGTTTGCGGCGGATGTAGGGAATATGTACGGGAAAAGGTGGACCTATTTGGGAAAAATTTCTGATTATGATTGCAAGTGCCGCGGAAATATTGTATAATTACGCAGAAACAGCCGCCGGGAAACGGCGGGAAAAACGGGAACAGGAGAAAACGGTATGAACATTGTATGTCTGGATATGGAGGGCGTGCTGGTGCCCGAGATCTGGATCGCCTTTGCGCAGGCCAGCGGGATTCCCGAGCTCAAGCGCACCACGCGGGACGAGCCGGACTATGATAAGCTGATGCGCTGGCGGCTGGGCGTTCTGAAAGAGCACGGCCTTGGCCTGAAGGAGATTCAGGAGACCATTGCAAAGATCGACCCGTTGCCCGGCGCCAAGGCGTTTTTGGACGAGCTCCGCGCCACCACGCAGGTCATCATCCTCAGCGACACCTTTGAGGAGTTTGCAAAGCCCTTGATGGAAAAGCTGGGATGGCCCACGATTTTCTGCAATTCGCTGGAGGTCGCGCCTGACGGGGAGATCACCGGGTTCAAAATGCGCTGCGCTCAGTCCAAGCTGACTACGGTCAAGGCACTGCAGTCCATCGGCTATGAGACCATTGCCAGCGGCGACAGCTATAACGATCTGGGTATGATCCAGGCCAGCAAGGCGGGCTTCCTCTTCAAGAGCACGGACAAGATCAAGAGCGATCACCCCGAGCTGCCTGCCTATGAGGAATTTGACGATTTGCTGCGTGCCATCAAGGCGGCGCTGTGATCAAAAGGAAAGGGAGTCTTTTTATGAACAAGAAATTCGAAAAACTCGGCTTTTACCCTGCGGACATCCTGCTGCCCAAGGATGCGGATATGACCAAGTGGGCCGTGGTGGCCTGCGACCAGTTCACCTCCCAGCCGGAATACTGGCAGGCGGTGGAGAAGACCGTGGGTTCCGCGCCGTCCACGCTGCGCCTCATTCTGCCGGAGGCCAAGCTGAACGACCCGGATGTGGAGCAGGATATTGCCGCCATCAACGATTCGATGAAGCAGTATCTGGACAGCGGTGTTTTCAAAACGCTGGCCGATTCCCTCATTTACATCGAGCGTACTCAGTCCGACGGAAAGATCCGCCACGGCCTGATCGGCATGGTGGATCTGGACCAGTATGACTTCACGCCCGGCTCCGGCGCGCTGATCCGCGCAACGGAGGGCACGGTCCTTTCCCGTATCCCGCCCCGTGTGAAAGTGCGGCAGGATGCCCCCATTGAGCTGCCCCACGTGATGCTGCTGATCGACGATCCCGACGGCACAGTCATCGAGCCCCTCACCGCGGATAGTGGCAAGATGGAAACGCTCTACGATTTCGATTTGCAGCAGGGCGGCGGCCACCTGAAGGGCTGGAAGCTGACGGACAGTCAGGTGGACGGTGTGGCCGACGCGCTGACCGGACTGTGTGCCGATTCCGAGATGCAGAAGAAGTACGGCATGAGCGGCGTTGCGCCGCTGCTGTTCGCCGTGGGCGACGGAAACCATTCTCTGGCCACTGCCAAACGCTGCTATGAGAACCTCAAGCAGGTCACGCCGGAGAGCGAGTGGGCCAGCCTGCCCGCGCGGTATGCGCTGGTGGAGGTCGTCAATAACCACGACGATGCTTTGCAGTTCGAGCCGATCCACCGGGTGCTCTTCGGCGTGGATCATGACGAGTTCATGGCCGCGTTCAAGGCGGCATATCCCAATGCCTACGAGGGCAAGGGCGAGGGCCATGTGATCGAAATGGTGTGGGAAGGCCACGACAGCTTTGTCACCGTGCCTGATCCCAAGGTGCAGCTGGCCGTGGGCACGCTGCAGGGCGTGATCGACGAATATCTCAAGTCCCACAGCGGCGAGGTGGACTATATCCACGGCGACGAGGTGACGAAGGAGCTGGGTGCCAAGAGCGGCAACATGGGTTTCCTGCTGCCTGCCATGGGTAAGGAGCAGCTGTTCAAGACCGTGATGGCCGACGGTGTGCTGCCCCGCAAGACTTTCTCCATGGGCCATGCGCAGGATAAGCGCTATTACGTGGAAGCCCGCAAGATCAAGTAATTGTGTTGGAAACAGCAAAGCCCCCGGCCACTGCCGGGGGCTTTGCTGCAGTACAAATGAGAGGAAACATTGACAGGGGGGACACGTGGTGCTCAAACAGCTGAAATATTTTCAATCCGTTGTCCAGCTGGGCAGCTTTTCCGAGGCGGCGGAGGAAAACTTCATCTCCCAGTCCGCCATCTCCCAACAGGTGCAGGCGTTGGAGCGGGAACAGGGCTTCAAATTGTTGGAGCGGAAGAACCGCCGCTTTGACCTGACGCCCGCAGGGACGTATTTCTATCAGAAAAGCCTGATTTTAACGGCGGATTATGAGCGGATGTGCAGCGAGGCCGCCAAAATCGCAAAGGGCGCGCAAGCGTCCTTGCGCATTGGTTATCTGCGCTGTTATACCGGGGAGGAGTTCCACAGGGCGTTGGAGCGGTTTTCCGAAAAGCACCCGGACGTGGAGGTATCGGTCTCTTACGGTAACCACGAGGAATTGTACGGCCTGCTGCGCACCGGAGAAGCGGACCTTATTTTCAACGACCAGCGCCGCGCATTTTCCGACGAGTATGTCAATCTCATGCTGGCCGCCTGCCGCAGCTATATCGAGGTATCTTCCCACAGTGCATTGGCGCAGGCGGAGCATATTTCGCCGCCGGAACTGAAAAATATTCCCTGCATTTTGGTGGCCCCAGCCGGACAGCGGGAAACAGAACAGGAATATTACCGCGATGTGATGGGCTTTCAGGGCGGTTTTTTGTATGCGGAAAATCTGGAAGAGGCCCGGTTAATGGTGATCGGGCGCAAGGGCTTTCTCCCGGTGGAAGGAACAGAAACGGTGGCCTCAGTGGGGACTTCCATCGTCCGTGTTCCGCTGGTGCGGGGGAACGCGCCCATCTTGCGGAACTATTGTGCGTTCTGGAAGAAAGACAACTCCGGTGGCTACGTAGAGGAGTTTGCCGGGCTGTTGAAGGCGCAGTTTGAAGCCGGATAAAGATTATACTGGAAAGATACGGAGGAGAGGACGCTTGGTCCTCTCCTCCGTATCAGTTTTACTTATGCGAATGCACGAAAAACAAAATTGATGAATGAGATGCTGGCGGTTACAATAAAAACGAAAGATGTCCCATTTCACCCTTAATTACAAATGAAAAAGGAGATTCCACATGGCAATTTTGATCGCGTTTTACTCCCGCGCGGGAGAGAATTATTTCGGCGGCGCTTATCGCCGCATCACGGTCGGCAACACGGAAAAGGCGGCGGAAATGCTTGCCGATCTGACTGGCGGCGAGCTTTATAAAATCGAGCAGGCTGTGCCCTACTCCGAGGATTACCAGACCTGCATTGCCGAGGCCAAGGAAGACCTGCGGAAAAACGCCCGCCCGGAGGTGCCGGACCTGCCCGATGATCTGGACGCCTATGACGAGATTTATCTCGGCTGTCCCAATTACTGGGGCACCATGCCCATGGCGGTTTACACCTTCCTTGAGGCGTATGATTTTACCGGGAAGACCATCTATCCCTTCTGCACTCATGAGGGCAGCGGCCTTTCCCACACGGTGCAGGATATTCAAAAGGCCGCCCCGGGGGCCACGGTCACAAAGGGCCTTGCCATCCACGGCAGCAGCGTGGACGGTGCAGGCGCGGCCATTGAACAATGGGTCCGGGAGGTGCAGTGAATGGATTGTACGGAGATTCGGGTCGATCTGCGGCAGTCCAATCCGCAAAGCAGAGCGGAGGGACAGCGCTGTGCGCAGCTGCTGTTCCGGCTCAACCACACCATGCCCTTTACGGAGGAATATAACCGCATTTTGAAAGACCTGTTTGGGGAAAACCTTGGGGAGGGCAGCTCCATTGCCCCGCCGCTGAGTGGTGCGTGCATTAGCTCGATGAAAATCGGCAGAGAGGTTTTTATCAATTCCAATCTGCTGGCAATGGCCCGGGGCGGCATCACCATTGAGGATCATGCCATGATCGCCGCCAATGTGCAGCTGATCTCCAACAACCACGATCCCTATGACCTGGCAGTCCTGCCCTGCAAGCCGGTGTTGATCAGGGAATCGGCATGGATCGGCGCGGGCGCAACCATCCTGCCCGGTGTTTGCAT
>CAKSVQ010000109.1 GCA_934504065.1 uncultured Dysosmobacter sp. | reverse complement strand
CGCAAGCTCGCGCTGTTCGTCGGTTGCAAGAGTGTAGCTGACCATATCGTTCGTCCTTTCTGATTATCCATGTTGGTGTATAGGATCAAGCTTGAAAATTTGGTAGGATTTCCAATCTATATCCAGAATAATGAGCAAATATCGTGCCAATTTTGAAAGATACTTGGATCACGCTGTTTTTTTTCATGATCCGAAAAAATCAACGTCAATTTTTTGACAAATTGATGGAGCGTTTCAGCGGAAAATTTCCCCGCAATTTCGTCAGGACCCGACAACTGTGTCGTGGACACAGCGAAACAGGCGTGGCGTGTGTCGCAAGAAAAAGTTCCACCTGTATCGTAGACACAGGTGGAACTTTTTCTTCCACTAAATAGAACTTTCTGGAAATTTAGGGGCCGTTTAAGGCTTTTTCAAGTGCACCGTGCAGTCCGCGAGCCCGTAGAACGGCTCGGCAGCGGTGGAGGTCAGTCCCTCCAGCACACCGGACTGGGTGAGGACGGAGGTGGACTTGAAGCACACCGGGATCACAGGCATCTGGGCCTGCAGGCGGCGGCACAGGCTTTCCATGGCGGCGGTGCGGTCGGTGGCGGAGGCAAAGGAGCGCAGCAGCAGGTCACAGCTCTCGTCGCCCCAGCCGCCCGTGTTCAGGCTGCCGTTTGTGGCAAGCAGGCTTGTGAGGTCCCAGTCCGCGCCAAGGCGCACCTCGCCATAGTAAAGATCAAAGTTCCCGGCGGCCAGCGCAGCGGTAAATTCCTCCCACGGCAGGGCCTTGACGGAAACGGGGATGCCCGCATCGGTGAAGGACTCGGCAAGGTAAGCGGCGATGGAGGTCTTGAAGCTGTTTTCGCTGTTGACCAGCAGCGTCAGCGTCCGGCCCGGAGTATAGCCGCTC
Organism: uncultured Dysosmobacter sp.; assembly: GCA_934504065.1. Classification (GTDB taxonomy): domain Bacteria; phylum Bacillota; class Clostridia; order Oscillospirales; family Oscillospiraceae; genus Oscillibacter. The sequence continues at coordinate 6,820 of CAKSVQ010000109.1, read as the reverse complement.
TGGGCCAGCGTAGCGGTCAGTTCATCCTTGGAATAGGTGCGCTCCAGCGCCGTGGGATACAGAGGCGAGACCGGGGAGACGGGGAACTGGGCGGCGCTGCCGTGGCCGGAGAGAAAGGCGCTGACGATGCGGCTGCGGTTCACGGCCATGCCCAGCGCCCGGCGCAGCGCCGGATCGTCCAGCGGCTGGCGGCGGGCGTTGCAGCCGATGAATTGCAGCACCGTGGTGTCCACATCCTGATAGCTGATGCTTCCGGTAACGCTGACCGGAGAGACCCCGGTAAGGTCGGCGGTGATGAGCTGCACATCCCGGGAGGTGAAGCGGTAGAGCATGGTGTCCCGGTCGGCGGCCTCCACCAGCGCGATCCGGTCGGTGGGTTGAATGGCGCCTGCCCACCACGTCTGGTTAGCCACCAGCCACGCACCGTCCTCCGCCTGCGAGAAGAGGTATGGCCCGGTGCCCACCGGGGCGTTCTCCGTGCCGGATTTGATGATGGGAATGTCCAGCAGGGCGGGCAGGCCGCTGTTGGGAGCGGAGAGGGATACCGTCACCGCGCCGTCTCCGGCAGTGATGGAAGAAACGGCGGCTAGCCTTGCGCCGTATCGGTCAGAGCTTTTTGCCCGCAGCAGCGTTGCGCGCACGTCGGAGGCGGTGAGAGGCGACCCGTCGGAAAAGGTGACGCCGCTGCGCAGCGTGAAAGTATAAGAGGTAAAGGTCTCGTTTACGGTGTAGCCGCTGCAAAGCCACGGCTGGGGTTCAAAGTCCCCTCCCAGCCGGAAAAGCCCCTCGCACAGCAGCGAAGCCACGGTCTGCTGCATCCCGTCCGGGCAGGTCACGGGGTCCAGCGAGCGGTCCGGGATATAGGGCAGGGCAAGATGCTCGGGCAGGCGGGCATCATCGGAGGGCGCTTCTTCGGCGGGAGTTTCCGGCTGGATCAGCTCGGTGTTTTCCCCCTCGGGCTCTGCCTGCCAGCATCCGGTCAGGGGCAGGGCGCACAGCAGGGCGCACAAAAGAAGGACAAGCGTTTTTTTCATAGGGCTGCCTCCTCCCGCTCAGGGCCGGACGATCATGGCGCACTGCACACCCCGGGCGTTGCCCATTTTCCGGTGGGACCAGAAAAGCTCCGGGTGGCAGGCGGTGCAAAGGCCGCACATATCGATGTGTCCGGGCAGCACACCTGCGCGCAGCAGCCACTGGCGGTTCAGCCCGGCAAGGTCCACGTGGAATTTGGGGGGCTGCCAGCGGATATAGGGCGCGGCGTCCCCGCCCAGCGCCTGCTTCATGGCATCGGCCACATCACTGTCCGTTTCAAAGCAGCACGGGCCGATGCAGGGGCCCACGGCGGCCCGCAGGTCCTGCGGACGGGCACCGTATTCCATCGACATGGCTTTCACGGTCTTTTCCACGATCCCGGCGGCGCAGCCCCGCCATCCGGCGTGCACGCCGCCCACGGCTCCGCTGACCGGGTCCCAGAGCAGCAAAATGCCGCAGTCGGCGGAAAAAACCGTCAGTGCAAGGTTGCTTTCACAGGTGATAAGGGCGTCGGCGGTGTAATCCCGCTCCTGCTGAAGGCCCTTTCCGGCGTCGGCGGCGGTGCAGACGCGGACGGTGGTCTCGTGCACCTGTCGGCTCAGGACCACCTGATGGCTGTTCGCCCCGATGGCGGCGCAGAAGCGGCGGTAATTTTCAGCCACGTTGTCCATGGCGTCGCCCCGGCTGGGGCCCAGATTCAGGCTGTCCCACGGGGCGGGGGAAACGCCGCCCTGCCGGGTGGAAAACCCGTGGCGCACGCCGGAGAGGGCGGAAGAGGTCAGATAGCGCAGGCCGGAGCGCTCTTGCATGAGAAAGGACATGAAAAACCTCCTAAACGGCGGATTTTGAAAAACGCCCCCCATCCGGCCAAAGGGCCGGGGACGGGGGGCGGAGGGAGCGTGGCTCCCGGGATTTACAGGTCGGGGTGGTATTCCTTGCAGGTGCACTTCTTCCACTTCAATCCGCTGCCGCAGGGGCAGGGATCGTTGCGGCCGATCTTGACCACCTTTTTGGGCTGCTTTTTGGGGGTGGTGCCGTCGCCGCCCACGTTTTCCGTGGTGGCCTTGGCCACGCGCTCCCGCTTGACCTCCTCGTCCTTCTTCAGCCGGACGGAGTACAGGCGGCGGACGGTCTCGTCCTGAATGGCGGAGACCATCTCTTCAAACATGGTCAGGGACTCGCGCTTGTAAACGTCCACGGGGTTGTTGTTGCCGTAAGCCTGCAGGCGGATGCCCTGCTTGAGGTCATCCATGGCGTCGATGTGGTCCATCCAGTATTCGTCCACCACCCGCAGCATGATGACCCGCTCCAGTTCCCGCATGATGGGGGAGGTGATCTCGACCTCCTTGGCCTCGTAGGTCTTTTCGGCGGCGGCAATGAAGGCCTCGTCAAAGTCCTCCTGCGTCTTGGAGGAGATTTCGCTGTCGGGGAAGGTCACGGCGTCCTTTGCAAAGTAGATGCCTTCCATGCCCTTGAGCATTTCGTGATACTGGGCGGCATCCAGATGCTGGTTTTCACCGAAGGCCAGCGCCACGTGGTTGGAAACGGAGGTGTGCATCATGTTCAGCACGGTGGACTTGATGTCCATGCCGTCCAGCACCTGACGGCGCTGGGCATAGATGATCTCCCGCTGCTTGTTCATCACGTCGTCATATTCCAGCACGCTCTTACGGGACTGGAAGTTCCGGCTCTCCACGGTGGTCTGGGCGTTTTCGATGGCTTTGGTCAGCATCCGGTTTTCAATGGGAGTGTCCTCGTCCAGATCGAACTTTTCCATCATGTTGGTGATGCGCTCGCCGCCGAACAGGCGCATCAGATCATCCTCCAAAGAGAGGTAGAACCGGGTCTCGCCGGGGTCGCCCTGACGGCCCGCGCGGCCGCGGAGCTGATTGTCGATCCGGCGGGACTCATGGCGCTCCGTGCCGATGATGAACAGGCCGCCTGCCGCTCGCACCTTTTCTGCCTCTTCGCTGATGGCGGCCTTGTGGAAGGCCATCCGCTCGGCAAAGAGCTTACGGGCGGCAAGGATTTCCTCATTGTCCGTCTCGGCATAGCCTGTGGCGTCCACGATCACTTCCTCGGAGTATCCGGCCTTCACCAGATCGGCCCGGGAGAGGTATTCGGCGTTGCCGCCCAGCATAATGTCGGTGCCGCGGCCAGCCATGTTGGTGGCCACGGTGACGGCGCCCAGCTTGCCGGCCTGCGCCACGATCTCGGCTTCCTTTTCGTGGTTCTTGGCGTTCAGCAGGTTATGCTGGATGCCCTCCCGCTGCAAAAGGTGGCTTAAAAGCTCGTTCTTTTCAATGGACACGGTGCCCACCAGCACAGGCTGGCCCTTTTCATGGCACTCCTTCACCTGCGCGATGACGGCGCGGAACTTGCCCGCCTCGGTCTTGTACACCACGTCGTGGTGGTCCACACGCTGGTTGGGGCGATTGGTGGGAATTTCCACGATGTCCAGATTGTAGATGGTGCCGAATTCCTCCTGCTCGGTCATGGCGGTGCCGGTCATACCGGAGAGCTTGTCGTACAGGCGGAAGTAATTCTGGAAGGTGATGGTGGCCAGCGTCTTGTTTTCGCTGTTGACGTTCACGTGCTCTTTGGCTTCAATGGCCTGATGCAGGCCGTTGGAGTACCGGCGGCCGAACATGAGACGGCCGGTGAACTCGTCAACGATGATGACCTCGCCGTCCTTGACCACGTAGTCAATGTCCCGCTTCATGGTGCCGTGGGCCTTCAGGGCCTGATTGATGTGGTGGTTCAGCGTGGCGTTGGAGGGATCGGACAGGTTCTCCACGTGGAAAAACTCCTCTGCCTTGGCGATGCCGGAGGCGGTGAGGGTGGCGGTTTTGGCTTTTTCGTCCACGATGTAGTCCGCATCGATGGAGACGTCCTCTTCCTCCTTGTCGTCCACCTGCACCACCACCTGCTTTTTCAGCCGGGAGACGAACATTTCCGCCATGTCATAAAGCTGGGTGGATTTTTCGCCCTGACCGGAGATGATGAGGGGGGTGCGGGCCTCGTCGATCAAAATGGAGTCCACCTCGTCCACGATGGCGAAGCTGTGGCCCCGCTGCACCAGCTCGCTGGAGTAGATGCACATATTGTCGCGGAGGTAATCGAAGCCCATTTCGTTGTTGGTGCCGTAGGTAATGTCGGCGGCGTAGGCGGCCTGCCGCTCCTTACTGGTCAGGCCGTGGACGATCAGGCCCACCTTCAGCCCGAGGAAGCGGTGCACCTTGCCCATCCACTCGCTGTCGCGCTTGGCAAGATAGTCGTTCACGGTGACGATGTGCACGCCCTGCCCCGCCAGGGCGTTGAGATAGGCGGGCAGCGTGGCCACCAGCGTTTTGCCCTCGCCGGTCTTCATCTCGGCGATACGGCCCTGATGCAGCACGATGCCGCCCACCAGCTGCACCCGGTAGGGGCGCATGCCCAGCACGCGGTCGGCAGCCTCCCGGGCGGTGGCAAATGCTTCGGGCAGAATGTCGTCCAGCGTCTCGCCGTTTGCAAGGCGCTCCTTGAACTCCGGCGTTTTGGCCTGCAGCTCGGTGTCGCTCATGGCCTTGTATTCCTCGGCCAGCGCCTCGATCTTATCCACAATGGGATAGATGGATTTCAGCTCGCGGGAGCTGTAATCCCCAAAAATAGATTTGAAAAGTCCCATAGGTTTGAAACATCCTTTCCTACTATATAAAGGAGTATATCCGTAATAAATCTAAGATAGCATATCACAGACGGCTGCAAAATGCAAAGAAAATCCGCCCTTTTGGAAAAAAGTTCACAATCCGGTCAAAAAAGGTGACGGTTTTCCACCTGTTTGGCGGTTTTTGCGGAGTGTGACGCAAAATGTGGCCAAAAACCGCGCCCTTTTTGCGGCGAAACTGGGCAAATTTCCGAAAACGCCGATTGTGCTTTTGAGGGGAGTATGATAAAATTATGCTAAGAACCGAGAGCAACAAGGAGGCCATTATGAAACTGAGCTTTTACGGCGCTGACCAGTGCGTGACCGGCAGCTGCCACTGTCTGGAAGTGAACGGAAAGAAGATCCTTGTGGACTGCGGATTGCAGCAGGGGCGGGACGAGGTCAACAACGCCGAGTTTCCCTTTGCGGCGGGAAGCATCGACTATGTGCTGGTGACCCATGCCCATATCGACCATTCCGGCCGCATTCCCATGCTCATCAAGCAGGGCTTTCAGGGCCGCATCGTCACCACCCGGCTGACGGCCGACCTGCTGGACATCATGTTACAGGACTCCGCCCACATTCAGGAGCAGGACGCCGAGTGGAAAAACCGCAAGGCTGAGCGCTCCGGCGCGCCCCATGTGGAGCCGCTTTACACGGTGGAGGACGCCGCCCGCGTCCGGCAGTATATGACCACCTGCGAATACGGCCAGCGGGTGCCCCTTTGCCCAGGCGTGACGCTGGAGTTCATCGACGCGGGCCACCTGCTGGGCTCGGCCAGCATCATTGTGGACGCGGAGGAGGACGGCGTGCAGAAGCGGCTGGTGTTCTCCGGCGACCTTGGCAACGTCAACCAGCCCATCATCCGTGACCCGGTGCACATCCACGGGGCGGATTACGTGGTGATGGAGTCCACCTACGGCGACCGCAACCACACGGAGGTGTGGAGCTATACCGACGATCTGGCCGAGATCATTGACGAGACCATCGCCCGGGGCGGCAATGTCATCATCCCCTCCTTCGCCGTGGGCCGCACGCAGGAGCTTTTATACTTCATTCGGGAGATCAAGGACAAGGGTATGGTGAAGACCGACCCGGATTTCCCGGTGTATATTGACTCGCCGCTGGCGAAAAAGGCCACCACCATCTTCACCGGGAACCTGCACGGCTATCTGGATGAGGACGCGCTGGCACTGGTGCAGGACGGCACCCATATGTTCAACTTCACCAATCTGCGCATGACGGAGACCAGTGAGGAATCCAAGCAGCTTAATGAGGACCCCACGCCCAAGGTCATCATCTCCGCTTCGGGCATGTGCGACGCGGGCCGCATCCGCCATCACCTCAAGCACAACCTCTGGCGCAAGGAGTGCACCGTGGTGTTCGTGGGCTATCAGGGCGAGGGCACGCTGGGCCGCACGCTGCTGGAGGGGGCAAAGAGCGTGAAGCTCTTCGGTGAGGAGATCGCCGTCAACGCCCAGATCGTGAATTTTCAGGGCCTCAGCTCCCATGCCGACCGGGACCACCTGCTGAGCTGGATCGCGGACTTCAAGTCCCCAAAGCCGCAGCACGTGTTCATCGTCCACGGTGACCGGGAGGTGGCACCGTTCTTCGCCCAGTCCGTGGCGGCACTGGGCTTCACGGCCCACGCGCCCCAGTATACGGAGGTCTATGACCTGATCGCGGACAAGGTGGTCTCCGTGGGGTATTTGCCCGAGCGCAAGGCCAGAGCCGCGGGCGGTGTGAAGACCAGCTCTGCCTACGAGCGTCTGGTGGCCGTGGGCGAGCGGCTTATGGCGTTTATCAAGCGCAGCAAGGGGCTGGACAACAAGACCCTTGCCCGCTTTGCCGACCAGCTCCGCCAGCTGCTGGAAAAGTGGGAAGTATAAAAGAACGATGTGCGCGGGTTGCCCCAAAAATCTATTCAGACTTTATTGACAACCTGCGGAGTTTGTGGAAAAAGCCTCGCAGAGTTTCGCGTTCAGAAACGCGAAAGAATTAAAATCGGTTTTCTGCCGCGACATGCGCGTGGCAGAAAACACTTTTACTGTCTCGGCCTGCGGGCCTCCCAGTATTTCCGTCACCAGTGAAAAGCGTTTCACT
>CAKSVQ010000108.1 GCA_934504065.1 uncultured Dysosmobacter sp. | reverse complement strand
GTACAAGGTCAGCCGCCCCAAGCTTGCCTATCTGATCGACTCCACCTCCGCCCCCATCTGCATCTTGATCCCCATTTCCACGTGGGGCGCCGCCGTGGGCAGCTACCTCACGGACACGGGCGTGTTCGATTCCGGCTTCACGGGCTTTATGGCCATGGTGCCCTGCAACCTGTACGCCCTGCTGTGCCTTTTGATGGTGGTGCTGATCTGCCTGTTCTCCTGGGACTTCGGCCCCATGTATAAGTTCGAGCGGCTGGCGGACAAGGGCGACCTCTCCGCCGTTTCCAGCGAGGACTATGAGAAGATCGAAAACCCCAGGGCGTCTTTGATCGACATGGTGATCCCCGTGGCAGTGCTGGTGGTGTTCTCCATTCTTGCCATGATGTACATCGGCGGCTACTGGGGCGACGATCCCGCCTTCGCCCACCAGTTCGGCGCGGCGCTGGGCAACAGCAGCTCCGGTCAGGCCCTGACGTGGGGCTCCTTTGCCTCTCTGATCGTGACGATGGCGCTGTATGTCTCCCGCAAGATCATGACGTTCCATGAGTATCTGGATAACGTCATCAAGGGCATGGAGCCCATGATCACCGCGGGCGTGATCCTGTTCCTTGCGTGGGCCATCGGCGGCGTGTGCCGCGAGCTTTTGAGCACGCCGGAATATGTCAGCAACCTGTTCCGCACCATCGGCATCCCCGGTGCGGTGCTGCCGATGATCGTCTTCATCTTCGCCGCGTTCCTGAGCTTCTCCACCGGCACCTCCTGGGGCACCTTCGGCATCCTGATCCCCATCGTTTCCCCGGTGGCCCAGTCCATCGCGCCGAATCTGGTGGTGGTGTCTCTGGCGGCCACGCTGGCGGGCAGCATTTTCGGCGACCACTGCTCTCCCATTTCCGATACTACCATCCTCTCCAGCACGGGCGCAAGCTGCCAGCATCTGGACCATGTGAACAGCCAGATGCCTTACGCGGTGCTGCTGGCGGTGTGCTCTCTGGTGGGCTATGGTGTCATCGGCTTTACCGGAACAGTCTATCTGGGACTGGCGGTATCCGTGGTGCTGCTGGTGGCGGCGCTGCTGGTGCTGCACCGCGCCGCCGTGAAAAAATACGCCGCGCAGTAAGAATTTCATTGCGTCCCGGCGCCGGGACAGCTACAATAAAAGAAACAGGCATATTACCCGCACCGACCTTCAAAAGTCGGTGCGGGTCGTGTGCAGATAGAAGAGGGAAGGAACCATGCTGAAAGATCAGATTTTGCTGCCGGACGGGACGTATATGCCCCGGCTGGGGCAGGGCACGTGGCAGATGGCAGAGGACGACCAGAAGGCGGAGCGGGAGATCGCGGGACTGCGCCACGGCTTTGACGTGGGCTTCCGCATGATCGACACCGCCGAGATGTACGCCGACGGAAAGGCGGAGCTTCTGGTGGGCAAGGCCCTGAAGGGCTATGACCGGGCAAAGCAGTTCCTCGTTACCAAGGTCTATCCGGAAAACGCCAACCGCCGCCGCATCCGCTCCAGCCTTGACCGCTCCCTTGCCCTCTTGGGTACGGACTATGCCGACCTCTATCTGCTGCACTGGCGGGGCGAGGCCGACCTTGCTGAGACCGCGGCGTGCATGGAGGAGCTGAAAGCGGAGGGAAAGATCCGCCGCTGGGGCGTTTCCAACTTCGACGTGGAGGATATGGAGGCACTGTGGCAGGTGCCATACGGCAGGAACTGCTGCGTCAATCAGGTCCTCTATAACCTTGGCAGCCGGGGCATTGAGTATGATCTGCTGCCGTGGCAGCGGGACCACGGCGTGCCCTTCATGGCCTACTGCCCGGTGGGGCAGGCGGGGGCCCTTGTCACGCAGGACCACGTGTCCAAGGAGCGGATCATGCGCGACGAGAACGTGCAGGCAGTGGCGCAGCGCCACGGCTGCTCCATCGTGCAGGTGCTGCTGGCCTTCGTGCTGCGGCTGGAGGATATGGCCGCCATCCCCAAGGCGGTGGGCTTTGACCATATCGACGAGAACTTCGCCGCCGGGCGCATCGTGCTGACGGAGGAGGACATTGCCCAGCTGTCACGCTCCTTCCCAGCCCCCACGGCCAAGGTCCCCATGGAGAAATACTAAAAAATTTCGCAAAGGAGAGCAAAGCGTATGACAGATCGTGTTCAAGCGTTGAGAAATAAATATTTCAGCTCCCGGCCCTGCATCACGGCCGAGCGCCTTGTGCTGCAAACGGAAGCCTATCAGAAATTTGCCGGGGACGCCGCGCCGCTGTTCCGCGCCAAGGTGGTCAACTACATCATGGAGCGCATGACCACACTGGTGATGGAAAACGAGCTGATCGTTGGCACCCCTACCAACAAGTATCGGGGCGCCAACCTGCACCCGGAGTTCCAGTCCGCCGAGAAGTTCTATCTCCACGATATTGACGCCTTCCCCACCCGCAAGTGCGACCCTTATGACGTTTCCCCCGAGGACCGGGAGATCATCGTGAAGACCCTGAAGGACTATTGGATCGGCCGGGCCATGGAGGACGTCGCCGCGCAGGTGCTGCCGCCCGACATTGAAAAGGCCCGGCGGGAGGACCTGATTTCCGTGGGCCTGCGCAACGGCGTCTCCGGTGAGACCACCTGCGACCATGAAAAGCTGCTGCGCGTGGGCCTGCGGGGCTATATCGACGAGTGCCGAGAGCGCATCGCCGCCACATGCAGCCAGAGCGCGGAGGAGCAGGAGAAGATCGACTTCTGGAACGCCTGCATCATCCAGTGCGAGGGCCTCATCACCTACGCCCACCGCATGGCGGACGAGGCGGCGCGGCAGGCGGAGCAGTGCGCGGACCCCGAGCGCCGCGCAGAGCTGCTGCAAATTGCGGAAAACTGCCGCGTGGTGCCGGAAAACCCGCCGGAGACCTTCTGGCAGGCGCTGCAAATGGTGTGGTTCGCCCATGTGTATTTCCACATCGAGGTGTGCACCACCGCCTGCGGATTTGGTCGGTTCGACCAGTATATGTGGCCCTTCTACCGCAAGGACGTGCTGGAGGACGGTACGCTGAGCCGGGAGAAGGCGCTGGAGCTTTTGGAGTGCTTCTATCTCAAGGCCTGCGAGGTCTATGAGGTGCGCGACCAGTGGTACGCTTCCTCCTTCGCGGGCTATCCCATGTGGCAGATCCTCGTGGTGGGCGGCCAGACGCCAGATGGACAGGACGCCAGCAACGACCTTTCCTACCTCTGTCTGGACGCTGCCGCCGAAATGCAGACCACCCAGCCCGTCATGGCGCTGCGGGTCTGGAAGGACACGCCGGAGGCGCTGATGCGCAAGGGCTGCGAGATGGTGCAGGCAGGCATGGCCAACCCCGGCTTCTTCAACGACGAGGCGGCCATGAAAATGTCCCTTGGCAAGGGCTGCACCATGGAAGAGGCCCGGGACTGGACCATTGTGGGCTGCATCCAGCCCGGCCCCGGCGGCGGCACCACCGACGGTTCGCCGGACGCGGGCTATGTCAACGCGCCCAAGGTGCTGGAGCTGGTGCTGCACAACGGCATCGACCCCGCCACGGGCGACCGGATGGGCCTCGAAACCGGAGACCCCCGGAACTTCAAGAACATCGAAGAGTTGAAGGACGCGGTGAAAAAGCAGCTGCTCTACTTCTATGATAAGATTCGCGTGGGCTACAACATGATGCAGCCCTATCACGCTACCCGCTTCCCGGTGATCTTTGCCTCTATGGTCACCAGGGGCTGCGTGGAGTCCGGCAAGTCCGTCCAGCAGGGCGGAGCCAAATACTCCACCGCCGGCATGTTCGTCACCGGAGCGGCCAATCTGGCGGACTCGCTGGTGGCCATCGAAAAGTGCGTGTTTGAGGACCACGACCTCACCATGGACCAGCTGATCCGGGTGCTGGACAAAAACTTTGAGGGGGAGGAGCGGACGCGTCAGCTGCTGCTCAACAAGCCCGCCAAGTTCGGCAACGACGATCCCCATGTGGACGGTGTGTACCGCGAGATGCTGCAATTCATTGCCTCCAACGTCCAGACCTGGCACGATGCCCGGGGCGGCTATTACTCCTTCTCTAACCTTTCCCAGACGGTGAACGTGTCCCACGGCGCGGTCTGCGGCGCAACGCCGGACGGGCGGCTGGCCGGCGAGGCCTTCTGCGACAACGCCTCGCCCATGATGGGCCGGGACGTGAACGGCCCCACCGCCACGGTGAAGTCCGTCGCGTCCATGGGGCAGGAGAGCTTCCATGACGGCGCCCTGTTCAACATCCGCTTTGACCCTCAGGGCGTCAGCGGTGAGAGGGGCTTGCAGGCCATCGAGGGCGTGATCCGCACCTTCTTCACCCATGGCGGTGAGCATATCCAGATCAACGTGGTGGACGACGAGACCCTGAAAGCGGCCCAGAAGCACCCGGAGCAGTACCGGGGGCTGATGGTGCGCGTGGCGGGCTATATGGCCTATTTCACCGAGCTGGATAAGGACGCGCAGGACTCCATCATTTACCGCACCACCCATTACCGCTCCGCCGTATGACCGGGAGGGAAGAAACCGTCCTTGTGGGCGGCATCCAGAAATTTTCCACCGACGACGGGCCGGGTATCCGCACCACGGTATTTTTAAAGGGCTGCCCCCTCAAATGCCGCTGGTGCCACAACCCGGAGCTGATCGCCTTCGGGCAGGAGATCATCCGCATGCCCAACAGCTGCATCCACTGCGGCTACTGCATCGACCACTGCCCGCAAAAGGCCATTTACGTCAACGAAGCAAAGCAGATCGACCTTCACCGGGACCGCTGCGACGGCTGCATGGCCTGTGTAAAGGACTGCTACGCAGGCGGGCTCAAGGCCGTGGGGCGGCAGATGACCGCCCGCGCGGTCATGGACGAGGTGGTGAAGGACCGGGACTTTTACCAGCAGACAGGCGGCGGCATGACCATCAGCGGGGGAGAGCTGTTGTCCCACGCGGGCTTTGCCGAAGAGTTGACCACGCTGGCCGCGCGGGAGGGACTCGGCGTCTGTCTCGATACCTCCGGCTGCGGAGATACCGAAGCGCTGCTCTCCCTTGCCCGGCGGGAAAACGTCACAGACATTCTCTATGACATGAAGTGCATCGACTCTCAGCGGCACAAGGACCTGACGGGGCTGGACAATGGCCTGATCCTGCACAATCTGGAGCTGCTGGCGGCGGACCCGGCCACCCGGGAAAAGGTGCATATGCGGATGCCGCTGATCCACGGCCTGAACGATGATTGGGACCTGATGGAGCGGACGGCGAAATTTTACCGGGCGCACCAGCTGCCCAAGGTGACGCTGCTGCCCTATCACAGCATGGGCGTGTCGAAAATGGAGCATATCGGCGGCCATCAGGCGCGCTATGCCCCGCCAGACGCGGAGGATGCCCAAAAGATTCGCGCGCTGTTTGCGGGTATCGGGATGCACGCGGAAATTTCCGGCGTAGGCCGGGAATGAGAAACGGAAACACTGCCCGATTCAATTCATAAAATAAGTACCCCGCCCGGTAAGCAGGTTCTCTGCTTGCCAGGCGGGGCGTTTTTATTGGAAAGGGGTTATTTAGCGGCAATATCCGTCAGCCGGGCGGTCAGTTCTCCCAGCGCCGATACCTCATGGGTCACCTGCTCGTCAAGCATTGCCGTCTGGGTCTCGATGGCCTGATGCAGGCGGTTCAGTTCGTCGGAAAAGTCTGCCGCGCCGTTGGCGGACTTTTCCTGCAGGGAGCGGATCACGTCGAAGAGGTCCTCATGCCCCTGCACGCGCCCCGCGCCCCACATCAGGCGGTCCGGGCTCTGGTCAAGGACATAGCTGGTGAAGCGGTCATAGGTCGCGCGGCTCCAGTCGTAGGCGTACCAGTTGTTGTCCACGGCATACAGGTGATCGTCCAGCGCCGCGGCGCTGTCGCCCTGCTCCAGTGCCTCCACCGCGCCCTGTAGCGCCAGCAGATTCGTCTGGCTGTGCTCATGGGGGAAGATGGAGGAATCCTCCCACGTCAGCCGCACGAAGGCGTCCTCGGCATACCGGAACGCGGAAAGAACGTCCGCATTCGTCTGGCGGGTCTCGGCAAGCAGCGTGTCCGCCTTGGCCGTGTCACCCGCGTCCAGCGCTTCCTGATAGGCCGCGTTCACGCCGGAGACCTTCTCCCACGCCGCGCTGGCCGCAGCCTCGGCCTCATCCAGTGCACCGTTCAGCGCGGCGGTCTGCTCCGCCGTCAGGACCGTGTCGTCCATGGCGTCCCGCAGGGTGCCCAGCCGGGTGGAGAAGTCCAGAGGGGAGACGGCGCAGTGGTCGTAAGCCATCATCAAAAGGCCGTAGAGATTGTGGTGAAAGAGGAACGCCTCAGGGCTGTACGTATCCCGGTTATCGAACTGGCTGTGGTAATGGGTCTTGGAAAAGTCGCCCCGCAGCGCCGTCACGCTGGAGGGGACCCCGGCAATGGAGAGCGAGAAGTCGTCCGACCAGGTCTGCGTCGGCACAATGAGTTCAATGCCGTCGGGGAACACGCCGTCGACCGTGGGCACGTCGGACTTGAATTCCTCCACAAAGGTCTTCAGTTCGTAAGAGGTGCGCATTTGATCCGCAGACCCCGCGGCCATGGCGGGCAGCTCAAAGTTGATGTCCGCAAGGACCTTGCCCACCCATTCGGGATGGACGCGGAAAATCTGGTTGTAGGCTCCGGTGGACCAGTCATAGCGGGTGTCGCTGACGCCCCATTCCTCTGCCGCCATGGCGCAGAACACCAGTGTTTTTTCGGGCTGATAGCCGCTGTCGATCAGCCCCTTCGCAATGCCCATCATCAGGGCGATGGCGGCATTGTCATCCTGAAATCCGGCGAAGTAGGAATCGTAGTGGGCACTCATCAGCACCATGTTCTCCGGGTCCCGGCCGGGGATCGTGCCGACGATGTTGTACGAGACGCCGTCCTTTTCCACGCGGCTGTCCGCGTCCAGCGTGACGGAAATTTCGCCGTTTTCGTCCATGGCAGAGCGCAGCAGCGCGGCATCCGTGCGGCTCATGGAAAAGGCGGGGGCGTCGGCGGGGCCGCAGACATCCTGCGCGTTCAGCGCGTCGTCGCTCACCTCGGCATAGCCGCCGTCCTGCACAGCGATCACAGCCGCCGCTCCCGCCAGATGGGCTTCATAGGCGGGGTAGTTGATCCACCAGTCGGCCCGCTGGTCAATGTCCACCAGCACCAGCTTTCCCGCCACATCCAGTCCGGCAAGGTCTGCTTCGGTCCCCCTGCCGCCGTCAATAACCGTGAAGGTCTGGGCGCCGTCCGTCACAAAGTCGGTCTGATAGCCGCCGAGCGCTGCCGTGTGGGCCGCACCGTCGCTGCCCGGGAAGGTGAGCTCCGCTTTGGTAAAGGTCCACGTGTCCAGCGTGAAGGCGTCTTTGGTGACATTTTGCAGGCCGATGCGCTCCATTTCCGCTTTGAGAAGCTCTCCCGTAGCAAACTCGGCATCAGAGCCCGCCGTGCGGTAGCCAAGGGTCTCGTTGCTGCGGTTTTCTTCCAGCTTTAAGGCCAGTTCATAGGCGTAGTCCACATCCACGTGGTCCAGATAGGCCTGCGCGGCGTCAGGCGCGTCCTGCGGGGTGCCCTCGGCGGACTGTCCGCCGCAGGCGGTCATGGCGGCCAGCAGGAATACCGCCATCAATAAACTTGCGATTCTTTTTTTCATAGTTATGACCATTCCTTTCCGCTGCGCTACAAGACACCAAAGGGAAATGAAACACAGGTGTCACTAACGC
>CAKSVQ010000107.1 GCA_934504065.1 uncultured Dysosmobacter sp. | reverse complement strand
GCGGCAAGGGCTGCCCCACCTGCAAGGGCGAGGGCTGGATCGAGGTGCTGGGCGCCGGCATGGTCCATCCCAAGGTGCTGCGCAACTGCGGCATCGACCCGGACGTGTACTCCGGCTTCGCCTTCGGCTTCGGTCTGGAGCGCCTTGCCATGGGCCGCTTCAAGATCAGCGACCTGCGCCTGATCTTTGAAAACGACATCCGCTTCCTGCAGCAATTTTAATATCTTCGAACAAGTGGCTTTGCCACTTGTTCGAGGTGGTTTTCGCTGCGCTCTGCGCCTCGGTTGGCCGCGCCGCGGCCAATTCGACGCTCGCTTCGCGCAGGGAGTGTTTTCCGACGTACATGCCGCCGGAAAACACCGATTTCACATCTTTCGCGCCTGCGGGCGCGAAACTCTGCGAGGCTTTTTGAGGCTTTTTATCAACAACGTTTCCCCCAAACTTCTGATGAGGTGACATTATGAAACTTTCCCGTAAATGGCTGAATGAATTTGTGGACATCGGCCCGGCCAGCGACCGTGACTTTGCCGAGGCCATGACCCTTTCCGGCTCCAAGGTCGAAGTGACCGAGGTGCTGAACGAATCCCTGCAAAACGTGGTGGTGGGCCGTCTTGTCAAGATGGAAAAGCACCCCGACTCCGACCACATGTGGGTGTGCCAGCTGGACGTGGGCGAGGCAGAGCCCGTGCAGATCGTCACCGGCGCATGGAACATCCATGAGGGCGATCTGGTACCCGTGGCCCGCCACAAGTCCCTGCTGCCCGGCGGCGTGAAGATCGAAAAGGGCAAGCTGCGGGGCGTGCTCTCTAACGGTATGCTCTGCTCTTTGAAGGAGCTGGGCCTCACCGCCGAGCATGACTATCCCTATGCCGTCATCCGCCCCGCCGCCCTGCTGAACGACTATCATCCGCTGGACAAGGACAAGCCCTCCATTCCCGCCAACGTGCAGCCCGGCCACAAGATCTTCGGCAAGGTGGTCTGCGCCCGGGTCACCGGAATTTCCTCCGAGGACGGCTTCACCTACGCCTGCGCGCTGGACACCGGAAGCGGCATGAGCGCCGCCTCCACCGACTGCGCCAACATCCATGAGGGTGACCTTGTGGCCTATGACACCGCCAAAAACCACATCTGCACGCTGGAGGACCTGCGGGCCGACCAGAAGGAGTTCCCCCACTGCATCCCCGACGGCATCTGGGTGCTGCATGAGGACGGCGTGAACCCCGGCGACGACATCGCCGCCGTTATCGGCGCGGACGACCACGTTGTGGAGTTCGAGATCACCCCCAACCGCCCGGACTGCCTGAGCGTTATCGGCCTTGCCCGGGAGGCCAGCGCCACCTTTGATAAGCCCCTCAAGCTCCACACTCCGGAAATTCGCGGCTGCGGCGGCGACATTTCCCAGCTGCTGGACATTGAGATCGAGGACCCGGACCTCTGCCCGCGGTATACCGCCCGCATGGTCAAAAACGTGAAGATCAAGCCCTCCCCCCTGTGGATGCGGGAGCGGCTGCGCAACTCCGGCGTGCGCCCCATCAACAACATCGTGGACATCACCAACTATGTCATGCTGGAATACGGCCAGCCCATGCACGCGTTCGACTTCTCCTGCGTGGAGGGCGGAAAGATCGTCGTGCGCACCGCCCGGGAGGGCGAGACCATCCAGACGCTGGACGGCAAGAATCACCAGCTCACCACCAGTATGCTCTGCATCTGCGACGAGCACCGTCCCGTCTGCGTCGCCGGCGTGATGGGCGGCGCCAACTCCGAGATCGTGGGCGACACGGCGCAGGTCCTGTTCGAGTCCGCCAATTTCAACGGCGCGTCCGTCCGCCGCACCGCCGTGGCGCTGAATATGCGCTCCGAGGCTTCGTCCCGCTATGAAAAGGGTCTGGACCCCATGAACACCATGAAGGCCGTGCAGCGGGCCTGCGAGCTGGTGGAGCTGCTGGGCGCGGGCGAAGTGGTGGACGGCGTGATGGATGTCATCGCCAAAGACGCCTATCCCACCACCGTCAAGCTGGAGCCGGACAAGGTCAACGCCCTGCTGGGCACCGACGTTTCCGAGGAGGAGATGCGCACCATCCTGCGCAAGCTGGACTTCCAGCTGGACGGCGACACCATTCTGGTGCCCTCCTGGCGGGGCGATGTGGAGCACTACTCCGACATTGCCGAGGAGGTGGCCCGCTTCCACGGGTATAACAACATTCCCGACACCCTCAACGCCGGCATGAACAACCGCCGGGGCTTCTCTCCCCTCCAGAAAGCGGAGAACCTGATGGGCGCGCTGTGCCGCGGCGCGGGCTATAACGAGATCATCACCTATTCCTTCATCAGCCCCACTTACTATGATAAGATCGACCTGCCCGCCGATTCCCCCCTGCGCGATTCCATGAAGATCCTCAACCCGCTGGGCGAGGACACCTCCATCATGCGCACCACCACCCTGCCCTCCATGCTGGAAATTCTGACCCGGAACTACAATTTCCGCAACAAGTCCGCCAAGCTCTATGAGCTGGGCCGCACCTACTTCGCCAAGAACGACGGCTCCGGCATGGCCGACGAGCCCAAGGTCCTCTCCCTCGGCGCTTACGGCGAGGACATGGACTTCTTCGCCCTCAAGGGCGCGGTGGAGACCGTGCTGGACGGGCTGCGCATCCGCGGCGTGCGCTATGAGGCCGAGCGCACCAATCCCTCCTACCATCCCGGCCGCTGCGCCAAGGTCTACTGCGGCGACACGCTGCTGGGCATTCTGGGGCAGGTGCATCCCCACGTGGCCGCCAACTACGGCGTGGACTGCGAGCTTTACGCCGCCGAGCTACGCTTTGACGCCATGTATGCCTCCATCGCTCCCCAGCCCATTTACCAGCCCCTGCCCAAGTTCCCCGCCGCCACTCGGGATATTGCCGTGGTGTGCGACAAGGCTGTCACCGTCGGTGCGCTGGAGGAGTGCATCCGCCGGGGCGCCAAGGGCCTTTTGAAGGACGTGGCCCTGTTCGACATCTATACGGGCGTGGGCATCCCCGCGGGCAAAAAGAGCGTGGCCTTCAGCCTGACCCTGCGCTCCGACGAGCGCAACCTCACCGCTGAGGAGGCCGATGCCGACGTAAAGAGCATCCTTGCCCTGCTGGAAAGCGAGCTGGGCGCGGTGCTGCGCTGAAAAAAACTTCAGAAATTTCCGCCGGAAACGCTTTACAGTTTTTCAAAAAGCGAGTATACTAAGTATCATGCGAAGAAAGGTGGTGTCTGGATGGACGATTATACCCGGAAATTCAGCCTTGCCATGGATAAGGACGCGGAGATCCATCAGATCCTGACCACGGTCTATCAGGCATTGGAGGAAAAGGGCTA
The DNA here is from genome assembly GCA_934504065.1 of uncultured Dysosmobacter sp. Classification (GTDB taxonomy): domain Bacteria; phylum Bacillota; class Clostridia; order Oscillospirales; family Oscillospiraceae; genus Oscillibacter. The sequence continues at coordinate 4,417 of CAKSVQ010000107.1, read as the reverse complement.
TAACCCCATCAACCAGATCGTGGGCTATATCCTCTCCGAGGACCCCACCTATATCACCAACCACATGGGTGCGCGGACGCTCATCCGAAAGATCGACCGGGATGAGCTGCTGCAAGTATTGGTGCGGCGGTATCTCGGGCAATAAGACTTTCATCCCGCGAGCTTCCGCTCGCGGGATTTTTTTTAGGAAAGGCGGCGGACCATGTATTACGGCGAGATCAAAAACTGCGACATTGCCAACGGCGAGGGCGTGCGGGTGACGCTGTTCGTCTCCGGCTGCACGAACCACTGCAAAAACTGCTTTCAGCCCCAGACGTGGGACTTTCACTTCGGCCAGCCCTTTACTGCCGAGACCGAGCAGACCCTGTTGACCATGCTCTCCCCCACCTATATCAACGGCCTGACCCTGCTGGGCGGCGAGCCCTTTGAGCCGGAGAACCAGCGGGTGCTGGTGTCGTTCCTCCGCCGCGTCCGGGCGGCCTATCCGGAAAAGAACATCTGGAGCTTTTCCGGCTTTACCTATGAAGAGCTCACCACCCCCGGTTCCCACCCCCACTGCGAGGTGACGGAGGAATTCCTCTCCCTGCTGGACGTGCTGGTGGACGGCCGCTTTGTGGAGGAATTGAAAGACATTTCCCTGCGCTTCCGGGGCAGCCGAAACCAGCGCCTGATCGACCTGAACGCCAGCCGCCGGGCGGGAACGCTCTGCTTCCTGCCCGACAGGCGGTAAACTCTTGAAAAACCATTGGAGGTAATGCATATGACGACCATTGCACAGCGCATCGAATCGCTGCGGATGCAGAAGGAGCTCAGCCGCCCCGCGTTGGCGGCGGCACTGGGCCTGCCCAGAATGTCCATTGAAAAATTTGAAACGGGCCGCCAGACCCCCACGCAGGACCAGCAGGTGAAGATCGCCGGATACTTCGGCGTGTCCCTTGCCTATCTTCGGGGCGAGGCCGACGACCCGGCCGATTCCGATTCGTGGCTCAGCGGCAACTATAAGGACGAGCCCGTCCGCCCCGCGCCCAAGGCCATCCGGCCCGCCGCGCAGGTGGTGCAGTCCTCCGGCGGCAGCGGCGACGGCGCGGTGTTCAGCGCCCTTTTGAAAAGCAAGTCCTTTCAGGATATGATCCACGCCGCCGTGCTGGACGCCCTCCGCTCCCCCGAGGGCCAGCAGCTCATCGCCAAGGCCGTCCGCAAGGAACTGAATAAATAAAATATATTCGAGCAAGTGGCTTTTTCGACAGACTGACAGGAGGTCTTTATGAAAAAGATGTTTGCCCCGCTTTTTCTGCTCGTTTTGCTGCTGGGCCTTACCGCCTGCGGCGAGACCCGGTATGCCGAGGGCCGGGTGGTGGAGGTCTGCCCGCAGGCAGACGGCTCCAACGCCCTGATCGTGGAGAAGGAGGGCGGAGGGCGCGCCGCCGTGATCTTGGACGCGGGCACACAGGTCATCAGCTTTTTGGACGGGTTTGATGCCAGCGGCTTTGCCGCCGCGCCCCACACGGACGTTTCCGTCTCCTTCCCGCTGGAGCGCCGCGCCGGAACGGTAACGGCGGCGGACGGGAAAACCGTGAATGCCTACCGCACTGAACCCCACCCCGCGGAGATCACCGCCTATCGGATGGACGACGCCGCCCTGGCTGACGGCACGGCGGTGGAGTGCTGGACGAACCGTTTCGGCACCGCGTATACCCTTGCCGATGGCACGAAGCTTTTGCACGAGCAGCGCCCCATCGGCCCGGAAAATCTTTACGTGGACGGGCAGGAGGGCTTTCAGGACCTGAGCGCCGCCGCAAGGCCCGCCGTGGCCCAATATTACGCGGAGCAGGGCCTGCTCTACGATGTATCCGCCGAGCTGGAGCGGGCGTGGAGCGCCCTGCAAAGCGACCCCAAGGGCTTTTCCTCCTTCTATCTCAGTCAGGAGACCTATCCCGTAGCATCCAGCGCGCAGGTGATGTATTTCACCACCACCGTCACCCGGACGGTGAGCGGGTCGATCGTCCAGCCGGAGGATCGGTGCTGTGCCTTTGACCGCGACACCGGGGAATGCCTGCCCCTCTCCGCTCTGATCACCTGCCCGGAGGATGAACTGCGGGCGCGGATATTCGACCTTGCGGAGCGCTCCGGCGGCGCGCCCACGGAAGAGCCGCTCCATCAGGAAATGCTGGATTCGCTGGATACGGCGCCCCTCACCCTCTCTGTCTATGGTCTGGACCTGACCTTCCCCGCGGGAACGCTGCACGAAGCGGACGGCAGTCTCACCGACAGCACATGGTCCGTTTCAGCCAAATGGCAAAGCGGTGCCGATGCCTTATTTCAACCGTGGGCCGTGCCCGATTTCCCAATAGAAGCAACCCAAGAATAGCAGAAAATGCGCGCTCTGCCATACGACAGAGCGCGCATTTTTTTGCTAAAAAGCCTTGCAGAGTTTCGCGCCCGCAGGCGCGAAAGCCATGAGATCGTTTTTTCCGAGGACATGTGCCTCGGAAAAAACACATTGCGCAAAGCGAGCGTCGAATTGGCCGCGATGCGGCCAACCGAGGCGCAGAGCGAAGCGAAACTCCCTCCCCCAAATGGCAAAGCCATTTGGGGGAATTAGGTGAATTTTAGATTTTGTGCCCCTGTGCGGCGATCACGTCCACCACCTGCTGGGCCAGCGTCTGGCAGCGGTCCTTGCTCTCGGCCTCCACCATCACGCGCACCAGCGGCTCGGTGCCGGATTCCCGCACCAGAATGCGGCCCGTGCCGCCCAGCTCGTCCGCCACGGCCTGCACCGCCGCCTGCACGGCGGGGTCGTCCTGCGCGGCCTTTTTGTCCTTCACCCGCACGTTGATGAGAACCTGCGGATACACCGTCATGCCCTCGGTCAGGCGGCTGAGGGGCAGCTTTTTGGCCAGCATGACCTCCATCATCTTCAGCGCAGTCAAAATGCCGTCGCCGGTGCGGGCGTACTTGGAGAAAATGATGTGGCCGGACTGCTCGCCGCCGATGCGGTGGCCGTTCTGCACCATGTTTTCATAGACGTACTTGTCGCCCACCTTGGTCTTTTCATACTGGATGCCTGCCGCGTCCAGCGCCTTGTAAAGGCCGAAGTTGCTCATCACCGTGGTGACCACGGTGTTGTTCACCAGCTTGTCCCGTTCCTTCATATAGCAGGCGTAAACATACATGATCTGGTCGCCGTCCACCAGCGCACCCTTGTCGTCCACGGCAAGGCAGCGGTCGGCGTCGCCGTCAAAGGCAAAGCCCACATCGCAGCCGTGCTCCTTCACATAGGCCTGCAAACCGCCGATGTGGGTGGAGCCGCAGTCAGTGTTGATGTTCAATCCGTCGGGATGGTCGTTGATGACGTGCACGTCCGCCCCCAGCGCCCGGAACACGCTGGGCGCAATGCCCCACGCGCTGCCGTTGGCGCAGTCCAGCGCCACCTTCACACCCTTAAAGGAATACATGGCAAGGGAGATGAGATACCCCACATAGCGGTTGCGCCCGGCGCTGTGGTCCACCACGGCGCCCACGCCCTCGCCCGTGGCAAGGGGAAGCTGAGTCCACTTCTGGCCGTCCACCTCCAGCTGGCCGTCCAGATAGTCCTCCACTAAGGCGATGGTGGCCTCGTCCATCTTCTCGCCCTCGCGGTTCATCAGCTTGATACCGTTGTCGTAAAACGGGTTGTGGCTGGCGGAGATCATCACGCCGCAGTCAAATCCGTCGGTCCGCGTCACGTAAGAGACCGAGGGCGTGGTAGTCACGTGCAGCAGATAGACATCCGCGCCGGAGGCCGCCATGCCCGCGCTGATGGCGTATTCCAGCATATAGCTGGAGCGGCGGGTATCCTTGCCCACCACGATGCGCGCCCGCTCCGTGCGGCCATAGTACCAGCCGAGGAAGCGACCGATCTCATAGGCGTGATGGGCGGTCAGGCCCTCTCCGGCCTTGCCGCGAAAGCCGTCCGTTCCAAAATATCTTCCCATATGATGCTTCACTCCAATTTATCATAAAAATAAATAAACGCGAAAAAGGGCTTCTGCCCTGTGCGTTTATCATACCTTCTTTTGCGGGGCTTGTCCAGTAAAAATACGTTTTTCTTCTTTTGGGCCGGACGCGGAACCGTTTTTTCCGCGATTCCATGTTTTTCCGCAAATTTTCCGGTATGATTTCGCTTTTTCGACATAAGCTATGCCTGCGATACCCAGTGACCCAATCAATCAACAAGATGAAAAGGAGAAATCACCATGTCTAACAAGAACACCAACAAGATCAACGTTCCCGAGGCCCGCGCCGCCATGGATAAGTTTAAGATGGAGGCCGCGTCCGAGGACGGCGTACTTATTCCATCTTAAAAATCAGCCCACCCCGCCGCCTCCGCCTTGACAAGCTTCCCCCAGCTATTTTATAATTTAAAAAACCGAAAAAG
>CAKSVQ010000106.1 GCA_934504065.1 uncultured Dysosmobacter sp. | reverse complement strand
CTCCCTGTAGAGCGTTAGGAAAACCACTGCTCCAGTAAATAGTGAAAAAAGCGCTGCCCGAAAAACAGGTCTGCGCACAGCGCGATCATCAGAGCTCCGGCACACACTGCAAGACGCCGCCAGCTTTCGCCGCCGCTGTTAGGCGGCGCGGAGCGCTGCCCTCTCCCAAGGGATATACGCGCCAAAGCGATGGATGTCATAAATGCCGGAACTGCCAGCCAAAAATAACACGGCAATGTGACTGCGCAGCGCAGCCCAAAAGCCCCTAGTGCCAGCAGCACGCCCTGTCCACCGAACGATGCTGCGAAGCAGCTGGCGGAAAAGGAAAGGGAAAAGCCAAAGACCACCGTGCACAGCGGCAGCAGGATCACTCCGATCGACGAAAAGCCCATCAGAAAAGCCAATACCGGATAGCGGAAATACAACAGGACCAGCGTCAAAAAACTTACACCCGCGAAAGCACTTGTGTCGAGGGACACATATTCCCGCAGGTATCGGTTCAGTTCCTGCCCGGTCTCATTCGGCATCCGCTCTGCCGCAACCTGTCCCAAAATGATGCCTGCGAAAAACCAAGCTGCCAGAAAGAGCAGACCCGGCAGAAACCATGGCTTATCCCGTTTCAAATCACCTCACCTCAGCATAGGCTATGTGTCAGGCGTGGGGATTATGACGGGCGAGTTGACGTAAATCGGTACTTCATAACTATAGTTCATTTTTTTGGCTATGGCAAGGAATTTACCGCAAAAACCAATTTTTTGTAATTTATCACAAAATGTTATGTAAACATAATTATGTAAACTATATTAACTGTTTCTGAAATGTGACGATTTCCGCCTAAACCGATACTATATTTAGCGAAAACCTGCATTCTCACATGCGATATGTGCCGCCTATGTCCCGAATGCACAAAGCTGCACACAAAGAAAGCGACCGCTTTTTTAAAAGCGGTCGCAGGTAAAAGTTTGTGAAATATCACGAAGCCCTATTTTCTTCTTCCCTTTCGGCGGCCTTTTTTCCTGCTGTTCAGCAGCCCTGCCGCGCTGCCGCCAACCAGTGCCGCAGCAAGCAGACAGCCGCCGTGGCCAGTCCACGAAATGCTCTGCCAGACTGATAGACCAAACGCTGCAAGTACAACGCAAAAGGCAGCCGCTGTTAAAATTGGCCCCAGCAAGGGAGAGACTGCCTTCCCCGTCACCGCACCACCAAGCAGCGCCGCAGCAAGGCACGCTGCCGCCGTGGCTGGAAAGGCCGCGTTTTCCGGCAGACCCCCCTTGATGGCCGCAAACGCCAGCAGCGCAGTGCATCCAATAAATACGCCCAGCGCTGCCGCTGTACCGCGCAGTATGCCAAGCCATGGCGGCGGCAGCGCCCGTTTTCCTCCTTTTGACATAAAAAAGCCCTCCCTCGCAATGCTCGATACTGGAGCATATGTCGAGGGAGGGGTCTTTTATTCCGTTATTTTTCTTCCTTTTCAGCTGTCTCAGCCGTTTCGGGAACTTCAGCAGCTTCTTCAGCAGCCGCTTCTTCTTTCTTCTCGTTCTTATCAGCCTTCTTGTCATCGCTGGGCTGTTCACCAGTCTGGACGCCCACAGAGGAAACCGCCCACTTGGTCAGCTCCATGCGAACGCGATCCTCGCTGGTCTCAATGATAATGGTATCCTTGCCGACATGTGCGATCTTGCCGACAATGCCGCCGATGCTGGTGATCACATCGCCCTTTTTCAGGCTGTCGCGCATTTCCTGTGCTTTCTTTTTGCGCTTGTTTTCGGGGCGGATCATCATGAAGTACATCAGTGCAAACATCAAGACGATCATTACGATCATAGAAGTACCCTGTTCCATTAAAAAAACTCCTTTACCTTCGCAAATTCAGAATAAAACTATTTTATACCAAAGGCATACTGTTTTGCAAGAACTTTCTTTTCCATGCAGGAATTATGGCAGCCGCAGGCATTACGCCCGCTCTTCCAGCTTCCCGCTGTACCGAGCGCGGAACTGAGCAAATGTGCCCTCGTCCAGAGCCTGACGGATCTTTGCCATCAGCTCGTTGTAAAAATAAAGGTTATGCAGCACTGCAAGCCGCAGAGCCAACACCTCGTCCGCCTTGAACAGGTGGCGCAGATAGGCCCGCGAGAAGCTGCGGCAGGTCGGACAGCCGCAGCTGGGGCTGATGGGGCCCTCGTCTGTCCGGTATTTCTCGTTCAGAATGTTGACGGTGCCCTCCCATGTGAAGAGCTTCCCGTGGCGGCCATTGCGGGAGGGCATCACGCAGTCGAAGAAATCCACGCCCCGGCTCACCGCCTCGATGATATTGCTGGGTGTGCCAACACCCATCAGATAACGCGGTTTTTCCTTTGGCATGTAAGGTTCCACCACGTCGATCATCTCATACATGACCTCCGTAGGCTCGCCTACCGCAAGGCCGCCGATGGCAAAGCCATCACAGTCAATCCTGGCGATCTCCTGCATATGCCATGCCCGGAGGTCCGCAAAGGTCGCGCCCTGATTGATGCCAAATAACAGCTGCCCGGGATTCACCGTATCCGGGAGGCTGTTCAGCCGATCATGTTCTGCCTTACAGCGCTGCAGCCAGCGGAGCGTCCGTTCCACCGAAGCTTTGGCATATTCATAGCGGGCGGGATTCTGCACGCATTCGTCAAAGGCCATGGCAATGTCGCTGCCCAGATTGGACTGGATCTGCATGGACTCTTCCGGTCCCATGAAGATCTTATGTCCATCCAGATGGGAGGAAAAATAAACGCCCTCTTCCTTGATCTTACGCAGAGACGACAGGGAAAACACCTGAAATCCGCCGGAATCCGTCAGGATCGGGCCGTCCCAGTTCATAAACCGATGCAGTCCGCCCAGCTGGCGCACGACCTGGTCGCCTGGACGCAGATGCAGATGATAGGTATTACTCAACTCAATCTGGCAGCCGACCTCTTTCAGATCATGAGCCGAAACGCCGCCCTTAATGGCAGCCTGTGTTCCCACATTCATGAAAACAGGCGTCTGCACTGTTCCGCCATGCGCACAGGAAAATTCACCGCGCCGGGCGCGGCCCTCCGTTTTGATCACTTTGAACATACTATTTCTCGTTTCTTCCGAATTTGCCGGGGAACTCCGCCCTGCTGCATCCCCGTGCACGTTTACATTATAGTACATTTTCCCTCATTCCGCAAGCGGAAAAGCGGTCTGCATTCCTTGCAGGAAATTTCGTTCTTCCCTTTTTCACGGATTCGGACTATACTGGACACGATCCCGTTTGGATTTCAGGAGGAATTTTCATGAAACAGTTTTACCTGATGGCTGCTTTGATCTGCTTCGGTATGGCGGCCATCAAATTTTGCACGGCGCGGATGAAGCCCAACAGGGATGCTTCTGTCCCGCCAAAAGACGATACCCTTTCTCCGGAAGAGGCCAAGGTACGGATGGAAGAAAATCCGTCCGTGATTTTACTGGATGTGCGCACACAGGAAGAATATGCCGCTGGGCACATCCCTGGCGCTGTTTGCCTGCCAGTTGATATGATCACGGAGGGAATGCCCTTCCCCTTTGCGAAGGACGCAGAGATCATGGTTTACTGCCATTCCGGCCAGCGCAGTACCAAAGCGGCGCAGGCCCTGCGCACGCTGGGGTTTTCCAACGTATCCGATCTTGGCGGCATCACCAGCTGGCCGTATGGAACGACAACGGAATAAGGCCCATAAATTGCAGTTGACAATTCCAAAAAATCTGATATGATAAAATAGTTAATTAAATATTCCCTTATCAAGAGTGGCGGAGGGAGCGGCCCGATGAACCCACGGCAACCTGTTACAACAAGGTGCCAATTCCGGCGGAAAGCGACAGATGAGGAACAAGGAACTTTCATTCCCGTGCGTTTCTCTGTCGAAACGCACGGGTTTTTGCTGCTTGCGAAAAGGGAGACAAGGAGAAAACTTATGGCAAGACATTATCTGTTCACTTCCGAATCTGTGACCGAAGGGCATCCCGACAAGATCTGCGACCAGATCTCCGATGCCGTGCTGGACGCGATTTTGGAAAAAGACCCGCAGGGCCGCGTGGCCTGCGAGACCACGGCCTGCACCGGATTGATCCATGTGATGGGCGAGATCAGCACCTCCTGCTATGTGGATATTGCCCACATTGCCCGGGAAGTGGTGCGCGAGATCGGTTATGACCGCGGCAAATACGGCTTTGACTGCGATACTTGCGCTGTCATCACCTCTATCGACGAGCAGTCCGCCGACATCGCCATGGGCGTCAACAAGTCCTTGGAAGACAAGAGCAGCGCCGACAGCCAGTTGGGCGAGGGCGCAGGCGATCAGGGTATGATGTTTGGCTACGCCTGTGACGAGACCCCTGAATTGATGCCCCTCCCCCTTTCCCTTGCGCAGAAGCTCTGCAAGCAGATGACGCTGGTGCGCAAAACTGGACTGCTGCCCTATATGCGTCCCGACGGAAAGAGCCAGGTCACCGTGGAATACGACGAGGAAAACCGCCCCGTCCGGGTGGACACCGTGGTTATCTCCACGCAGCATAACCCCGATGTTACGTTGGAGCAGATCCGTCAGGACATGATCGAGCAGGTTGTCAAGGTCGTGATTCCTGCCAATATGCTGGACGAAAACACGAAGTACTATGTCAACCCTACTGGACGTTTTGTCAAGGGCGGTCCTGCGGCTGATGCTGGCCTCACCGGGCGGAAGATCATTGTGGATACATATGGCGGCAGCGCCCCCCATGGCGGCGGCTGCTTCTCCGGCAAGGATCCCACCAAGGTCGACCGCAGTGCGGCCTATGCCGCTCGCTGGGTCGCCAAGAACATCGTGGCCGCTGGCCTTGCCCGCCGTTGCCAGGTGGAGCTGGCTTACGCCATCGGTGTGGCCCATCCCGTCAGCATTCTGGTGGACACCTTCGGCACCGGGACTGTCGGCGACGACCATCTGGAAGAGGCCGTGCGCAAGGTATTTGACCTGCGCCCCGCTGCCATCATCCGGGATCTGGACCTGCGCAAGCCCATTTACCGCCATCTTGCCGCTTACGGCCACATGGGCCGGGAAGATCTGGGCGTTTCCTGGGAAAAGACGGACCGCGTGGATGCATTGAAGGCCACCGTTGCGGAATAATTTCACAACAAAAACGGGCACCCAACAGGGTGTCCGTTTTGCTGTGTCTGTAATCTATTTAATCTAAAATCTAATTCTGCAGCACTGTGCAAGATCGGCCAGAAACGCTGTGATGGCGTTCTTCGATGTTGCCCAGCTGGTGACCAGCTGAATGTGGGTATGGTCATCATCCACTGGGGTATCTATTTCAAATTCATACTCCATCTCCGGCAGTTGTGCGGTCGCACCGTTCGGCAGCATCGGAAACTGCTGGTTGGAGTTCGACGTTACTGAAAACGGATAGCTCAACTCATCGCGCGGCAATTCAATCCCGTAGGCGGAATGCCATCTCGTTTGCATGGCGGGCCAAGTCAAAATACAGGCCGTCCTTCAGCAGCGCTTGAAGCACCCGCGGATGTGCTCCCTCATTGTAGTCATTTCGAAAACTGTGCATATCCGCTCCATTTTCTGAAAAGTAACAATTTGTTGTTGCTATTTTATATCAAATCCTGTATAACAAGCAAGACTCCACTCATCAAAAAAGCCTGTTTGTCTGGCTGCGCCGCAGGTTTTGAGAACTGCCGACGGTTTGAAGAATTTCCTATAAAAGCGAAAAAACTGCTTATACTGAAAAAGGGGAACTTTTTTGCAGGTGCTGCGTCTGATAAAAAGAGTAATCTATAATCCAAAAGGAGACGATATCATGAAAAGAATTTTAACGTTGGGACTTGTTTGTGCGCTGGCCGTCAGCTTTCTTGCTGCCTGCGGCGGAAAAAAAGCCGATGGCGGCGATGTGGATCTGGACGCCTGCTATGCACAGATGCTGAAAGACGCTGATTTTGAAGACGGCTACATGGAAACAACAGAGGGTGAGATGCTGGACAGCTTTTACCCCGGCCTTGGCGACATTCCTGCGAAAAAGCTGATCGCCGCAGCACCACTGATGTCCGGCGTTGTCAATGAGGTGGTGCTGATGCAATGTGAAACCGAGGACGATGCCGCAAATGCCGCCGCGATTTTGCAGGAACGGGTGGATTCTCAGGCCAACGGCGGCGCATGGTATCCGGAATCCATGGATGCCTGGAGCCGTGCGCAGGTCATCCAGCACGGTGCGTATGTGGCTATGATCGCCTCCGCCGATTATCAGGACACATGGGCAGCCGATTTTGAAAACCTGTTTGTCTGAGCGTTTCCCTGACAAATCCGCAGAAAACAGCCGCAGCATTTGCTGCGGCTGTTTTATCAGAAAGAGTGTGGTTCTTTGATTTTCAGCAGTCTGACATTTTTATTCGCATATCTGCCGCTGACACTGACAGCCTATTTTCTCACACCGCTGCGCTGGCGCAATCTGGTGCTGCTGCTGGTCAGCCTGTTCTTTTACGGGTGGGGAGAGCCAGTCTATATTACCATTATGCTCCTCTCTATCCTGATCGATTATACTCATGGCCTACTGGTGGAAAAATACCGCTCGGATGGCCGGAAAGCGCGGTGGTTTGTGGGGCAGTCCGTAGTCTTCAATCTTCTGCTGCTGGGATTTTTCAAGTATTGGGACTTTCTGGCGGCGAATCTCTCCCTCATCCCCGGTATCAGCCTGCCGCAGCTTGGAGTCCCTCTGCCCATCGGTATTTCCTTCTTCACCTTTCAGACCATGAGCTATACCATTGACGTTTACCGTCGTGACGCGCCCGTCCAGCGGAGCATCGTGGACTTCGGTGCCTTTGTGACGATGTTTCCCCAGTTGATCGCCGGCCCTATTGTCAAATACAAAACGGTGGCAGCAGAACTGAACTGCCGCGTGAACACAACCGAGGATTTTGCGCTGGGCACCCGCCGTTTCTGCGTGGGACTTGCCAAAAAGGTGCTGTTGGCCAACTCCATCGGTGCGCTGTGGGACACGCAGCTTGCCGCTGCCGTGGCAGGAGAATTGACTGCCGCAGGGGGCTGGATGGGCCTTTTTGCCTATGGATTTCAAATCTACTTTGATTTTTCCGGCTATTCCGACATGGCCATCGGACTTGGACAGATTTTTGGCTTTCGCTTTAATGAGAACTTTGACTACCCCTACCTTTCCGCTTCCGTAACTGAATTCTGGCGGCGGTGGCATATGTCACTGACTAGTTGGTTCCGGGAATACCTCTACATTCCGCTGGGCGGCAATCGGGACGGCACAGCCAGGACTTTGCGCAATATTCTCATCGTCTGGTTCTGCACAGGCTTCTGGCACGGAGCCAGCTGGAACTTTATTCTATGGGGATTATATTTTGCGTTCTGGCTGATTTTGGAGAAGTATACCCTGCGGGATACCCTGCGCAAAACACCGGGATCGATCAAGCACGCCTATACGGTTATTGTGGTCTTTGTGGGATGGGGAATCTTTGCCATGGAGGACCTTCGTGTATGTGCTTCGTATCTTGGTAGCTGTTTCGGCACTTCCCTGCTCTGGAGCGCCCGGGATGGGTACCTTCTGCGCAGCTATGCCGCCACCTTCCTGATTTTGATCCTTGCGTCCACTCCTGCCGGAAAGCGCCTTTGGGCACGTCTGCCCGGCGCGGTTGACCGGGTGCTGACTCCGGTTTTGATGGCACTTTCCCTGATTTTCTGTACAGCTTATCTGGTGGACGGCAGTTATAACCCCTTCCTTTACTTCCGATTTTGAGAGGAGCAGATC
>CAKSVQ010000105.1 GCA_934504065.1 uncultured Dysosmobacter sp. | reverse complement strand
GCGCCATGAAGCTGAAGGAGGCCGCCAAAAAGGTCGAGGACGGCATTGAGGAGACGCTGACCTACTGCGATTTTCCCTGCGAGCATTGGACCCGCATCCGTACAAACAACGTGATCGAGCGGCTGAACCGTGAGATCCGTCGGCGCACCCGTGTGGTGGGGACATTCCCCGATGGCAACTCCGCCCTGATGCTGGTCTGCGCCCGGCTCCGCCATGTGGCGGGCTTCTTTCTCGGTAACATTATTCGCCGTGTTCCATATTCTCCCTCCTTCTTGCACTCCCCTATTAAAATCTTTTCTTACAGACAAATATACTTAAAAGCCGAGGGCGGCTGCATACGCAACCGCCCTCGGGTCAACACAACTATGAAAATTGAATGCGGAAAATGCTTTCTTACTTCGTGAAAGCGTTGATCAGGTCAGCAGTCAGAGTATCCTCGAACTCGGTGTAGCAAGGAGCGGAAGCATTCTTGAACTCCTCAACAGCCTCGTCAGAGAGCTCGCTGACGGTCACGCCAGCGTCAGCCCACTTCTTCAGAACTTCCTGATCCTGCTCACGCTCCAGCTTACGCTGATTCTGAGCAGCCTTCTGGCCACACTCGTCAACGATAGCCTGCAGCTCGGGAGACAGGGAATCATACAGCTCGCCGTTCATGGTGAAGAAGATGCAGTCATACACGCCAGTCCAGTAGGTCACATACTTCTGGACCTCAGCGATGGAAGCGCCATCAGCGGTGGGCAGGGGGTTCTCCTGACCATCATAGGTACCGGTCTGCAGGCCAGTGTAAACCTCGGACCAGTTAGCGTTGGCCCAGTTGGCGCCCCACAGGGCATACTCGCGGTTCAGCAGCTCGGAACCAGCGACACGGAGCTTCAGGCCCTTCATGTCAGCCAGACTCTCGATGGGACGCACACTGTTGGTGGGATGACGGAAGCCGTTCTCACCAATGCCCAGCAGGTGCAGACCCATGCTCTCAACGACCTCGCCCAGAGCCTTGCCGCCATCGCCGTCCAGCTTGGCATCGACATCGTCGAAGGAATCAAACAGGAAAGGCAAGGAGACAACGTTCAGACGCTGATCGAAAGCGGAGTAAATCAGGTTGGAGTGTGCGGAGAGCTCAGTGGTGCCGTCGATAACGGCCTGAATGCCCTCGGACTGGTTGCCTGCAGTCAGCTGGTCGGCAGCATAGACCTCAACGGTGACAGCGCCGCCAGTAGCGTCGCTGACCATCTGGCCGAAGTCACGGCCCATGTCGGCCCAGCAGGTGTTCTCGGTTGCGGAGCAGGCGAACTTCCAAGTCTGCTTCTCAAAGGTAGTGCCCTCTGCAGAATCGCCGCTGTTGTCGCTGGCAGCGGGAGCGTCGGCCTTGGAGCCGCCGCAGGCCGCCAGAGACAGGCTCATAGCCAGCGCGAGGGACAATGCAAGAAACTTTTTCATTGTTTTTCCTCCTTGAAATTTTTCAGTTGTGTCTATCTGAAATCACGCACGTGATCGCAGAACAGGTGATGGGACGATCAGGCGGCAGCAGCAGCGCCGACAAAGATCGTGGAGAAGATGGGGATGTAGGTGACGATCAGCAGCGTGATCACGCAGGCCAGAATCATGGGCCACACCGCCTTGGAAATAGTCTCGATGGTCACGCGGGTCTTGTCCTTCACGTCCTGCAGCTTGCTGCTCACACCGATAGCCACGAACAGGTTCACACCCACGGGAGGAGTCACCTGGCCGATGGCAAGGTTCACGGTGGAGAGCACGCCGAAGTGGATGGGATCAATACCCAACTGCTTGGCAACGGGGAACATAATGGGAATAAAGATGTACATTGCGGAGTTGGCGTCCACGAAGCAGCCGGCGATCAGGAAGATCACGTTGACGATCAGCAGGAACACATACTTGTTGCCGGAAATGGACAGCAGCAGGTTCTGCGCGGCACCGGAAATGCCATGCACGGTGCAAATGTAAGAGAACAGCGTGGCGGCGCCGATGATGAGCATGATGCCACCGGTGGTCTTGCCGGAATCGACCAGCAGATCATACAAGTCGCGCAGCTTGACCTCGCGGTAAATGAACAGGCCAACAATCAGGCCGTACACCACGGAAACGGCAGCGGCCTCGGTGGGAGTGAAGATACCGCCATAGATGCCGCCCAGAATGATCACGGGCATCAGGAAGCCCCAGAACGCGGTGCGGAAGGACTTCCAGCGCTCGCCCCAAGAAGCCTTAGTACGGGAAGCAGGCAGGTTCTTGCGGCGAACCTCGATCATGATGATGATGACCAGAGCAAGGCCCATCATGATGCCGGGGAGAATACCGCCCATGAACATATCGCCCACGGACACGCCAGTGATGGAGGCGTACACCACGAATGCGATAGAGGGAGGGATAACAATGGCGATGGAAGAGGCGGTCGCCATCATGGCAGAGGAGAACGGCGCGGAGAAGCCGCCGCGGTTGATCATGGCGGGGATCAGAATGATGCCCAGAGCCGCCACGGTAGCCGGGCCGGAACCGGAGATCGCGCCGAAGAAGCAGGCAACCACCACGCACACAATGGCAATGCCGCCGCGGCGATGGCCGATGCAGTCATCGATGAACTGCACCAGACGGGTAGAGATACCGGCCTTGGCCATGATGTTGCCAGAGAGGACGAAGAACGGAATAGCCAGCAGCAGGAACTTTGCCATGCCGTTATAGACGTTGGTAGGAACAACGGACAGTTTATCGCCGGAATACAGCATGGCGAAAATGGAGGACATACCCAAACTGACGCAGATGGGGATGTTCAAAAACAGCATCACAAAGAAGGAGCCGAACAGAATAATATTAATCATCAGTCATTTTCTCCTTCCGTTTTGACACAGTCCGCATTGTTGCTCAGCACATCCACCAGAAATTCAATGGTGTGCAGGATCAGGAACACCGCACCGATGGGCAGGAAAATGGTAAATACCCACTCCGGCCAGCCCAGAGAGAACGTGCGCTTGCCGTTGCCCATCTGGGCAATGACCTTGTCCACGCCCGTCTTGAGCAGCAGCACCCAAAACACCGTATTGGCAACCGTAATGATCGTAACAAAAACTTTTTTGCCCTTGACCTTCAGGCGGTCAAAGACCAGAGAGAGGCTGATCAGGCTGCCTTCCCGCGCGCACAGCGCGCAGCCCATCATGATCAGCAACACGAACAGGTTGATGACCAGCTCCTCTGTCCATGCAAACTGGCTGTCGCTCAATTTACGAACGACCACGTTTACAAAGGTGATCGCGGTCACGACGACCAAGATGAGACTCATGATGATTTTCTCAATCTCAGCCACAGCGCCCATGATCTTTTTGTAGGCTTTCATGCAATCAATCCCTTCCTTTTTTCTCGTCCCCAAGCCGGGGGACGCGGAAAAAAGCCGCAGCTTTCTTCCAATTTCTGCAAGCTAGACCCGCCGCAGCTTCCGCCCGCCGCTCTCCCAACGATGGGCAAAAAATCAGCGGAGCAGTCCCGCCCGCTCCACAGAAAACATTTTAAGTTTCTGTTAACGTGGACAAGTATACCATAGCATTGCCCTGTTGGCAAGGCCAATTTCTGCTGTTTCCGCGAACTTTTTCTGTGCTTTCTTACGGTATTACTTTAACACTTTATTGTGGTTTATTCAAGTGCAACGTGTACATCCGGCCTCCAAAAAGCAGAGGAAAACCTTGTTGAATTGTACAAATTTTCCGTGCACTATCCCCTTTTTTAAGACATCGCGGCAAACCGCCGGCACTCACCCCAGACGCTGGGGCAAAAAGCGGACATAAACCGCCGGGGCCAGCAGCGCCGCCAGCACGACCACAGCCATGGTCAAACTCGCCGTGGAGGTCACCATGACCCCCGCGATGACCACCAGTCCCGCCGCCAGCCAGACCACACCCGCAAAGCGGTGCAGGGCCTTCCACGCCGCGTCGTTATGCTCGCACCCGCCGATGCGCAGGGCCAGTCTTGCGTCCTTGGGGCAGTCCCACATATGGGACCCCAGCAGCATCAGCAGAAGGCCCAGAGCGCAGGGGGCGACAAAAGGCAGCGTCAGCGCCTTCTCACCCACGGACTGGCGGATCATACCGCTGCAGAAGATCACCGAAAGAATGGGAAATCCCCAGCGGCCCACCAGCCGAACGGCGGGCTTGGGCACGGTCATGTGCTTTTGATTGAGCCAAAGCTGCATATGGGCCAGAAAGTTTAAAAGGCACATCAGCCCCGGCAGTCCAAACGCCACCATCCAGCGGGGGATGGAATCATCCTTGCCGTCCGGCCCGATGAGACCGCTTTCCACGATCTCCGGGATCTGTGCCCACATCCGGGCCCCCAGCGCCATGGGCAACGCACAGGCAAGCAGCGATGCCGCCAGCAGCGCGATCCCCTTCTCCTTCGAAACGTGCTTTCCGAAGATCCGGGCACCCTCGGCCTCGATCATTCGCTCTTCCCTGCTCTTTTTTTTCTGATTGCTCATACCGGATGGTTCCTCCACCTGTCTTTAGAAGATAAGAGACCCGAAGTGACAAGCCTCGGGTCTCTCACGTTGAAGGAATAGCCCAGAGACCATTCCCTAAGCTCGTTTACTTATTAGAGGTATGGATGGCGCGCTTTTCCGCCTGCAGGGCAGCCTCACGCATGGTCTCAGTGACCGTGGGGTGAGAGTGAATGGTGGCAATGATCTCGTCCAGCGTCATCTCGCCCTCGATAGCCAGAGCGCCCTCGCAGATGAGGTCGGTGGCACGGGGCCCGATGATGTGCATACCGAGGATTTCGCCGAACTCCTTGCCCGCGATGATCTTCACGATGCCCTCGCCGCCGTTGAGGATCAGAGCCTTACCGTTGGCGGCCATGGGGAACTTGCCGACCTTATAGTCGAGCCCCTGCGCCTTGCACTGCTCTTCGGTCAGACCAACGGAAGCAGCCTCAGGCTCGATGTACACGCAGGTGGGGTTGGTCTTCTCATCATAGTGAGCTTCCTGACCCATAATGTTCTCTGCGGCAACCTCGCCCATGGCGGAAGCGGTGTGCGCCAGCTGGGCATGGCCCAGCACGCAGTCGCCGATGGCGTACACGCCGGGCACGCTGGTCTCCATCTTGTCGTTGACAATGATGCGGCCGCGGTCATTGTCCAGCTTGCCAGCCTCCAGATTCAAAGAAGCGGTGTTCGCCTTACGGCCGATAGCCACCAGCACCTTTTCCGCCTCAAAGCTGACGGTCTCGCCCGCCTTGTTCTTGCAGACCACCTTGGCACCCACAGGAGACTCCTCAACAGACTGCACGGGGCACTCCAGATTGAACTCCATGCCCATCTTCTTCATGTGGGCCACACCGATCTTGGTCAGATCGCCGTCCAGCATGGGCAGCATATGATCCATGGCTTCCACCACGGTGATCTTGGTGCCGAAGCCCGCGTAAGCGCAAGCCAGCTCCAGACCGATAACGCCGCCGCCAATGACCACCATGGTCTTGGGCAGCTTCTCCAGAGACAGTGCTCCGGTGGAGTCGATGCAGTTGGGGTTCTCCTTCAGGCCGGGGATGGGAGGCTGAGAGTTGACAGAGCCGGTAGCCACGATGATGGCATCGGCGGTCATCTCCTCGGTGGTGCCGTCCGCCTTCTTCACAGAAAGCTTCTTCTCGCCCACGAAAGTGGCCTCACCGTCGATCTTCTTGACCTTGTTCATCTTCAACAGGCCAGCAACACCGCTGGTCAGCTGCTTGGAGATGGCATTCTTATGGGCGATGACCTGCTGGAAGTTGACCTTCACGCCGTCCACTTCCACGCCGATGTCCTTGCCCTGATTCTTGATGTCCTCCACCAGCTCGGCAGAGTGCAGCAGGCACTTGGTGGGGATGCAGCCCACGTTCAGGCAGGTTCCGCCCAGATACTGCTTTTCGATCAGGGTGACCTTGGCGCCCAACTGCGCGGCACGGATCGCCGCCACATAACCGCCGGGGCCACCGCCGATGACGATCACGCTGGTATCTCCGGCGGGCTTTGCAGGAGCCGCCGCAGGAGCGGGAGCAAAGGGCACAGCCGTGGGAGCGACGGCGGGCGCATCGCCCACAGCCTCGCCGGGCTTGCCGATCCAAGCCAGCGTACCCTTCACGGGCACATCGTCGCCTTCCTGCGCCACGATCTTCAGCATGGTGCCCTCGGCCTCGCTGGTCACTTCATTGGTCAGCTTATCGGTGGTGATCTCCACCACAACATCGCCGACCTTCACTTCGTCACCCTCATGCTTGACCCACTTGGAGACGGTACCCTCCTCCATGGTCAGACCCAGCTGGGGCATTTTCAATTCAAAAGCCATTGCTTGTTTCCTCCTGTTACAGCACGATGCTCATGGGATTCTGCAGCAGATCACGCAGATCCATCTCGAACTTGGCGACCACAGCGCCGTCCAGCGTGCGGTGATCCAGCGTAACAGAAAGGCGCATGACCTGATGCTTGCTGATCGCGCCCTCATCGTCCATCTGCAGCTCGTCCTCGATGGCGCAGACGCCGACGATGACGGAATCGGGCTGGTTGATGATGGGAGTGAAGGTCTCAATGCCGAACATACCCAGATTGGAAACCGTAATGGTGGAACCCTTGTACTCGTCGGGCAGGAGCTTGTTCTCCTTGGCGCGGGCGGCCAGATCCTTGGCGGTGGCAGAGAGGGTGTCGAGACCCATCTTGTCGGCGTCGCGGATAACGGGGGTGATCAGGCCGGCGTCCAGAGCCACGGCCATGCCGATGTTGACATGCGCACGCTGGATGATCTGATGGTTGGCCTCGTCGAAGCTCACCAGGATCTCGGGGTGCTGGGTCAGGCACTTGGCAATGGCCTTGAGCACCAGATCGTTGACAGAGTACTTCTTGCCAGTCTGGGCCAGCAGCATCTTGCGGAACTTCATCAGCTCGGTGACATCCACCTTGATGTTCTGGGTGACGGGCGGGATCTCGGTGTGGGACTGAAGCATCCGCTCGGCGACCACCTTGCGCATGCCGGACAGCTTCACCACGGTGTCGCCGTCCATCAGCTCCAGCGCGCTCTTGGGAGCGGCGGGCTTTGCGGCGGGGGCCGCAGCGGCAGCAGGAGCCGCAGCGGGGGCGTTCTTCTGGGCCTCAGCGGCAGCCAGAATATCCTTCACCACGATACGGCCAGAGGGGCCGGAACCAGCAATGCCGGAATAGTCAACGCCCAGCTTGGCCGCGGTCTTGCGGGCCAGAGGAGAAATGCGGATGCGCTTGCCATTGGCGGAAGCCACAGGCGCGGGGGCCGCAGCGGGAACGGCGGCAGCAGGGGCAGCCTCAGCGGCAGCGGCAGGAGCGGCGGCTGCGGGAGCAGCGCTGTCGCCCAAGGCCTCGCCGGGCTGGCCGATATAGCACAGCAGGCCCTTGACGGGGATGTCTTCGCCTTCCTGCGCCACGATCTTCAGCAGCACGCCGTCGTGCTCGCTGGCGACCTCATTGGTCAGCTTATCGGTGGTGATCTCCACGATCACATCACCCGTCTTCACCTCATCGCCTTCGTGCTTGATCCACTGAGAGACGGTGCCCTCTTCCATGGTCAGGCCCAGCTGAGGCATCAATACTTCGTAAGCCATTTATTGTACCCTCCTCACTTGTTCAGCACGCGCTTGACAGCCTTGACGATGTCGTCAGGATGGGGGAAGTTCTTGTCCTCCAGCACGGGGCTGAACGGAGAAACAATGTTCAGGCCGCACACACGCTCGATGGGGGCGTCCAGTTCGTCGAACAGTTCCTCAGAAATCTCAGCGGAAAGCTCGCCGGCATAGCTGCCGCGCTTGACTTCCTCAGAAACGATGATGGCGTTGTG
>CAKSVQ010000104.1 GCA_934504065.1 uncultured Dysosmobacter sp. | reverse complement strand
CGTAAAAGCTTTAGCTTAAAGCATCGAGCGAAGCGAGCTACAAGTAGAAGTCTTGATAAGAGAAATAGCCACAAGTAGAACATAATCGCCCGTTTACGGGCTGTAGGGCAGAAAATGCAAGTGAAATAAAGTTCAGTGCCCCTTGAGGGGCTTGCCAGTACTAGGCCCTTATAGGGCCAAATCAAACCTCCGGCTTAGCCGGAGGTTATGATTCCAGAAGTTCCCGCATCCGCAGCAATATTTTTAAATCATTTTCCAAGCACTCAGAAGCAGATACATTGGTATGATAACGCAGTGCACTGCCTTTTTCCGGTGCTAACGGTAAAATAACCGCCTCATTCAAGCGGGAGAGCGTCAGATTCCGCGCATAGCGTTCCCGATACGCACTTTCCAAAGCCAGAAGAATATTTCGGCTGTTTTCAATACAGGTGCGGGAAAACTGAAACACCGCTTCGCGGCCGCATTCCTTATAGAACCGGGGGAAGGCGTAGGGGAGGATCAAGTTCACCGCCGTGGCAAGACCGGGAACGGATGAGACCGCCCCGCCCACGGTATCACCGCCGATAAAAGGATACATCGTAGATTCCACGAACCACGCCCGTAAGTGGGGGACGAAATACACACTGTCAGCCATCCGGTTTTTGGCGGACATCAGGTCACGGCCCCGACCGGACATCAAGCCCACCAGCACCCGGTCGATCTCCAGCTGCTCCTGCCGGAAAATGGGGTCCAACACATTCAGGCGGTTACCGGAGTGCAGCAGATCGTCCACCAGAATCACTGGCCGCCGGAAGGAGTGGATTGTGCGGATCTGGCTTTCCAGCGGAGCATATCCCGGGTAGGGTGCGATCGTGAAAGAACGCAGGTCCGGAGCAAACACCTTGTCCGTATGGATGGTTTTCGTCACGGTATTGGGCACGGCATTGCCCCGCAGAATTTTACCAAAGGGAACGCACATTTTCGGGCCGAGCACCCGCGGCGTAGTTGGTTCGGAGGGAACACCGTTCAGCGCAGTCAATTTGCGGACAAGGCGGTGATAAATGACTTCTGCGTTCAAAGAGAGCACCAATGTGCCGGGATACAGGGCGCAGATTGCCCGCTGCATTTGCAGGTGGGCTTCCCGAATCGCGGCGACGACCTGTTTATCTGAGGAAAAAGGTTCTTTCAGTGTGGTGGTGATATTTTGCAGAAGGACCGCTGGGGAACGCATATCCACCAAAAGCAGGTGACGGGCGGTGTCTACGGCGCGGAAACCCTGCCGCTGCAAAAGACCCAGAGTTTCCTGATCGGTGGTATTTTCATTCCACCAGATGGCATAGCCGCAGTCCCGCGCCATTGCACCGGAGAGAGCCTCTGTTAAAAGGAGCTGCCCAATGTCGTATCCCCCAGTGGGAATGGAGGCAGTATAAAGCCCGGTCAGCAGCCCCATGCGGCCCGCAGTTTGTTCCCGGATAGCGTTGGCCAACTCCTGACTGCCGAATGCATCGTACAGCCCACCGGAATTAATGATGCGCAGGGTCAAAAAACCGAGAACATGTCCGCTTGTGTGGCGCAGAATGCAGACTTCATCCTGCGGATGCGCACGGGTAGGACAAACGCCGCCGACGGCCTCCCGCAGCGCTTCCCACAGTACGGGATCGGGGTGCAGCACGGTTTCAAAGTCCAGCAGCCCGGCGCGGATCAGCAGCTTATACTGCGGCTCCCGCAGATACAGGCTATTGCGGAAGATGAAATCCTGCACAGTGGGATCGATGAGGTTGGAGATGTCCCGGCCCAAGTCGATATTTTCCCGGATACGGGTAGAACTGATATCTTCCAGATGGGTGGGAAGCTGCAATTCGATGATCTTTCCCCGAATCACGCTGAGATCCGCCGCGCTTCCCGAGCCGTCGGCATTGCTGGAACGGCGAAAAACAATATGATTCATGTTATGAACAGAGCCAGGTGAGGGGACCGCCCGATAAGAGGAAGCGTTGGCGACTACATCAGAGCCCACTGCCAGATACAGCTCCCGCTGACCAAACACAGCCCGCAGCCGCTCCAAATCATCCGGCGTGGCCAGATTCACCGGAATATCATGGGGAAAGAGATATACGTCAAATTCATCCGCCACAGACATACTGACGATCTGTCTGCGGATCAAAGAAGGCTGCGCTTTTTTGGACCACGAAAATTCATCAATAGCCAGATAAACCTCAAACCCCAAATTCCGTATCGCCTGCACGATGCCCTTGTGGGAGAGGGAGAAGGGGTCAAACGTACCGGGGAAGAAGGCGACCTTTGTGGGAATTGAGAAGTGGAATGGCCCGCTTTCAATCCGGTGACGGACAATGAAGCGGTAAATATGGGACAGAGCAGCAGCCGTATAGAAGAAGGTCAGTTCTTCCTCTGGCTGTTCACTGATAAGGAACAGCAGCTTCTTTGCCATCAGGGTGAAGAGCTCTGTCTTTTCTTCATATGTCAGGATCGTGGAACCGAACAACCGTTCTCCCAAAACGTGGAGCGCTTCCTGCCGCACGGTGCGGTGGCAGGATGCAAGGCCCTTGAGCAGCAGTCCGGCCATGCGGTTGCGGCGTTCCAGTAATGTGCTCTGCGCTTCCGGGAAACGTGCGCCATATTCGCCATAGTATTCCAGCATATACCCAATGGTGGAAAGGGCCGCCGCAACCACGCTGGTATTGGCCGAGGACAACAGGGAAAGCGCCTGTTCCAGTACCTCATCCAGTTCCCGGGGAGAAAGCCACAGGGAAAAACGGCCAAGGTATTCCGGGATATACTGGGAAATTTCCGCCTGACCGCTTTCCAGCGACTTGGAAAGCTCCACTGCGATCTCGTTCCGCCGATCCGGTGACAGCTGCGGTGCGATGGACAGCAGGGCAGCACCGGCCATGCGCCGCACCACCACGTTTTCACTGACCTTGATCAGGTTTGAGAAATGAGTGGCAATGTGCAGAAGGCTGCCTACCTCACGTGCCTGATTCAAAAGGTACTCCACGCCGACCGCCTTTAATACCCATGGCGTGGCGGTTTTCAGGTTATCCAAAAACACACTGCTGACAGCCTCTGCCTGATCCAGTTTTGCCCAGATGGCGGACATATCCAGATTCAGCCGTTGCCCCAACTGCGCCTGCAGGAACAGCAGCGGTGTGGAACATCCAAGAGAAAGCTGCCGCACGCTGCCGCGCACAGTGGAAAGGTCATCCTCTTCCAGTGCGGGCAGCAGGTGGCGCAGCAAACGGAGTGCTGCGGCCTGCTGCGGCTCTTCGCCGTTTTGCAGCCACCAGACCGCAAAACGGCAGAGCACCTGCACATCCTGCGCGCGGATGCGGGGAAGCGAGATATTTAAGACCGTATCCAGCAGCGCGAAGGCTTCTTCCCGTGTCACAGCCTGCGGTTCCCGATAGTGTCGGAAGAGCAGGGCAGCGAAGCGAACGGCATCCGGCCCGGAGCAATTTTCCAGCAGTGCGTCTGTGACCGTTTTGGCTTGATAGCGGATCATGCTGGTTTGGCGCGCAGTTAAACGGGGATCGGGATGGATCAGGCGTTCCAGATAGTTGGCCCACAGCGCAAAAGGCCGCTCTTCCTGCGGGCTGGGTGGAGTGCCCTCCGGCAGTTCTTTCTTATATCCGGAAAGGAACTTTGCAAGAATGCGCCCCATCAGCGCAGCAGCCTGCCGCCGGATGTCGCCATCCGGCGAGAGCAGCAATTCATAGAGAAACTCCAACACCTGTTCCTTTTGGGCGGTGCTCCAATACGTGAAGTATTCTTCAAAAATGGAAACATATGCCCGAATGCGGGCGGGTTCCTTTTCGCCTCTGGCAGATTCCAGAATCCCGACGAACAGCCGCTCGTGGCTTAAACGGTGCATCAGGCGGATATTATGGTCTACCGCAGTATACCGCAGACTGTAAACTACCTCGTCCGGTCCGGCCAGCGCGGGAGAGGGGAGACAGACAGACACCTTGCTGGGATGGGAAAGCGTGGTATCTACGCCAAAATATGTGAGATATTCCTCAAAGTCCCTCAGTTTGGAATAGACATATTGATAGCGGCGGTGCTTAGCCTCGTCCACCTGATCCAGCTTATTTAAAATCACATCAAAGGCATCGGCAAGGGAGTAAAGCCGGGCGGTTTCCTGTCCGTTTTCCCCACGGGATTGCTTGACCCGGAAGTCTGCATATACCAGAAGCAGGGATTCGGAGGAAAGATTCTCCAGCTCCAGGTCCCACACGGAGTGGTTTGCGGCGATGCGGCCAATGGTGGGCAGGCCCCGTAATGTAAACCACTGGTCGGTGTAAAAATAATGGAGGTAAGGCACGCGCTCCCCGGGCTTGCAGCCGAACTTGCCGATGTCGTGTCCGGCGGCAGCGCCTGACATCAGTCCCAGATCAACAAGGCCGCCCCCGGCCTTGAACGCGCGAGCCGCCGTCATGGAAACATGGTGCACCCCGACGATATGCTCCAGCGTGTGAAAGGGTGTGACTTCCCGGCCCAGCCGCAGCAATTCGTAAACGTATTCCTCGCGGAAGCGCACTAAAAACTGGCGGTATTCCTCAGCAACGTCGCTGCCGCGCAGTTCCTCTTCGGTGCAGAAATCAAAATCCAGCCAGAAGTCAAACGGAAGCGCTTTGCGTTCCAAATCAAAAATCTCCCGCAGAAATTGCAGAAAGCACAGTGCACCATCCCGCTGGAGGGCTGTGTGGGAATGATCATCCTGCGGATACAAAAGCGAGGCATTGACCGCGAACGCATAGGAAAGCCAGCCTTCAAACGGCTCTGTAACCAGCGCGTCCAGCAGAGGACGAAATACCTCCAATGCCTGTGCGCAGGTACAGCGTGCTTTCAACGGCAGCAGGGGAGAAAGAAGCTGATTCCAATCCGCAGCGGCAAACAGCTCCTTTGCATCGCTGCGATTCATGTGCAGCTTGCGCAAAAAAGCTTCTTCTTCAAAAACAGAGCTCCATTTGGTGTGCAGCATATCCATGGGAATGCCTCCCTTTCTTGGTGGTTCTATCTGACAGTATACAGGACCGACAGAAATTATGGAAGCAGTTTATACAAAAAAGTGGACAACCGCTAAAATGTGGTTGTCCACTTTTTATCATTGGGTAAAATGTTCGTGGTTGAAAATATGATCCTGACAGAAGCAGTGGTACCCCGCGCAGCGGGAGCAGTAACGAAATTCCAAATCAGGAAACTCCGTATCTGTTCGCCCGCAGACATCACACTTGTGGCGATAGCCGCGTTCTGCTTCTTTTCTCTTCTGCTGCCGGACGGCGGACTTGAACTGAATGGTCTGTTGACTGGTCTGGTGATGCGCCCGGTTTTGACGGTAGCGGACCTCCCGCGTAATATCATCCCAGAAAAAGATGAAGAAGTTCAGCAGAGCAATCAACGGAAGCAATGCGTTGAGCAGGTCCAGCTGCAAAAGACTCACCAGCACACCCAGCGCAAAAAACACGCCAGCCGCGGCGGCCAGCCATTTTACCTTGACCGGGATGATGAACATCACAAGGAAACGAGTTTCCGGGTAAAGCACCGCGAAGGCCAGGAACAAAGAGAGGTTCACATAGTCCGTTCCGGTCATATAGGAATTGCCCGCAACGAGACCGAAGATCACGCCCACAAAAATCGTCAAAACCACACCAAGAAGATAATAGATGGTAAATTTCGCGGTTCCCCATGCACGTTCCAGTGCGCTGCCGATCATGTAGTAAGAATAGAGGAAGAACAGTAGCCAGATGATGCTGTTTTTCGTAACATAGCCGGGCATAAAGATAAACGTGACCAGACGCCACAACTCGCCGCTTTTGATCGCAGCCCAATCGAAGGCAAGAAAACTGACGGCCTGATATCCGGCAAATATGGTCAGCAGGTAAGTAAGAGCATTGCAACCCACGACCCACAGCATCAGGTTGGGGATACCGAAATTGGGGTGCCGTGCTGCAAAGCGATCCACAGCGGCGCTCAAACGTTTCAAAAAAATCCCTCCATATGATAATATTTTTATTATATCCAAATTTTCGGCATAAGTCATGTATATTTTATAAACGTTCGGCATAAGGGAGGAAATTTTGCGCTATGCAGGTAAATCCAGCAATGTAAAAAGATCCTTGCTTGCCATTTCTGCCGATGGGGGCTAATCTGTAAGCGAGGTGAGTGCGATGCGTGACATTGGGAAAAACATCCGGGAGCTGCGGAGCCGTGCGGGTCTCAGTCAGAATGAATTGGCAGAACGGCTGTTCGTGACAAGGCAGACAGTCTCGAATTATGAAACCGGAAAGACTCGCCCGGATGTGGAGCAGATATTGCGCTTGGCAGAGATTTTCGGAACAGACGCCAATGCGGTGCTCTATGGAGCGCTTTCCAGGGACAAGCAGGAAAATACCGGATTTCGAACGGCACTTGGCGGCGGTATCTGTGTGGGAATGACCGCTTTATATTTCTTTTTACGGCGGGCTGCTGATGCCTATGTGGGCAGTACCTTCCAAATCTTTCCCCCAATGATGGTCACAGCGTTGCTGCGTCCGTTGATGCTGGTAAGCTTCGGCTGGTTTTTCATGCAGCTTTTACTATTGGCGCTGCCGAGGAAATTCCCACAGAAGCCATGGATGCGACGTGTGCGGTGGTGCCTGCTGGCAGTGCTGGGTGTGCTGCTGTTAGCGCCATGCGCCATCTGCACAGCAGTGCTTGTCTATGTGGAGCTGCCCGCTCTACTGGAATGGCCTGCACTTCGCCTGCTGCGGCTGAATTTGTACGCAGGGTATGCGTATCCGATCATGGGTATGGCCCTGCAATGGTTTGGGGGCCCCGGCAGGGAAGTCACTGCGCCAACAGCACCAGATTGCGGTCAGAAATAAAATTCTGGACACTGTACAGCACGCAAATATTGTCGATCCCGTTTGCCTCGGCATACTGCGCAGGAGAAGCCCGATAGTAACGCAGGTCCAGCAGATGCACCTCAGAGAAGTTCTGTGCCAAAAACGGCGCCAGAGAATCCGCATAAGAATCCCGGATCAGCAGGAGCTTGCCGCCGTTTGGGCAGTTTTCATTGCGTAGGACACACAACGGCTGGTTGCCCCCCAAAAAAGAGGAATATTGATCTTTTTTTTCAAGATAAGCCGTGTCATATAGCTGCGCAGGCTCCACCTTGTCGCTGCGCCATGAGGTGACAGAAATGCCGTCCTCTTCCACCCAGTATTCAATGGTATCCGGTGTCAGCCAATGGATGCCAGACTGGGAATACAGGGTCCCGTTAAAGCTGTCAGACACAGTTTTTACCGTAAAGTCATCTTCCTTTAGTGGGTCTACACCCAGAAATTTTGCAATCTCTTCATAGCCGTAATACGCGCCGCGTGTCGTCCAATGATGGTCGGTGCGATAAAAAATCGGTTCGTCGGCATGGTCGGAAAGAGCGGCCTTCATATCAATGTCGCTTTGCCGCAGCAGTGACTCCTGTTCCCAGCTTTCCGCTCCGTGAGGAAGGCGGTCACACCAGATGTCGGCCGCAGAAGGAATCAACCCCAGATACACGGGAATATCCGTTTTTTCTCGCAGACGCCGCACGTAGTCCAGATTTTTTTCGACGAATGATTCTTCAGGGCGCACCACCTTTGCAATCAGCGTGTCCTTGCAGAGATAGACATTATTGAACTCTCTTTTGCCAAGCGCCTGCTCGGCCCGGGCTTTCAGCCCTGTCCAATCATCTCGCAGGGGAAATTGATCCGCGAAATAGGATTCCACGCCCTTTGTATAGCTTCCATCTGTCAGCGCTGTCCAGGAGAATTTGGGAAACTGCGCCAGTGTGCGGTTTTCGGTTTCGGATTTGGCCCGATCCGGCAATAAAAGGTGCCACACCAGCAACCCGCCAAGGAAAAGGCAGAAAAAGGCTGTGATAAAGCGGCTGTATGCTTT
>CAKSVQ010000103.1 GCA_934504065.1 uncultured Dysosmobacter sp. | reverse complement strand
GGCCTACGGCGCGGAGCTGGTGCTCTCTGAGGGCGCCAAGGGCATGAAGGGCGCCATTGCCAAGGCCGACGAGCTGGCAAAGGAGATCCCCAACAGCTTCATCCCCGGCCAGTTTGTAAACCCCGCCAACCCCGCCGTCCACAAGGCCACCACCGGCCCCGAGATCTGGGCGGATACCGACGGCAAGGTGGACATCTTCGTCGCTGGCGTTGGCACCGGCGGCACCGTGACTGGCGTGGGCGAGTATCTCAAGAGCCAGAACCCCAACGTGAAGGTCGTGGCTGTGGAGCCTGCCTCCTCCCCCGTTCTGAGCAAGGGCGTTTCCGGCAGCCACAAGATTCAGGGCATCGGCGCCGGCTTTGTGCCCGACGTGCTGAACACCGCCGTGTACGATGAGATCATCACCGTGGAGAACGACGATGCCTTTGCCACTGGCAAGAAGGTCGGCAAGGAAGAGGGCGTGCTGGTCGGCATCTCCTCCGGCGCGGCTGTCTGGGCCGCCATTGAGCTGGCAAAGCGCCCCGAGAACAAGGGCAAGACCATTGTGGCCCTGCTGCCCGACACTGGTGACCGTTATCTCTCTACCCCGCTGTTCGCGGACTAAACGGAACGCAATTTCTCAATACTCTTTCCTCTCTCTTTACCTCAAAATATCATCGGCATGGAAATCCATGCCGATGATATTTTTTCAGAAAAATGAGGAGCGACACAGTTTTCACTGTGCCGCTTTCCGGGCTGCTGAAAAAGTCTATGTAGACTTTTTCGGCAGCTTTCCTGATGTCTCGCTTTTTTGCCCGCTGCGCAGTCCAAAAAGCTGCCGCTGCGCGGCGCAAACGCCCGTGTTTGCGGGCTTTTTGCAGACATTCGATCCAACACGAAGGGGCTCCCGCCCCCTCGTACTCCCCCTGCTACATAGAAGCTTCTTTCGTCAAACAGAGGTTTTTCGACAAATTGAGGAGCGGCACAGCTTTCACTGTGCCGCTCCTCACTAGAAAGAGTGCGATGCCGGGGTGATCGGACCCGGCCCAGACTTGCCGTTCCCGGACAGCAAGAGGTGTTTCTTCTTTCCATGCCCATCATAAAACCGTATGCCGTGGGCTGTCAAGCGGAATTGTTGCAATTTGCAACGATTTGTGCAAACCACAGAAAACCATCCGCCGGAATTGACGCGACGGCGCAAACCCGATATGATGAAGACAACAATGAAACATCATAGAAAGGAACAAAGCCATGGACCCTACCAATCGGCGCATCCGGAAAATCGACAAGGACTCCCAGCGCTTTGTGGCGCAGGCGCTGGGCAACTCCAATCTGACCCTCTCGGACTACGATATGATCCACACCATCCAGCACCGCCCCGGCATCACGCAGGAGCAGCTGCGCAAAAAATACGCACTGGACAAAAGCACCATTGCCCGCCGTGCCGCCAAGCTGGAGGCCGGAGGGTATATCGAGCGCCGCACCCACCAGGAGGATGGGCGGCGCAAGCAGCTTTTCATCACGGAAAAAGGTGCGGCCATCCGCAACGCCAAGGTGGAGGCCGAGGCCTTTTACTATGAATGGCTCACCGAGGGGCTCAGTCAGGCGGAGCTGGACGTGCTCTGCCCCCTGCTCAACCGTATCCAGCTTCGCAGTCGGGACGAGCGCCGCCAGCAGTTCGTGCACCTTTTGAAGATGTACGGCGATTCCCACCCCCTGCCCAAAAAGCAGCGCAGACGGGGGGGCATGCACATCCGCCAGTTCGTCATGGCCTATGGCGTGGAACAGGACCGTCTGCGGGCCATCCTGCCAGACGGCTTCGCCTCTCTGCGTCCCGTTCTGCGCATCAACGCTGAAATCAGAGATGATCGGCAGGGCTATGTGGAATTCAACACCGCCGTGGAAAAGGACGGCTTTCGCGGCTGGCTGAACATCGCCTGCTGGGAGGATGTGCCCTTCACCGAAAACGGCGGCACGGTGACCTTCCGCACGGCCTTTCTGGAGCTTTCCTTCACCCCTGTGGGCATCACAGGCGGCTGCCCTGCCGAGCAGGATAACGGCGGATGCTATTTTCTGGACGAGGTCCCGCCGCTCCAGCCACCGGAAACCGTCACTGCCAACAAGGAATTCTGCGACTGCCGCTTTCAGTGGAAATTCACCCCGGAAAGCGCCCACGGCGAGAGCATCGGCAAGACCCTGCCCGCCGTGCCCACGCCGCCCGCAATTCGCTATCCGCCCCAGCCGTTCACGGCGGAAACGGCGGCCGCCATTCCCTGCGTGCAGGTGCTGGGGACCTATACCGTGGTCTTCGACCGCACGTGACCTCTCATCTGAAAAAATTTCCCAGCGGTCTAGCATCCGCTGGGAAATTTTTTATGTCTCTTTTGTCCAGAAGTCCCGGATTTCTTCCGCCCGGGCCTTGCCCGCGAAATACCCGGACTGCCACAGCGCCCGCAGAATTTCCAGATCCTTTTCCGTGCGGCCGCAGCCCAGCGTGTCCTCCGGGGCGATGACCAGCACCCGCCCCTGCTTTTCCAGCGCGAACAGCTCTTCCCGGCAGGCGTTATAGCGCTCTGACCGGGTGCGCATGGTCTCCACAAACTGGGGAAATTTGCGGAAGGCATGGCGGATCATGCCAAAGGTGCCGTCGCCCTCCTTGCGGTAATCCCGCTCCCGGGTCAGCACCACCACGACCCGGTCGCATCCCTCGTCAAAGCAGTGCTTCCAGGGGATGGCGTCGGCGCAGCCGCCGTCCAGATACGGCTGGCCATCCAGCTCGATGACCGGGAAGAGCATGGGGATAGCGCAGGTGGCCTGTAACAGCAGGTTGTGGGCATCCCGCCGGGGGACCGGAAGATACTCCGCCTTTCCGGTGTTCAGGTTGGTGACCACGGCCTCCACCGTGCCGGGATAGGCCTCAAACGTCTCATAGTCAAAGGGCAGCAACTGGTTGGGGATGGTCTCATAGGCGAATTTCAGCCCGAAGTAGGAGCGGTTGCGGGGATCAGCCATATTGCGCCAGCCCATATAGCGATGGTCGTTGGCATATGTGGTGACGATCTTCAAATTCCGGCGGCTCTGCCGGGAAAGATAGCTGACGCCATAGGCAATTCCGGCGGAAACGCCCACAGTCATATCCGGCAGGGGCACTCCCTGATCCAGCAGGGCATCGCACACGCCAGCGGAAAAAATCGTTCTGAGCGCACCGCCCTCCAAAACCAATCCGGTTTTCATGGAGGTCACTTCCTTTCTCATTTCCCCATTATTTTAACACAACAGAAAGGAAAATCAACGGGCGGAATGGCCCAAAATCAAAAATTGCCGTGTGTTTCCCCGGCTTTACGAAACCCGGGTGCAGCTGCCGGAGAGATCGTGTTCCACATCGGAAGCGTAGTACCACCGGGTAATGCCATCCACCCGCATTTCCTCTTCGGGCGGTCGGGCGCACTGCACAAAAATGCTGCCCTCCTGAAAGGTGATCTCCACATCGCACCGCTCCATAAAGGCCGTGAGGGACACTTGAAATTTTTCGATCTTTCCGTTTCGCAGCAGGTAGTCCCCTGTGCCGCTGTAATCATAGAACGACCAATACGGCGCGATCACCTCCGCGCGGCCCCCACTGATGGACAGCTTGTAGGTGGAGGGATTTTGATACGTTCCGTCCACGGCCTTGCGCTGTTCTTCCAGTCCGGCCATCATCGCATCCACATCCCGGAAGCCTGCGGATACCTGCCCGAAGCTCTCCAGCACGTCAGAGAGCTTCACTTCCTCCGCCGACTGGCAGCGCGCCATGCCCTCGGCATAGTAATAGTAATCCGAAAGGTCCTTGTAGCGCAGGGAATAAAAGCCGCTGGCGTTGAAGTTGTTCCAGATGTTAAGGCATTTGGAATAGTCCTGCGCGTTCACCGCATCGACCATCTCCTGATAGCACTGGCCGTACACGGTCTCTTCCGCCGCGTCCACATCGATGCAGGAAAAGACCGCCGCGCCGTTTTCCGAGGAGTATTCCAGCTCCCCATCACTTCCCACGCTGTCAAAGCGGCAGTTGACGGAAAAACCGTCCGCCGTGCAGGCATCCTGCATGGCACCGCTGAGGGTATCCGCACTGCGGCAGACATTCAAAAACGCGGCAAGCTGGCGGGCATCCTGTTCGTCCAGATTTTCCACATCGGCAACGGAAAGGCTCTCCGTCACAACACGCGCCACAAGGGACGAGGTCTTCCACTCGAACAGCACCTCCACCGTGCCCGCATCGTCCTGCTGCATGGTGTCCTGCATCAGTTGGAACACCTCTAACTGCGCGTTGTACATTTCAGAGCTTACAAACGTCTGCGCCGTCTGCACCTTTTCAGCATTTTCCGCACTGTCGCGGTAATTGCCCAGCGCCGTGAACGCGCTGTACGCCGTTTCATAGTCGCCGTTGTCCGCGGCGGAGACGGCGTCTGCATAATTTTTTGCCTTGAGTCCCCAATAGCCCAGCACTCCTGCCGCCACTAGCAGCACCGCCGCCAGCGCCAGAAGGAGTTTTCTCCTGTTTCCGCTTTTCCTGCCCCTGGCCGCGATGCCGCTGACATCGACATCCAGCATTTCTTTTAGCTTATCGTCCATATCCAATTCTTCACCTCTCCTTATTGAGTTCTTCATCGATGGCGGCAATGAGCTTTTGCAGCTGCTCCCGCTCTCCTCCCGCAAGGCTGCCCATGGCTTTCAGGGCCACTTCGGCCTCCCGGCGCTTTGCAAGAAGCGCTGTCCGCTCCTCCGGATGCTCCGCCCAATACGCTTCCCGGCGCTGGGTCTCCTCTGCTTCCCGCGCCTGCTGTTCCTCCTCGCGGATGCGCTGTTCTTCCGCCTGCCGCTCCTGCTTGGCCCGCTTTGCCGCCTCCTCGGCCTCCGCCATCTTCCGCAGTCGCTCCTCTTCCTTGGCAAGGGGCTCTGCAAAGGCGGTCTGCAAAATTTCGTTGGTGCGCTTCACGCTCTCCGTGATCTCGGCAAAGGCCTGAATAAACCAGCACCCCGCCAGCAGGGCATACAGAATCAGGCCATATGCCAGAAGCATCAGCAGCACGCCGATGGCGTTCATGCCCTCAAGATCATCCTGCAACGGGGCCCACAGCAGCACCGCGGCCACGATCACGCAGATGAAATTGACCCCCGCATAGACCTTCAGCTTCTTTTCCACATTTTCAAACATCTCAATCCCTCCCGATTTTGTATACCCACATTATATTTTGTCGTTTTATAAACGTCAATATCGTCTTTTAAATTATTTTGTTTCGTGTGCGTTTTGGGTAAACTGTCCACAAAGGGGAGTGATGGGGTCTGAAGCAGTATTTTGACAACGCCGAGCGAATGGAAAACCTCTCCTATGCCATTGGATATTACCGCAAGGCAAAAAAGCTGTCGCAGGAGCAGCTTGCCGAGGCGGTGGGCATCAGCCGCCAGCATCTGGCCTCAGTAGAGGCCCCCAGAATGAACCGCGGCCTGTCCTTAGAGCTTCTTTTCAACATTGCGACCGTGCTGGAAGTGGAACCGTATCTTCTGCTGAAATTCCGGCTGGAAAAATAAAACAAGGCTGGCGAAAAAGTGGCTTTGCCACTTTTTCGCCAGCCTTCATACATTGTCCACTGCTCACTGCCAGCGCTTCAGCTTTGGCAGCAGAGTCTCCATATATTGGCGCACCTGCTCCCGGGGCCAGCTTTCATTCGCCATGTGCTCAACGCAGAAATCGATCAGCTGTTCTTTATCGTCATATTGAAATGCCCCGTCATGATAGCACCACTTGCAGAAGTCCTCGTTCCATGTGCCGTCCGGCTCTTTGCTGATGGCCGCGTCCTCCAGCGGCATCCCGCAGCACTGGCACACCAGTGTCCTTGGCGAGCCTAACAGGGTGTTGATCGACACATCGAAAAATTTGGAAAGCAGTTTCAGCGTCTCCGTTCCCGGAACAGTCTCGCCCGTCTCCCAGCGGGACACCGCCTGCCGGGTCACATACACCGCTTCTGCCAGCTCATCCTGTGAAATGCCTCGCTGCGCCCGAAGCTGCCGCAGCACCTCTTTGATTTCCATATCCGCATCCCTCCTGCGGCTATTATACCAAAACCAGCCCTCCGCGCAAGCAACCCGCAGTTGCGGCAGCCCGCCTTACCAGTCCTTTTTCTCTTTGGTGCAGTCGTGATCTTTCTTGCGCTCTTCCACCATCTTGGCAAACCATTCCACCATGGCCGGGTCATAGTGGGAGAAGAACGCGCTCTGCTTTGTGTCCAGCGCGGCGATTTCCGCCATGTCCTCTTCCGAGAGCGCGAAGTCAAATACGTTCAGGTTTTCCTGCATCCGCTCGATGTGGGTGGATTTCGGGATGACCACCACGCCCCGCTGCAAATGCCAGCGGAGAATGACCTGCGCGGCACTCTTGCCGTACTTTTTACCGATCCCGTTCAGCACCGGATTCTGGAACATATCGCCCCGCCCCTCGCCGAAGGGCGCCCACGCTTCGATCTGCACGCCGTACTTGTCCATCCACTGTTTTGCCTCGATCTGCTGGTTCAAGGGGTGGGTCTCCACCTGATCGACCATCGGGCGGATGCGGGCAAAGGAGCAGATGTCCACAAGGCGGTCCGGGTAGAAATTGGAAACGCCGATGGCACGAAGCTTCCCCTCCTCGTACAGTTCCTCCAGCGCCCGCCACGCGCCGTAGTAATCGGAAAACGGCTGGTGGAGCAGGCAGAGGTCCAGATAGTCGGTGCGCAGCTTGCGCATGGATTCCAGCACAGACTCCTTCGCTTCCTCATAGCCGTAGTGTTCCACCCAGACCTTGGTGGTCAGAAAAATGTCTTTGCGGTCAATACCGGACTTTTCGATGGCCGCGCCGACCTGCTCTTCATTGAAATAGCTCTGTGCCGTGTCGATGGCGCGGTAGCCGACCTTCAGTGCGTCCAGTACGCAGCGCTCGCATTCGGCCTGCGTGACCTGATAGACGCCGTAGCCAAGCTGCGGCATTTTTACACCGTTGCGTAACGTGACAAATTCCACGATGAAAACCTCCTGTTGCTTTGTGTCTTGTTCTGTGCTATCATCGTAGCACCCGGTAGTTACTCCCGGTCAAGTACTTTTTTCAAAAAACAGGAGGATTTTTTATGTACTCCATGAAAGAGGCCTGTGCCCTTACCGATATGACCTACGAAAATCTGAAATTCTATTGCAACGAAGGCTTAGTGCCCAATGTGAAGCGGGACAGCCGGAACTATCGGGTCTTCGATGAGCACGACATTAAGTGGATTCAAAGCCTGAACTGCCTGAAAAACTGCGGCATGAGCATTGCGGAGATGAAGGCGTATCTGGCGCTCTGTCTGGAAGGCGAGCGCACGATCCCGGAGCGCAAGGTCATTCTCGCGGCCAAAAGAGAAGCCCTGCTCCAGTCCATCGCGCAGTTGCAGGACGCAGTTGCCTACATTGACTGGAAGCAGGGCTTCTATGATGACGTGCTGTCCGGCAAAACAGAATATTACAGCAATCTGGTGCCGGAGTTGATGAAATAATATCTGGGCAGGAATCCTCCGCGTCTTTCATCAAAACGGCAAAAACGTGGCCATTCGGCACTTCACTTCTTCAACTCTTGCGAGTTTCCAAAGTGCTCTTGCCGGGGCGCGCCTACCCCAAACCCTTCCAGAAACACATGCGGCAAACCGGAATTTGTCGGTTTCCTTGCCGTCATACCTTAAAAATTTGTTTTGCTTTCGCATTAACAAATTGGATAATCGGGCCTGAAATGATAACTGTGATTATTGTACATCCGTGAGCGTTTCCGCACCTTTGGTTTGCGGACACTGCTCACGGATGCTGGAAAGCCGTTTGCACAACACACCTTATCAGAACGGCAAGCTACCCGTTCAAAAGTCACCATTCAATAAACCAGGCATAAAAAAACACCTTTGTGCTCCATCAGCACAAAGGTGTTTTTCATAACTTTTTCGGCATTTTCGCTTCGTAAGCACTCTATATCTTTCGTCAAAATAACAAAAAGCCCCAGAACCATTGTGGCTCTAGGGCTTTCATTCTGGTGGACGATACAGGACTCGAACCTGTGACCCCCTGCACGTCAAGCAGGTGCTCTAGCCAGCTGAGCTAATCGTCC
>CAKSVQ010000102.1 GCA_934504065.1 uncultured Dysosmobacter sp. | reverse complement strand
GGGCCGCGTCCGAGCGCGTCACGGCCATGCCCGCGCCCTGCTGCACGTTGATATTCTCGCCGCCCTCCATCACGGGGGCGGGCAGCACCGCAAAATCAATGGGGGTGGAGGAATCGTCCAGCACCACCTGATCGGGGAAGTACATGGAGGAAGAGGACGAGCCCGTGTAGGCCAGAATGTCTCCGGTCTTCACATCATCCGAGCGGAACTTGCCAAGGCTTGTGAACCAGCCCTTGACATAGGGCACATAATAGTTGTCCCACAGGCGGCGGAGCTGCTCCTTTTCTGGGCGGAGGGTAACGGCACCATCCTGCACGTCAAAGAGATCAACGCCCATCTGCTTCATGCTGATGAGGAAGTAATTGGACATGGAGTCCCGGCCGTAGAAGGCCTTGCCGTCACCGGGGACATCCGGCGTCAGACTGTCGGTCCACTCGTAATAGCGCTGGGCTACGGCGGTGATCCCCTCCGTGGTGGAAAGCTCATCCAGCGTGGAGCCTGTGGCGTCGGCAAAGGGCTGCCAGTCGGTGGTGTTCACCATGATAATCTCGGTGGACTTGGCCACGGGGAAAAGGTAAAGCGCGCCGTCGTCGTGGAAATAGCCCTCCTGAATGTAAGAGTCCACGTATTCGGAAAGCTCTTCCGCGGTGAAATACTGGGTGAGGTCGGCCAGCTTGCCCTGCTGCTGGACGGCGTAGGCCGTGTCGGCATAGGAAGAGAAGATGTCGGGCAGCTCCTGCGAGCCCACGGTCTCGGCCACGGATTCAGAGACCGCCTTTTCCAGATCGCTGACGGAGCCCTGACTGTACCCCTCCACATAAATGCCCTTGTCCTTGCCCTCGGTGGCGTTGAACTCAGAGACCAGCTGGTCGAAGGCGGCCTGCTGCGCGCCGTTGTAGTAATGCCATACCGTCAGAGAGACCGGGTTGCTGGGGTCCAGCTTCACTTCCGTGCCGGACGGAGTTTCTGCCTGTCTGGCCCCGCAGCCGGAAAGGGATGCCGCTGCCAGTGCCAGCGCACCCAGACGGGCCCATAAAGATCGTTTCATACTTACCACTCCATACATCTTCAAAAAAGTGGCATTGCCACTTTTTCGAGGTAGATTCGCTGCGCTGCGTGCCTCGGTTGGCCGCTGCAAGCGGCCAATTCGACACACGCTTCGCGCAAAGTGTTTTCTGCCACGCACATGTCGCGGCAGAAAAGGGATTTCACTGCTTTCGGGTCTCCGGACGCGAAACTCTGCGAGGCTTTTTTAATAAGGTGTTTTTATCAGTATACCGTTCTCTGCCAGAAATTTCAACCGCGTCTGCCTTTTTTCGACAGGAAATGGGCAAAAAGAGCTGCCACCCTTTTTAAGGGTGGCAGCGGGGTCATTTTTTTTCGGTTTGTCCGCTGTGGAGGGACTGCCGGAACTTTCCCGGCGGCATGCCCACGTGCTTGGAGAACTGGAGGTTGAAATAATTCTGGGTGTCATAGCCCACCTCCCCGGCAATGCGGGAGATGGGCAGGTCGGTCTCCACCAGCAGGTTCTGGGCCTCGCCGATGCGGCGGCGGGTAAGGTACTGCATGGGAGAATAGCCGCTGGCCTCCTTGAATACGTGGGCAAGATAGTAGGGGCTTACGTGGAGGGCCTTGCCAAGGTCCTGCAGGGTAAGCGGCTCCCGGAAGTGGCGGTCGATATACTCCTGCACCTGCCGCCCCAGCGCCGAGAGCTCCGGCCCGACGCTCTGACGCAGAGAGGTGGAGCCTGTTATGGTCAAAACGCGGTCCAGCAGGGCCAGCATCAGCCGATGGCAGAACACCTCGCAGTCCGGCTTGTCGGCGGAGAGATAGCGGAACATCATGTCATACAGCGCCCGCAGGTCGCCCTGCTCTTCCACGGAAGCATAGACCGGGGACTGCTTTTCCGGGATGAGGGCGTTTTCCCGCAGGCCGGGCAGGCGCAGGCCGCCCACGGCAATGCACCAGCTGCCAAACGGCGTGAGGGACACCTCGTCATGCACCACGCCGCTGTTGAAGATCAGCAGGTCGCCGGGGCGCACGTCATAGGTGCTCTCGCCGATGAGGAAGCGGGCGCTGCCCTCGTCCACCAGCAGCACCTCCACAAAGTCCGGGTGGGCGTGCAGCAGGCGGGGGTGGGCCTCCTGCGTGGGTGGGCGGCGGCTGACATACAGCAGCCGCGGCATGGTCTGGGAGGTGAAAGCGGGCTGATAGTCCCGCTTGACCAGACATTGGATCTGGGGGTCTTGCATGGGCGTCCTCCATGGGCCGTTCCAAAGGGAACAGCAAGATTGTATAAAACGGAAAGAAGCGGTATCCGCCTGCCGCGTCAGGCGGATGCTGCTAGAAATCCCACCATATCAGGCGATTTCTACAAAAACAACGGTAAAAATTTGTGAATTTCACAAAGACGATCCAGCCGAAAACGGAACAAGATGTTGAATGTCTTTCTCGGCGGAGGGTGCTATACTGGTTTCAACATCAAGAGAGGAGGAACGTTGAAATGCTGTATGCTGTGATCTCCATCGCGGTTCTGGGCGGTGCCATGTACCTGAATCGGTAACTGAGCGCCCCCGGAACAGGCAAAAGCCTGAAAGTGAAGAAGGATTCCTGACCCCGAAGGGGGTCTTTTTTTATGCCCGCACGGTCAGGTGCAGCACCGCTTCCATTTCCTCCGGGCCGATCTTGACAAAGCCGCCGAAGGGGAAGCCGTTGGGCTTTTCGGATCGGTGAGCGGCCATGGCGGGAATGTCGGCTTCCCGTCCGCCCAGCTCCGCAAGGGTGGTGGGCATCCCCAGCGAGCGGAAGAAGCTCCGCAGGCGGGCAATGCCCTCCTGCGCGGTGCGCTCGGGGTGGGCAAAGTCCATCTCGCAGCCGAACACGTTGACGGCGAAGCGGGCAAAGCGGGCGGGATCGTGGGGGCAGACAAATTCCATCCACGCGGGCAACACCACGGCAAGCCCTGCGCCGTGGGCGCAGTCATAAAAGGCGGAGAGCTCATGCTCGATCTGGTGGCTGGCCCAGTCCTGCACCCGGCCCACGCCGCAGGAATTGTTGTGGGCCAGCATCCCACACCACATCAGGTCGGCCCGGGGCGCGTAAGCGGCGGGATCGGCCAGCGCCCTGGGGGCGGCGTCCAGAATGGTTTTCATCAGCGCCTCGCACAGGCGGTCAGTCAGGGCCACATCCGGCGTGTTGGTGAAATAGCGCTCGCAGATGTGCGCCAGCATATCCACTGCGCCGCAGGCGGTCTGATAAGCGGGCAGCG
Organism: uncultured Dysosmobacter sp.; assembly: GCA_934504065.1. Classification (GTDB taxonomy): domain Bacteria; phylum Bacillota; class Clostridia; order Oscillospirales; family Oscillospiraceae; genus Oscillibacter. Next base: position 4,932 of record CAKSVQ010000102.1, on the reverse strand, counting down.
AGCAGGTGAGCCGGGGGTCCAGCACGGCGAATTTGGGGCGGATCACGTCGGTCTTGGGGCAGCCCCACTTTAAATTGCCCTGCTCCTGCGTAATGACGCAGCTGTCACTGCCCTCGCTTCCGGCGGCGGAGATGGTCAGCACCACGCCCACGGGCAGCGTGGACTCGATTTTAGCCTTTCCGGCGAAAAAGTCCCAGAAATCGCCGTCGTAGCCCGCGCCGAAACCAATGGCCTTGGCCGTGTCGATGACGGAGCCGCCGCCCAGCGCCAGCAGAAAGTCGCACCCCTCCCGGCGGAGAAGCTCAATGCCCTCATACACCTTGCCGCTGCGGGGGTTGGCCTGCACGCCGGAAAGCTCGGCAAAGGGCAGCCCCGCCTCGGTGAGGGAGGCGGTCACGGCGTCATAGGCCCCGTTGCGCCTGACGGAGCCGCCGCCATAGACCAGCAGCACCCGGCTGCCGCCGAAGCGGCGCACCAGCGCCCCGACATTGCGCTCTTCCCCGTCGCCGAAGGCAAACAGAGTGGGGGAGTAAAAAGTAAAATTTTCCATGTGTTTCTCCTTTTATGCGGTCAATAGCCCCGGGTGCGGTCCACGAAGCCACGCAGGGACCGTCCGGCGGCGTAGTTTTTCAAGTCCTCGCAGAAAAGCTCCACGTTGCGGTCGCAGGTGTAGCCCAGCGTCATGTTGCCGGAAACGTGGGGGGTGAGGATCAGGTTTTTGGCGCTCCACAGGGGATGGCCCTTGGGCAGCGGCTCGGGGTCCATCACATCCAGCGCCGCGCCTGCCAGCTTTCCGCTGTTCAGCGCCTCCACCAGCGGCTCCTGCTCCACGGCGGTGCCCCGGCCCACGTTGATGACATAGGCGTCCTCCGGCAGCAGGGCGATGCGCTGGCGGTTCAGAATGTGGACGGTCTCTGCCGTGCCGGGCAGCGCCATGACAAGAATTCTGGTTTTGGGCAGCAGCTCGTCCAGATGGGAGATGGGATACACCTCGTCAAAGGCGGGATGGGGCTTGCCGGAGCGACTGAGGCCCACGATCTTGCCCGCGCCCATGCCCCGCATCCGCTCGGCCACGTTCACGCCGATGTCTCCGGTGCCGAGGATGGTGAACTCGTTATCCCGAATGGAGCGGATGGGGAGCTGGTTGCTCCAGCTCTGGGCGGCGACGATCTGCTCATACTCTGGCATCCGCCGCAGCAGCATCAGCGTGACCATGACCACGTGCTCGGCGATGGTCACACCGTAGACGTTGGAGTTGGTCAGAATGCAGTCGGGATTTGCAAAAATGGAGGGGTCCTTGCAGTAGGGGTCCACGCCCGCAAAGGAGCAGCAGTACCACTTTAGGGAAGCGGGAGCGGCGCGCAGCAGGCTGGGGGAGTGGGCGTAGAGAATCTCGCAGCTTTGCAGGCAGTCCCGGGCCGCTTCAAACTGGCCGGGGGAGAAGAAGTGGGGCGTGAAGCCCAGCGCCTCGGCGGTCTTGGTGAGATAGGCCTTGTGGGTGTCGGTCATGAATTCCTGATAGATGCAGATGTTCCGGTTCATATGTTGTTGACCTCCTTGGAGATGGTTTGACAGATGGATTCCGCGCAGCGCATCCCGTCCGCGGCGGCGGAGAGGATGCCCCCGGCATAGCCCGCGCCCTCGCCGCAGGGATACAGGCCCCGGATGGCGGAGCAGTGGGTCTCATCCCGGGGGATGCGGATGGGGGAGGAGCTGCGGCTTTCCACGGCGGTGAGCACCGCGTCGGGCTGGTCATAGCCCCGCAGCTTTTCCCCCAGAAGGGGAAGGGCCTGTTCCAGCGTTTCGGCCACGAAAGGGGGCAGGCAGCGGTGCAGGTCCGTCCACGTTACGCCGGGGCGATAACTGGGCTGCACCCGGCCCGGACCTGTGGAGGGGCGGCGGAGCAGGAAATCCTCCACCCGCTGGGCCGGAGCGCGGTAGCCCCCACCGCCAAAGGTGAAAGCGGCGGTTTCCAGAGCGCGCTGAAAGGCCACGCCCGCGAGGGGGCCGCTGCCGCCAAAGTCCTCCGGCGTGACGTTCACCAGCAGCGCGCCGTTGATGTTTTCCCGGTCCCGGGCAAATTCGCTCATGCCGTTGGTCACCACCCGGTTTTCCTCCGAGGCGGCGGCCACCACCTGTCCGCCGGGGCAGACGCAGAAAGAAAAGGCGGAGCGCCCGTTTGGCAGGTGGCAGGAGAGCTTATAGGTGGAAGCGCCCAGACCGGGGTGCCCGGCGTACTGTTTATACTGGGCGGCGTCGCAGTCGGCCTGGCGCTGCTCGATGCGCACGCCCACGGCAAAGGGCTTCGGCTCCATGGGAACGCCCCGGCGGTGCAGCATTTCAAAGGTGTCCCGGGCGGAGTGGCCGGGGCACAGCACCACATAACGGCAGGGGAGGGAATAGGTCCCCTCCGGGCCCTCCACCGTCAATCCGCGCAGCGCGCCGCCCTCAATTTGCAGGTCGGAGAGCCTGCTTTCAAAGCGGATGTCCGTTCCCAGCGCCGTCAAGTCCCGGCGCAGGTTTTGCAGCGTGCGGTAGAGATAGTCGGTGCCGATGTGGGGCTTGGCGTCGGTCAGAATGTCCTCCGGCGCGCCGTGGGCGGCAAAGGACTCCAGAATGAAGCGGTGGCGGGGGTCTTTGGTGCCGGTGTTCAGCTTCCCGTCGGAAAAGGCGCCCGCGCCGCCCTCGCCGAACTGCACATTGCTCACGGTGTCCAGCATTCCAGTTTCCCAGAAGCGGGCCACATCCTCCCGGCGCTGCTCCACGGGCCTGCCCCGCTCCAGCAGGATGGGCCGCAGCCCCGCCCGGGCCAGCACCAGCGCGGCGAACAGCCCCGCGGGTCCTGCGCCCACCACCACCGGGGGAATGGCCGGAGCGCTCTGGGGCGGCGGAAGAAGATAGCCGGGGGCTTTGACCATGCGGCTCACGCGCCTGTCCCGGCAGCGCTTTAAAACGGCGGCCTCGTCCTTTAAGGCGGCCTCCACGGTATAGACCACCGCCACCTCGCCCTTGCGGGCGTCGATGCTGCGGCGGAGGATTTTCAAAGAGGTCAGTTCCTTCTCCTTTACCCGCAGGATGCGGGCGCATTCGCCCGTCAAGTCGGCCATGGAGCCGCCGGGGGGGAGCTTGATGGATTCGATCTTCAGCACGGTGCCAGTTCCTTTCCTGATTGAAGATGCTTCTATCTTAACACAGTTTTGCCGTCGGGAAAATATCCGGGTTCACAAATGCTTCAAGATTTTTTCAGGCATTTTTAAGAAAGCCGGGCTATACTAAAACCAAAGTTCAGGAAGGGCTTTCAAACAAAGCGAAAGCCGCCCCGGAAAGCGGCGCGGTCCGCCGGGACCGCAGGCATCCGGTGATAGACGCAAAGGAGGACACATATCATGTATAACGATGAACAGAATCTGTATCATTACACATACCGTAAGGATGGCAGCGATGCCGAGCGCAGCGCCGGAGCGGCAGCTTCGGGTGAAGCGGAGACCTCCGGCAGCCGCCCCAGCGTGGATGAGCAGCTGCACAGCTTTCAGTCGGGGCGGCAGGACCAGCCCCCGGTTCAGGAGATGAAGCCCGTGAAAAAACAGCGGATCGGTACAAAGGTCGCGGCGCTGGCGCTGGTGTGCGCCCTGCTGGGCGGCGCTGTGGGCGGCGGCGTTGTGTGGGCCGTGGGCGGCGGCTCCGGTGGATCGGAGATCAACGTCAGCTCCCGCCCCGCCACGGCGGTGGCCGTGCATCAGGTGGATGGCAAGACGGCCATGAGCGACGCAGAGGTCTACGCCTCCAATGTCAACAGCGTGGTCTCCATCAACGTCACCGGGACCTCCGGTACCAACTTCTTCGGCCAGCCTGTGAAAACGGCCTCTGCCGGCAGCGGCTTTGTGCTGACGAAGGACGGCTACATCGTCACCAACTACCATGTGGTCAAGGACGCCGAGACCGTGAAGGTCACCATGTACAACGGCGACGAGTATGAGGCCAAGTATATCGGCGGCGATCAGGATTACGATATCGCCGTCATCAAGGTGGAGGCCACCGATCTCCAGCCCGTTACGCTGGGCAGCAGCGACACGCTGAACGTGGGCGACCACGTGCTGGCCGTGGGCAACCCGCTGGGCGAGCTGACGTTCTCCATGAGCGGCGGCATGGTCTCCAGTGTGAACCGGGCCATCAACGTCTCCGGCACGCCCTTTAACATGATCCAGACCGACGCCTCCATCAACCCCGGCAACTCCGGCGGCCCGCTGTTCAACCAGTATGGCGAGGTGGTGGGCATCGTGTCCGCCAAGTATTCTTCCTCCGGCAGCGGCAGCTCTGTGGAGGGTCTGGGCTTCGCCATCCCCATCAATGACGTGGTGGCCATGATCCAGGACATCATGACCAACGGCTATATCACCAACAAACCGTATCTCGGCATCACGGCCGGGACCATGACCGAGCAGATGGCCGCCCAGTACCGCTATGACATCAAGGAGGGCGTGTTCGTCTACTCCGTGGAAGAGGGGCAGGCCGGAGCAAAGGCCGGATTGCAGATGGGCGACGTGATTACCAAGGTGGATGACCATACGATCTCCTCCATGGACGATTTGACCACCGTGAAAAAGCAGTATTCCGCCGGGGATACGTCCACCCTCACGGTCTACCGCGGCGGCCAGACCATCACGGTGGAGCTGACGTGGGGCGCTGTGCCTGCCGACCAGCAGAGCAGTGAGGATTCCTCCACCAGCCAGTCCGGGCAGAGCGGCCAGAATGGTCAGAACGGCGGCTCTTCCGGCGGCTATACCAACCCCTATGATATTTTCAACTACTTCTTCGGCAACGGCCAGTACGGCAACTGATCCCATTGCGTTTGAAGGCGGCTTCGCGGCAGCAGCTGCGGCAAGGCAACCAGCCGCTGTGCGGCAAACGCCCGGGAACAGAGTGAAATAGATG
>CAKSVQ010000101.1 GCA_934504065.1 uncultured Dysosmobacter sp. | reverse complement strand
GGGCACCGACATGGCGGTGATCGGCGGCACCTTCGGCGCGGCGGCTCCCGAAGCGGACAAGCTGGGCGAGGCCGTCCGCATGATGCTGGATAGCGGCGTCTTTGGCATCGGCAACGGCGTGTGGCTGCTCATCGGTCTGGCCGTGTCCCTTGCCATCATGGCCATGGGCGTGGGCGCGGGCATTGAAAAGGCCAACAAGGTGATGATGCCCGCCCTGTTCGTCCTCTTCGTGATCCTCGGCGTGTACGTGGCCACCCTGCCCGGGGCCAGCGAGGGCTATCAGTATATCTTCACCATCAAGCCGGAGGGGCTGCTGGACCCCCAGCTGTGGGTCTTCGCCTTTGGACAGGCCTTCTTCTCCCTGTCCGTTGCGGGCAACGGGTCAGTGATCTACGGCTCTTACCTGCCGAAGGATGAGGACCTGCCCTCCTCCGCCCGGCACGTGGCACTGTTCGACACCATCGCCGCCCTGCTGGCCGCGTTTGTCATCATCCCCGCCATGGCCGTGGTGCTGGGGGAGGGGATCAACAAGATGAAGGGCGGCCCCGGACTGATGTTCGTGTATCTGGTCAACGTGTTCAACGCCATGCCCGGCGGCCGGATCGTGGGTATGATCTTCTATATCTGCGTGCTGTTCGCGGGTGTCAGCTCCATTGTGAATCTGTATGAAGCGCCTGTTGCTTTCTTACAGGAGAAGCTGCACACCAACCGGGTGCTCTCCGTGGTCATCATCGGCGCGGTCGGCGGCGTGGTCGCCCTGCTCATCCAGCCTTGGACCTCCCAGTGGATGGATGTGGTCTCTATTTATATCTGCCCGATGGGCGCACTGCTGGCAGGCATCATGTTCTTCTGGGTCATGAAGAAGGAGACGGCGCTCTCCGCTGTCCACGAAGGGCGCACCGCCGGGAAGAAGGACATTGGCGGCTGGTTTTACCCGCTGGGCAAGTGGCTCTACTGCGCCGCGTCGTTGCTGGCCCTGATCCTTGGGATCAAGTACGGGGGGATAGGCTAAAGCCTTCAGGCAAGTGGCTCCGCCACTTTGGCGAGAGGAGTTCGCTTCGCTACGTGCCTCATGGCTGCTGCGCAGTCATTTCGACACACGCTCCGCGCAGGGAGTTTTTTCCGAGGCACATGTCCTCGGAAAAAACGGAATTAAAATTTATTCCGTCATCTGCGGATGACGGAACTCTGCGAGGCTTTTGGAAAATGTAAGGCCAGCTTGCGGCATTGCCGCAGGCTGGCCTTATTTTAATAAGCAAGCAGACTAAAAAAGCCTCGCAGAGTTTCACGTCCGCAGACGTGAAAGACATGAAATCGGTTTTCTGCCGCGACATGCGCGTGGCAGAAAACACTCTGCGCGGAGCGAGCGTCGAATTGGCCGCTTACAGCGGCCAACCGAGGCGCAGAGCGCAGCGAAGCCTTTTTCGAAGTCCTTTATAGCTTTGTATATTTGTCGGCGTGGCCGCGGGCTTTTTCCACGGGATATTTCCGCTCGTTCTTTGTGACCTTTTCGTTCATGATCTCGTCAAGGTCCAGCCCGCAGACATCGGCCATCAAAATGCAGTAGCTCAACACGTCGGCCAGCTCCTCCCGAATCTGGGGTAGCTTGTCCCGGCATTCCAGATCGGCGCCGCTCCACTGGAACAGCTCCAGCAGCTCGGCGGCCTCCAGATTCATGGAGATGGCAAGGTCCTTGGGCGTGTGGAACTGCCGCCAGTCCCGGTCGTCCCGGAACCGCAGGACCCGTTGAATCGTTTCATCCCGCAGCATACGCGCGTCTCCTTTCTCTCCTCATGCCCGAATGGCCCAGCGCAGCTTGGTGGAGCGGGCCCGGGGATTGCGGAAGCACTCCTCGGCGGAGGGGCGGGTCACGTCTTCGGAAACGGCGCGGTAGAGCCCCTGCCGCAGGTGCTGTTTAAAGGCCTTTTTCACCAGTCGGTCCTCCCCGGAGTGGAAGGTGAGAATGGCGGCCCGCCCGCCGGGGCGCAGAACGGTGGGCAGCTTTTCCAAAAAGGCGTAGAGCACCTCGAATTCGCTGTTCACGTCGATGCGCAGGGCCTGAAAAGTGCGCTGGCAGGATTTTTTCACGTCCTCCTTGCGCTGGGAGGGCGGCAGGAAGGAAAGCGCCCCCTCGATGACGGCGGCCAGCTGGGCGGTGGTGGCAATGCTCTCGCCCCGCTGATAGACCCGCGCTACGGCCCGGGCAATGCGCTGGGCATAGGGCTCGTCGGCGTTTTCCACCAGCATGGCGGCCAGCTCCTCCTCGTCCAGCTCCTGCAGGCGCTGGGCGGCGGAAACACCGGAGGTCGGGTCCAGCCGCAGGTCCAGCGGGCCGTCCGCCTTGAAGGTGAAGCCCCGCTGGGGATTGTCAATCTGCATGGAGCTCACGCCAAGGTCAGCCAGCACAAAGTCGAAAAGCTGCCCCGGGGCCACCTCGTCGATTTTGGCAAAATTCATGCGGCGGACGGTGAGAATGTCCGGGCCGAACCCGGCGTCCTGAAGTCGCCTGCGGGTCTTTTCCAGCTCGATGGGGTCCACGTCCGTGGCGTACAGGTGGCCCTGCCCCTGCAATTTCTCCAGCATTTTGCGGGTGTGGCCGCCGTAGCCCAGCGTGGCGTCATAGCCAACCTCTCCGGGCTGGATGTCCAGCACGTCCAGAATCTCCTGCACCATGATGGGGATGTGCATTCCGGCAGGGGTCTTGCCGCTGCTGATAATCTTCTCCACATCCGCGCCGTATTTTTCCGGGTCCAGCTCCTTGTATTTTTCCTCAAAGCGCCGGGGATGGGTGCCCTTGTAGCGGACGCGCCGCTTGTGGGGTTGCTCTTCCATAAAAAACCTCCTGCCTGAGCTGCCGCGCAGCAGGCGGCAGACTTATTTGTTGTAAATGGGGAACTGGCGGCAAAGCGCGTCCACCTCGGCGCGCACCTGCTCCTGACTGCCCTCGAAATCCCGGGCGACGGCGCCCATCCACTGGGCGATCTTCACCATTTCCGGCTCTTTGAAGCCCCGGGAGGTCACGGCGGGCGTGCCCACCCGGATGCCGCTGGTGACAAAGGGCTTTTCCGGGTCGTTGGGGATGGAATTCTTGTTCACAGTGATCTGCACGGCGTCCAGCCGATGCTCAAATTCCTTTCCGGTGATGTGGAAGGGCCGCAGGTCCACCAGCATCAAATGGTTGTCCGTGCCGCCGGACACCAGCCGGAAGCCCTGCTTCATCAGCTCCTCCGCCAGCGTTTTGGCGTTAAGAACCACCTGCTGGCCATAGGCGCGGAACTCCGGCTTCAGGGCCTCGCCCAGACAGATGGCCTTGGCGGCGATCACGTGCTCCAGCGGGCCGCCCTGAGTGCCGGGGAAGACGGCGGAGTTGATTTTCTTGTAGATCGCCTCGTCGTTGCACAAAATCATGCCGCCCCGGGGGCCACGCAGGGTCTTGTGGGTGGTGGTGGTCACCACGTCGGCATAGGGAATGGGGGAGGGGTGCACGCCTGCGGCCACCAGACCCGCGATATGGGCCATGTCCACCATCAGATAAGCGCCCACCTCGTCGGCAATGGCGCGGAAGCGGGCAAAGTCCAGCGTGCGGGGATAGGCGCTGGCCCCGGCGAGGATCAGCTTGGGCTTGCACTCTTTGGCAAGGGCCAGCACCTGATCATAGTCGATGGTCTCGGTCTCGTCCGTCACGCCGTAGGGGACGATGTGGAAATATTTGCCGGAGATGTTCACGGGGCTTCCGTGGCTGAGGTGGCCGCCGTGGGCAAGGTTCATGCTCAGCACCGTGTCGCCGGGCTGGATCAGCGCCACAAAGGCGGCCAGATTGGCGTTTGCGCCGGAGTGAGGTTGGACGTTGGCATAGTTGCAGCCAAATAGCTGGCAGGCCCGCTTGCGGGCCAGCTCTTCCGTCACGTCCACGGCATAGCAGCCGCCATAGTAGCGCTTGCCGGGGTAGCCCTCGGCATATTTATTGGTCAGGCAGCTTCCCTGCGCCAGCATCACCGCTTCGCTGACGATGTTTTCCGAAGCGATCAGTTCAATGTTGCGGCCCTCCCGGGCAAATTCTTCCTGAATGGAAGCGCCCACCTCGGGGTCATACTGGGCGAGGAACGCCATGGACTGTTGGATCATAAAACCTCTCCTTTTGTAAAAATTCCATGCGTATAGGTGTTACCTTTCAAACGCGGTATGCTACCTATTGTACAAAAGTGAGGGGCCTTTGGCAATCAACGATTTTCACGGAAAATCGGTTGCTTTTTCGGGAAAAAGAGCCGAATTTGTCAACCCAGCCGGGCGGGTATGCCGTCCTCGTACAATCCGCGCTCTGTCAGTACCCATGGGACGGGCATATCCAGAGGTTCTACCGGGATCTCCTCCCGCAGCAGCCGTTCCCGGCACAGCAGCACCGTGCCGCCCCGGTAAAGGGCGAGGAAGCGGTCATAGTACCCGCCGCCGTGGCCAAGGCGCTGGCCAAGGCAGTTGCAGGTGACGCAGGGCAGCACGGCGAAGTCCGTCTCGTCCACGGAGACGGCGGGGGCGTGGGCAGGCGGTTCCAAGATCCCGTAAGCGCCGGGGGAGAGCTGGGCAAGGTCGGTGATCTGCCGCAGCTCCATCCGCCCCTCGCCCACGCACAGCGGCACGCACAGCCGCTTTCCCATTTGCAGGGCATTTTCCAGAATCGGCCGGGTGTCGATCTCATGTGCGCCGCCCACAAAGCAGAAAACGGTCTGCGCAGCCTGATATTCCGGCATGGCGGTGAGATGGGCGGCAATGGCCTGCGCGCTTTCCGCGCGGTAGCGAGGGGAGAGCTGGGCCTCCAGCCCCTGCATCACCCGGCGCAGCCGCTGCTTTTCCTCCTGTTTTGTCATCGTGAGGGGTCCTCCTTTTCGGGGCGGGCTGTGCCGAAGGTAATGGCTGCAGCGCCGTATTTTTTTCGGATCTGCTCCATGGCGCCCTCCAGCTTTTCCTGCCGCGTCCGGTCAGGCACCGGGGTGAAGAGGTCCACCTGCTCATAGGCCTGTCCCTCCGCCACCAGATGGATGGCAGTAACGGTCAGGGCCCGGATGGGGGCGGGCGGCTTCCACAGTTCATATACCAGCTCCATGGCACTGTCTGTCAGGTCGCGGATCAGATGGGTGGGGGCGGGGAGCTGCCGCTGGCGGGAACGGTCGTGAAACTGGGGGTCGCGGAGCGTCACCTGAATGCCCCCGGCATACATTCCGGCCCGGCGCAGCCGGGAGGCAACGGAGTCCGCCAGCACAGCGATGCCGCGCTGCACCTGCGTCCGGGTGGTGAGATTCTGGGGGAAGGTGGTCCCATTGCCCACGGATTTCACAGGCTCGGCATCATACCGGGAGCGCACCGGGTCGCGGTCAAGGCCGTTGGCATAGTCGTGGAGCTGAAGCCCCATTTTTCCCATCAGCGTCTCCAGCGTTTCCGCCTTGCAGGCGGCCAGCTGGCCGATGGTCTCCACGCCGTACTGCTTCAAAAGCCGCCGGGCTGCGCCGCCCACATAAAGCAGGTCGCCCACAGGCAGGGGCCAGACGATGTCCCGCCAGTTCTCCGGGGAGATCACCGTGGTGGCGTCCGGCTTTTTATAGTCACTGCCCAGCTTGGCAAACACCTTGTTGAAGCTCACCCCCACCGAGAGGGTCAGCCCCAGCTCCCGGCGCATCCGCTGGCGCAGTGTGTCGGCCAGCGCGCGGGCGTCTCCGCCGAAGAGGTGCAGCGTGTTTGTCACGTCCAACCAGCTTTCGTCGATGCCGAAGGGCTCCACCAGATCGGTGTATTCATCGTAAATGGCGTTGACCTGCCGGGAAATCTGGCGGTAAAGCCCGTGGTGGGGCGGCAGCAGCACCAGCGCGGGACATTTTTGTTTGGCCTGCCAGATGGTCTCCGCCGTCTGCACGCCGAAGCGCTTGGCGGGTTCGTTCTTGGCCAGAATGATGCCGTGGCGGGATTGGGGGTCGCCGCAGACGGCGGTGGGTACCTCACGCAGATCCGGGTGGCTCAAAAGCTCCACCGAGGCGTAAAAGCAGTTGAGGTCGCAATGCAGAATGATCCGTTCCACGCCGCCGCCCCCCTTGTCTGGAATAGCACTATGATAGCACATCTGTTCGCGCTTGAAAAGCGGTATTTCAAGGAATAGGAAAAGCGGCGCACCTTTCAGTGCGCCGCAAAGCCTCGCAGAGTTTCGCGTCCGCAGACGCGAAAGGCATGAAATTGGTGTTCTGCCGCGACATGTGCGTGGCAGAACACACTTTGCGCGAAGCGTGTGTCGACTTGGCCGCTATGCGGCCAAACGAGGCACGGAGCGCAGCGAATCTTTTTCGCCAAAATGCTTGCATTTTGGCGAGTATCATTTGTGCAGCAAGGGAGAGAGGGGCTTATAGACAAGGAAGCACAGCGCCACGTCGATCATGCCCTTGCAGAAGGTGAAAGGCATATTGAAGATGGCCAGGCACTTGATCAGGCTGTCAGCCGAGGGGAGAATGGCCTGATACATCCCGATGATGGCCTCCATCGGCATGCCGTAGCACACCACATAAGCAGGATAGACCAGAAAATAATTCAGGGGCACGGACAGCACGGCCATCAAAGCCGCACCCACCACAGCGCCCAGCAGCGCGTTTTTGCGGGACTTGCCGCGCTGATAGATCAGGCCCGCGCTGAAGGAGAACACGCTGCCCATGATGAAGTTGAACAGCTCACCCACATAGGCCGAGGAAGTCCCATGCAGCACGGAGAACAGCAGGTTTTTCAAAAGCGTGACGGCCACGCCATAGACCGGACCGAGGGAAAAGGCGGCCAGCAGCTCCGGCAGGTCGGATACATCCAGCTTCACGAACGAGGGGATTAGGGCCGGAATGGGGAACTCCACGAACATCAGCAAAAAAGCCACGGCAGAGAGCATGGCCGTCACCGTCAGCTTGTGGGTACGGCTCCGGCTGGCAGACATGGAAACAGCGGCAGATTTAGACATGAAAAAACACTCCTTTGTTTGTTTGAAAACACCCTGGATGCTTTGACTTCTCCAAGGTGAACAAACAACAAAGAAGCGCACACAAATGCGCGGCTTTGCCGCAATCATCTTCTTCCATCCAGACTGTACTGTTGGTCCCGGAGTTGCACCGGGTCAGCGGACGCCAAAGACGCCCGGTCGCGGACTTTACCGCCAGTGGGGAATTTCACCCCGCCCTGAAGACAAAGGATTCAGTTGTTTTCTACGCTCATTATATGATATGGGCAGAGAAAATGCAAGCCCTATTTTTACAAAATCCCTTTACAACATGAAACGAATGTTCTACAATAAACAAAAGAGGGAGTGTGAACGTATGCGGGCGAAACAGGAGAGCTGCTGCTTTACCGGGCATCGGCCCGGCAAGCTGCCATGGGGATACCGGGAGGAGGACGCCCGCTGTCTGGCGCTGAAGCGCCGCATTGCCGACGCGGTGGAGGCGGCGTATGCCGAGGGGTTCCGCCACTTTATCTGCGGTATGGCGCTGGGGTGCGACCTTTATTTCTGCGAAGCGGCGCTGGCGCTGCGGCAGCGCTGCGGCGACGTGACGGTGGAGGCCGCTGTGCCCTGTCCCTCACAGGCGGATGCGTGGCCCGCTGCCCAGCGCTCGCGCTATCAGCGTCTGCTGGCCGCCTGCGATGAAGAGACCATGGTCTCCCACCAGTACACGCCCTTTTGTATGCAGCGGCGGGACCGATATATGGTGGACCATGCCGCGCTGCTCATCGCCGCGTTTGACGGCAGCTCCGGCGGCACCCGGTATACCGTGGAGTATGCCATGCGCCGGGGACTGGCCATCGTCGATTTGCCGATTTTAGCGGAATGACGGAATTTTTTGAGATTTTTTACGCAAATTTAACAGTTTTTTGCTTGTGCTTTTTCCCAAAGTGCGTTTATACTAAAAGGGAAAAGGCGGTGGTCAAATGAATATAACCCAGAATATCCGGCAGTTGGAGTCTGTGGGCTTTTGTGAAGAGACGCTGGACCGGGCGATCGCGTTGGCAGGTGCCAACCGGATGGCCTATCAGCTGCTGCGGCAGGCCGTGGCAGATCGGGGACTGACTCCGGTGGACGCGGTGCGCTCTCTGGAAGCGGGAACCCTGCTGGAAAATTGAGCGCGGGAAAAGAAAATCTTTGCGGATGCGGCAGCCCAGTGGGGCTGCTTTTTTATAGGTTTTCGAAAAAGTGGCATAGCCACTTTTTCGAGGAAAGCTTCGCTGCGCTCTTCGCCTCGGTTGGCCGCATAGCGGT
>CAKSVQ010000100.1 GCA_934504065.1 uncultured Dysosmobacter sp. | reverse complement strand
GGTCAGGTCGATGCCGTGGAGCACTTCGTCCTGGGTGTCGCCGGTGTAGGAGAAGCGCACTTGGTGGAGCTTCACGTCGGTGCAGGGCACATCCGCCCGCTGGGCAGGCTCCGGCAGGGCGGGCAGCTCCAGAAATTCCTCCAGCTGTTCCACCGTGAACTTCACCTGCCGCATATTTTCCGAAAACACCTCCAGCTTGGCCAGGGAACCCACCATGGAGATGGAGAGCATTACCGCCAGCGCCGCCTCCGGTGGGGTGATGGTGCCGCCGTTGGCCAGCTCGAATTTGCCGATGTTGCCCTGCTTTTTTGCCCCGGTGAACGCACCGCCCTCATAGCCGAACAGCTCGCTGCCGATCAGGTCCCGGGGCAGCGCGCCGCAGTTGACGGCGATGAAGGGCTTGTTTTTGCGCTTGCTGGTGTTGTGCAGCGCTTGGGCGAACACGTCCTTGCCTACGCCACTTTCGCCGAAGATCATCACATTGCTGTCGGCATTGGCGAGGATGCGGGCCCGCTGCATGGCGGTGCGGATCTGGGGCGAACGGCCGATGATGTTGTCCAGATCCATCACGGCGTGGTTACTGATTTTTTCGGAAATGGTGTCGATCGAGCGCTGGAAGGGCTCCAGCGTCACCAGCGCGGACTTGCTGCCCACATTGGGGCGGTCCCGCGGCACCACGGTGACGGAGCAGTTGATCTCCTTGCCGTGGACGGACACCATCATCTCCTGCCCCGTAAGGGGAACTTCATTGCGGATGCTGTACCACATCTGTTCGTTTTTCGGCGGCGGGTCGAAGATGGTATCCACCCGCTTGAAATACAGGTCCTCCTGCGGAAGCTGGAAAATTTCAAAGAGCTGGTGGTTGTGGTGGTTGATGGTGATCTGCCCGGTGAGCTGGTTGATGTCCAGCAGCAGCATACACTGGGCGCTCTGGGCATAGACGTTGAAAATATCCTGCGCAGTATCCAAATGCAGGCTGACGGTCTGCGTAATGGCCCGCACCAGCATTTCATAGCCCAGCCGCTGCTCCACCGCCGGGACGATCAGCCCCACACCGCCGATGGTTTTGGGCTGAAATCCGGCGGAGCTGTTTTGAATGATGGGAGAAAAATAAAGGGCAAAGGGCTTTAACAGCGGATGGTAATTCTCCTGCTGCACACTGTAAAGCGGCAGGCTTTCCGCAAGACCGATGGAAACGGCGTTGGGGCCCACGTTTTCCCAGTTCCACAGCGTCCGCCGTTCGATGCCCTGCGCTTTCAGCGCAGCGATCTGCGCCTGCGAGCCGTAGAGCTTTAAAAGGCAGCCCTCCCTGCTGAACAGCGCGAACACCAGATCCGTGTCCGGCTGGTCTTCGATCAAAAGGCTGACGGCCTGTGTGGTATAGGCCCGCAGCTTGATCCATTTTTCCCGAATGCGCATCCATTGCGCATCGTCCACCTTTTGCAGCCTGTCAGAGATGGGCCAGCCTGTTCTTAAATTCATCTTTTGCAGGTAGGCCGCGCAGTATTGCCGAAATACCTCGTTGTTTTGATACACCGCCCCGGACACGTTCATGCTCCTTCCCATAAAAATTCAAAAGCCTCTTTCTTTGCTGCTATTTTACTATTTTTCGACGGTAAATGCAACTTCGGAAAAAAGGAAACTCCTGCCCGGAAGCGGTTTGGCACTTCGCGGGCAGGATTTTTCAGAATTTACAGCATGACCTGTGTCAGCGCCGCGATCAGCGGCAGAGTGATGATCTGCAAAATGGTGGTCAGGGCCACGATCTGCGCGCCCAGAATACCGTCCTGCTTGTGGTCGGCAGCGTAAACGCTGAGCACGGCAGGCTGCGTCGTGCCCTTGCAGATGACGATGGCGCTGTACGCGATGGCGCCCAGACCCAGCGGCTTGAGCAGGAACAGCAGCACCACGGGGGTGACGATTAGCTTGATGATGGCGATGATGTACAGGTTCTTCTGCGTGAACACCGACTTCAGATCGACCTTGGCGATCTGGAGGCCCACCAGAATCATGGCCAGAGGCGTATTCATGTTGCCCATGGTGTTGATGGTGGAGGTGATGGGGCCGGGGAGAGACACCCGGGTCAGCATCAGCACAAGGCCGATGACAAAGCCGATGACGCCGGGGGTGAGGAAGGCCTTTTTCAGGTCCGGCTTGCCGCCCTGCGACATGGTGATCTCGCAGTGGACCAGCATGAAGATGGTTTCCACGATCATGATGAGGGTGGCGTAAATGATGGCCTCGTCGCCCAGCACCGCCTGCACCAGCGCGATGCCCATGAAGGCGGAGTTACTGTACACAATGCCCATTTGCAGCACGCTGCGCTGCTCCTGCTTATGGCCGCGGAACAGCAGCAGGGAAATGAAAGCCGCCAGCAGCGTGATGGCAACGATGATAAGGGTGGCAAAGCCGATGGACTTCAAAAACTCCGGCGTTGCGTCCAGTGACATGGACTTGATGATGGCGCAGGGCAGGGCGACGCGGGTCATCAGCCAGATGATGTCCGGCTGGCTGGACTCTTTGATCTTTTTGGCCCGGCCGATCGCAAAGCCGACGCCGATCATCAAAAACAGCGTCAGCACCTGCGTGAACACGATGATTACTTGTTGCAGCATGGAGGTAAAGGTGGGCCATGCGTGCAGGCCACGCTTATCCCGCTCGAAGAAATAGGGGGTGTCGGGGCGCTTGCAGCCAATGCTCAGGCTGTACAGCGAGATGTCGCGCCAGTTGTAGTCCATGTTGCGCACGCCGGTGCTGGCGCCCTTGAGATGGTCGAACATGGTGGGGGACATTTCAATACCCTTATAATCAGCCATATGGATACTCCTTTTTATAAAAATTTTAAACGTTCAGAATCGGGACTTGGCCAGCAGAGCGGCGGCCTTTTCCTCGGCCAGCTTCTGCACGGGGGCCACGATCTCCTCCAGCTCCTCGGGCGTGCACACCTCGCTCATCACTTCCATGGTGTGCTGGCCGATGCGGGCGGTCTCGTAGTCCATCTGGCGCTCCATGCCGCTGACGGCCAGAGGATTGCCGGGCACGCTGTAAGTCACGCCGTTTTCATAGTGGGCGTTGACGAAAGTGTTGCGGTAAAGCACCTGCGGATGCTTGACCAGCGTTTCATAGTTGTTGATGCGGCCATAGACGGACTGCACGCTTTGCTGCTTCTCGCAGACCTCTTCGCTGGTCAGCTCGGCGAACACGCGGTTGACCTCGGCCTCCACCTCGCGGAAGTTCTCAGCCCGCTTGCTCATGGACTCGAAGTGGGGGTTCTCCAGCCACTGGGGCTGACCCAGCACGGTGGCGAAATCCTTCCACTGCTTGTCGGTGGAGATGTTCAGCATGACGGGGATGCCGTCCTTGCACATGAAGTCGCCGATGGGGCTGGCCGCGGGATAACGGTTGCCGGCGGGCTTGGGCATTTTCCCGGTGACCTTGTAAACGCTGAGCTGGTTCTCCTGCATGAAGATCAGGGCGTCCATCATGGAAAGGTCCACACAGCGGCCCTCGCCGGAGCGGATGGCGCTGACGATGCCCATCAGCACGGAGAAAGCACCCAGCAGCGCGCCGGAGTAGTCGCCCACGGAAGCGCCGCACTTATAGCCGTTGCTGCCCTCGGGACCGGTGATGCTCATCACGCCGGCCTCGGCCTGCACGGTGGCGTCGAACGCGGCATGGTCGGCATAGGGGCCGGTCTGGCCGTAGCCGGAGATGCGGACATAGGTGATCTTGGGGTTGATCTCCTTGAGAATGTCATAAGTCACGCCGAACTTTTCCATGGTGCCGGGCTTGTAGTTCTCGATCACGGCGTCGGCGGTCTTCACCAGCCGCAGGAAGAGATCCTTCTGCTTGGGATCCTTCATGTTGATGGCCACGCTCTTCTTGCCGCGGTTGCGGGTGGCGTAGTGGCTGGAAGCACCGTTCTGGATTACCTTGCCGTAGCGGGTGTTGTCGCCGCCGGTGGAGGCGTTCTCCAGCTTGATGACTTCCGCGCCCAGATCGCTCAGCAGCATGGTGGCCATGGGGCCGGCCATGAACTGGGTAAAGTCAAGGACCCGAATTCCTTCCAAAGGTTTCATTGTGTAAGCTCCTTTCAAGTGTTCGCTGAAATCCTACCGCGAAAGTAATATAGCAATTATCGTGCCAAAAGCTCTTGCGATTTCGACAGATTTTTCACGAACATATTTGTTAAAGACGTGACAATTCCGTTATATTTTCGGGCAATTTTACAGGGACACTGTGTCACGGTTGAGACGACACAGTGGAACGTCACAGCGTTACGGGTGTGACGCGGTGTGTCCTCCGGCAGAAACGGACAAAAAAATACAGCGGCAAAGAAAACTTTTTGCCGCTATTGACAAATACGGGAAACGGTGTATATCAAATGCTAACGAACGTTTGTCAGGATTGCGTGGGAGGGATGTGCATGAAGCGGGAGGAGACAAAGAGGAAAATTTTAGAAAAGCCGCTGAAGCTGGCGCGACTTTTTTGAGAAACACCGAGCCCCCAGCTTGAAAAAGCCGGGGGCTCGGTGCTTATTGTATATAATGTAGAAGCGAATGTTAAAGCGCGCTTACGGCAGCTTCCAGCTGGGCCATGGCCTGCTTCAGGACGCTGCGGGGGCAGGCGGCGTTCAGGCGCATATAGCCGTGAAGGCTCCGGCCAAAGGAACAGCCATCGTTCAGGCCCAGACGGGCCTTCTGGATCATAAAGTCGTGGAGGGCTTCGTCGCTCAGGCCCAGCTCCCGGCAGTCCAGCCACATCAGATAGGTGGCATCAGGGGCGTAGGTCCTGATCTTCGGGATGCGCGTTTTGCAGTAGTCCACCACAAAATCAAAGTTGGCGGAAAGATAGGGCAGCAGCTGCTCCAGCCATTCCTCGCCGCCTGCGCTGAAGGCAGCCTCCATGGCGGGGAGGGAGAAGGCGTTGTTCCGGTGAATGTCCATGCACTGCCAATAGTGGTCAAAGACCTGCTTCATGTGGGCGTTGGGGAACACCACGGTGCTGGCCTGCAGGCCAGCCAGATTAAAGGTCTTGGTGCCGGAAATTCCGGTGATGACATACTGGGCGATCTCCGGGGAGAGGGTGGCCACCGGGGTGTGGTGCTTGCCGTGGAAGATCAGGTCGGAGTGGATCTCGTCAGAGAGCATGGTGACGTGATATTTCATGCACAGCTCCGCCATCCGCCGCAGCTCCTTCGGCGTCCACACGATGCCCAGAGGGTTGTGGGGGTTGCACAGCAGGAAGAGGTCGGCCTTTTGCAGCTTTTCCTCAAAGTCGGCCCAGTCCACCGTCCAGCGGCCGTCCTGCTCCACAAACTGGTTTTCCAGCACATGGCGGTTCCACGCCTCGGCCATGTCGTAAAATTCGGAGTACACCGGGGTCTGGATCAGCACACTGCCGCCCTCGGGGGTGAACAGCTTTACGCAGGCGCTGATGGTCTGCACCACACCCAGCGAAAAGCTCATCAGGGACTGGTCGATCTCCCAGTGGTTGCGGCGCTTCTGCCAGGCGCGGATGGCGGCAAAATAGCTGTCGGGCCGGGCGGTGTAGCCCCAGATGCCCTCCTGTGCGCGGCGGCCCAGCGCGTCGATAATGGGTTGGGCGGTGCGGAAGTCCATGTCCGCGATCCACAGGGGGATCACGTCCTCCGTGCCGAATTTTTTCATCCGCTCGTCATACTTGGCGGCGTGGTTTTGCGAGCGGTCAATGATTTGGTCAAAATCGTACTGCATAGGTAAGAATCCTTTCTGAGTTTCAAGGGCGCGGGCCCCTTGCTGGAAAGTTTAGCACATTGCCGATAAGAGCGCAAGGGGCGAAGAAACACAAAAAAGTCCGCTCGCCACTTTCCATTTGGCAGAAAATATGGAATAATAAAACTATTACACTACTGCCAAAGCGGCAGGTCCACTTGTTCAAAAATAGAGGAGAGACTATGAAAAAAATACTGCTGATTGGCACCGGGGGGACCATCGCCTCGGAATCGACGGAGGCGGGGCTGGCGCCGGAGCTTTCTTCGGCGGATATGCTCAGCCGCATCCCGGAGGTCCAGGAGCTTTGCGAGGTGGACTGCATCCAGCTTTTGAAGCTGGACAGCACCAACATCTGCCCCTACCACTGGCTGGAAATGGCCCGGTGTATCCGGGAACATTACGCGGCCTATGATGGATTTGTCCTTACCCACGGCACAGATACCATGGCCTATACCGCCGCGGCGCTGAGCTATCTCATTCAGGGCAGCCCCAAGCCCATTGTGCTGACAGGGGCGCAAAAGCCCATTGATTTTGACAATACGGACTCCAAGATCAACCTGACGGATGCCTTCCGCTGTGCTTCTGCGGATATGCCCGGGGTCTCCATCGTGTTCAATGGCCGGGTCATTCTGGGCACCCGGGCGAAGAAGACCCGCTCGAAGAGCTTTCAGGCCTTTTCCAGCATCAACTTCCCGGAGCTGGGGGTGCTGCGGGACGGCGTGCTGCTGCGGTATGTCCGGCAGGAGTGCGGCGGATACCCGGTGTTTTACGACCGTATCAGCGAAAAGGTGGCGCTGATGAAGCTGATCCCCGGTGCGGGCCGGGAGCAGCTGGACTTTCTGCTGGAGCGCAACGACGCGCTGATCATCGAAAGCTTCGGCGTGGGCGGCCTGCCGGAGAGCGGCGGGTTTTACGACAGTGTACGCGCCGCTGTGGAGGCAGGGCGGATCATCGTGCTGACCACACAGGTGCAGAACGAGGGCAGCGACTTGGGCGTTTACCACGTGGGATACAGTCTCAAGCAGGAGCTGGGCGTGCTGGAAGCCTATGATATGACCACCGAGGCCGTCACGGCCAAGCTGATGTGGATCCTGGGCCAGACCAAAGAGCGCAAGGCGGTGGAGGAGGCGTTCTATACCCCCATCGCCCGGGACATCCTCTGGCCCGCCAGATAAGCGCGGGAAATAATGTATAATGAAAAAGCCCCTGCCGCAAAACAGATCGTTTCACGGCAGGGGGCTTTTTTCAGAAGAGAGCGCTCACAGCGCCTGCAAGGCTTCGCAGGCGGCGAACAGGGCACGGCAGCTGTCAAACCCGAGCTGCTCGGCAAGGGCGGCGCAGCGCACGTCATTGTCGTTGACGGAGACCTCTTCCTCCGTGGGGAAGCTGGGCAGCTTCGGCGTGATGGCATCCATGATGTTGCCGTAGGATGCTCCGGCCAGCGCGGCCGCGTTGTGCATCCGCTCCCGGGCGGCGGGGTTGCCGTCCATGGCGGGTTTGGTAAAGCGCAGGATCAGCGCGATGCACTCCACCAGCATTCCGGTGGTGTATTCGCAGCAGTGGGGGTCCAGATAGGCCCGGACCGCGTGGGACATGGCCCGCAGAGCGCAGGTGTGCACCTGCTCCGCCGTCAGTGTGGCGGTGAAGTCTGCGTCGGTCACGGAAATTTCCGGCAGCAGGTGCAGGCTTTTCAGGCAGCAGGGGTGGCCCTCGCCGCCGCACAGCATGGCAAAGGGGGAATTCTGCGCGCCGCTGGCGAAGTTGGTGGCAATGAGCACCAGCTTGGCCCGGGTGCAGGGGCGCAGCAGGGCGGGATCGGCCGCTGCCGCGCAAAGGTCCACTTCCGGGTCTTCATACAGCGCCATGAGGCCCTTGGCAGCACTCATGGCGTTGTCTCCGCCCACGCCTACGATCACATCCGGCTGAAATTCCAGCAGCTTGGGCACTGCGCCGCGCAGGTCGGCGGTGGAGACGGGATTGCCGATGGTGAAAAACTCCGCCACGCGAATGCCCTGCCCACGCAGCCGATCGACCACCGGGGCCGCCGTACCGGAGCGGTAGAGATTGGGGTCGGTGACCACCAGCGCCCGGCTGAGGTGATAGACCTCCGTCAGCTCCCGAAGGGCGACGGGGGCGCAGCCTGCCTTGAAATAGACCTTTTTCGGCAAATTCAGCATAGGTTGGCACCTCGTTTTCTGTCAGTTTCAAATAAAATGGAGATGGGGCCGGTGCCGTGCGCACCGGCCCCCAAAAGGAAGTGTTAAGCCGCGGGGAAGAGGATCAGTTGAAGCCGCCGGTCTTGGCCACGCCCAGATCGGCGCTGAGGCCCATGGGATACGCGGCGTGGGTGTCGGTGGGCAGGGTGACAGGCACTTCCCACGTGTCGCCGTACTTCTCGGTGTACTTCTTCTCGCCGTAGAAGGCCTTCAGATAGCAGCCCTTCAGCTCGCCAATGGTGGGATACACGGGGTTGCAGCCGGTGCAGGCATCGTGGAACGCCCATTCGGACATCTGGTCCACAGCCGCCAGGAACTCGGCCTCCCACTCCTCGGCGCTCTTCTCGGGATGGGCCTCCAGCAGCCAATCCAGAATGGTCTCGGGGATGTCGATGTCCTTTTTCAGCTGCTGGCAAGCCTTGATCCAGTTCTCGAAGGTCTGCTCGTCGGTCTTGCCCTTCACGCCGATCAGCTCGCCCAGCTCCACATAGCGCTCGAAGGCCTGGGGATACTTGTACTGGGAGAAGGTGCCCATCTTGTAGGGATGACGCTGGGCATTGAAGCGGCAGACGAAGGGGAACAGCAGGGCGTTGGCGGTGCCGTGAGGAATGTGGAACCAGCCGCCCAGCTTGTG
>CAKSVQ010000099.1 GCA_934504065.1 uncultured Dysosmobacter sp. | reverse complement strand
GTGAAGGAGGGAAACGCAGATGTATGATATGAAAGCGCTTTATCAGGCCAAAGACGTGGCGGACGCCGTCAGCCTTCGTCTGGCGCATCCTTCGGCGCAGATCATTGCCGGCGGCAGCGATGTGCTGGTGCAGATGCGGGAAGGAAAACGGGCAGGCGCGGAGCTGATCTCCATTCAGCGTCTGGATGAACTGCGGGGTGTGACCATGGAAGCGGACGGCACGCTGCGGATCGGCTCGCTGACCAGCTTTTCCCATATCACCCGGGACAGTCTGATCCAGAAGTACATCAACGTGCTGGGGGAGGCCGTGGATCAGGTGGGCGGTCCCCAGATCCGCAATGTGGGCACCATCGGCGGCAATACCTGCAACGGTGTGACCTCGGCAGACTCCGCATCCACCCTGCACGCCTATGACGCCATCGTGGAGCTGACAGGGCCGGAGGGTGTCCGCCGTCAGCCTATCCATGATTTTTACATCCGGGCCGGAAAGGTGGATATCCGGGAAGGGGAGATCCAGACGGCAATTTTGATCCCCAAAGAGAGCTATGAGAATACCTTTGGACACTATATCAAGTATGCCATGCGCAACGCCATGGATATTGCCACACTGGGAACGTCGGTCAATGTTCGTCTTTCCGCTGATAAAAGGCGAGTGGAGCGGGCGCGGGTTGCCTTTGGCGTGGCAGGGCCTGTGCCGCTGCGGGCGGCGACGGCGGAGCAGGCGGCAGCGGGCCAGCCGATCAGTCTGGAACTGGCGGAGACATTTGCGCAGGCAGTGAAGGCGGACATCAATCCCCGTGATTCCTGGCGCGCGGCAAAGGATTTCCGGATGCATATCGCGGTGGAAAGTGCCAAGCGGGCATTTATTGAATCGGTCAAGCTGGCGGGAGGTGTGCTGTAATGGAGAAGCATATCATGCAGTATCAGACCGTCCACTTCAATCTGAACGGCAAGGATGTAGAGCGGACGGTGGATGTCCGCGCCAGCCTGACAGATATGCTGCGCAACGATTTCCGCATGACCTCGGTGAAAAAGGGCTGCGAGGTGGGGGAATGCGGTGCCTGCAACGTGCTCATCGACGGCGAGGCATTCAACTCTTGCATTTATCTTGCAGTATGGGCCGAGGGCAAGCATATCCGCACGCTGGAGGGACTGCTGGGCCCCAACGGTGAACTGCCCGATATTCAGCAGGCTTTCATGGATGAAGCGGCGATCCAGTGCGGCTTCTGCTCTCCCGGTTTTATTCTGACGGCGGTGGAGATTCTGGAAAGCGGCAAGGAGTATACAGACGACGAACTGCGTAAGCTTCTCTCCGGTCATCTGTGCCGCTGCACGGGGTATGAAAACATCCTCCGCGCGGTGAAGAAAACGATGTACCGCCGACTGGGCAAGCCTGTGCCAGAAAACTGAAAAGGCGAGGGCGTACTTCGTTTGAGTTTGTCGAAAGAGCCTCGCGGAGTTTCGCGTCCGGAGACGCGAAAACTGTGAAATCCGTTTTCTGCTGCGACATGTGCGTGGCAGAAAACACTTTGCGCGGAGCGTGTGTCGAATTGGCCGCTATGCGGCCAACCGAGGCACGGAGCGCAGTGAAATTCTATCGAAAAAGTGGCTACACCACTTTTTCGATAATAAAAAACGAGGGTGCGCGCACCCTCGTTTTTTATTTGACGGTCTTGCCGGAAGGTGTTATAATTTTATCAGAAAGACGGCGCGCTCCCTCCCTCCGATTAGGGGACGGCGCAGTTGCAGCAAATCACAGAAGGAGGGTTTTTTATGAAAACCATCATTACTATTGGACGGCAGTTCGGCAGCGGCGGCAAGGAGGTCGGCATCCGTGTGGCCAAAGAGCTGGGGATTCCGTTCTACGATAAAGAGCTTTTGCAGGAGGCGGCAAAAAAAAGCGGCCTTTGCGAAAAGATCTTCGAGAATTTTGACGAGCGCCCCAAGAGCCTGCTGTACTCCATTGCGATGGATTCCTATATGTTTGCCCTGCCCGGCACCGGAGCAGGCGACTCTTTGGAGCAGCAGGTGTATCTGGCCACGTTTGATACCATTCGCCATATTGCGGCGCAGGGTCCCTGCGTGATGATCGGCCGCTGCGCGGACTACGCGTTGGCGGATGATCCCAACCATTTGAGCCTGTTCATTCACGCGCCGATGGATGTGCGTATTCAGCGGGTGGCCAAGCGGCAGAATATTTCCCCGGACGAGGCGCGAAAGCTCATCATCAAAACGGATAAGCGCCGTGCTTCCTACTATGAGTACTATTCCTCTCAGAAGTGGGGCGCGGTAGACAGCTATGACTTCTGTCTGGATTCCAGCTGCCTTGGCCTGGGCGGCACGGTGGAGTTGATCCGCGCCATGGTGGAGCACAAGGAGCATCCGGTGCCCAGCCCCACGGAAGAAGACCCTACGCAAAAGTAATCAATCTGAAAAACGGGCCGAAAGGCCCGTTTTTTGTTGAAACAAGGAGGCTATCGGATGAAAAAATGCATCATGATTTCAGACTCGTTTAAAGGGACTCTGTCGTCAATGGACATCTGTGCCATTGCGCGGGAGGTCTTTTCGCAGATTTTCCCGGCATGTGAATTGGTAACGCTTCCGGTAGCCGACGGAGGAGAGGGAACGACGGCATGCTTTGTGGAGGCCATCGGCGCGGAGACGGTGTGGGTTCCGGCATCCGGCCCCTTTGGCGAGCCGATCACGGCGGCTTATGCCAAAAAAGGAACGCTGGCAGTGATCGAAATGGCGGCCGCCGCAGGGCTTCCGATGGCGGGCGAACGCCGAAACCCCGAAAAGACCACAACCTACGGCGTGGGTGAGATGATCCGCGACGCGGTGGAACGGGGCTGCACAGAAATCTTATTGGGCTTGGGCGGCAGTGCCACCAACGACGGCGGCTGCGGCTGTGCTGCAGCACTGGGCGCAAAATTCTATGATAAGGCAGGGGAGTGCTTCACCCCGGTGGGCGGCACGCTGAAAGAAATTGCAAATATCGATGTGTCGGATTGCCGCCGCTTACTGGAAAATACGAAGATCACGGTCATGTGCGACGTGGAAAATCCTCTTTGCGGCCCGCAGGGCGCGGCGTGGATATTCGGGCCGCAAAAGGGCGCGGATGATGCAATGGCAGCCCGGTTGGACGCGGGATTGCTACATTTCAGCCATGTGCTTGAGCGGGAACTGGGACTGAACCTTGCTGATTTGCCGGGTGCGGGCGCGGCTGGCGGGATGGGCGCGGGCAGCATCGCTTTTCTTGGCGGAATTCTTCGTTCCGGCATTGAAGCGGTGCTGGATGCGGTGGACTTTGACCGCAGACTGAATGGAACAGAGTTGGTCATCACCGGAGAGGGAAGGATCGATTCGCAGAGCGTTCAGGGGAAGGTGATCTCTGGCATCGCGCGGCGCACGGCGCCGAGGAATATCCCGCTGGTGGCGATCGTCGGCGGCATCGGTCCGGGGGCGGAGCAGGCTTATGATTTGGGCGTGACTGCAATGTTTTCCATCAATCGGGCGGCGGAAGCCTTTGCGGACAGCGCGCCCAAAAGTGCGGAAAATTACCGCCGCACCCTTGCCGACCTGCTGCGGTTGATCCGGGCTATGGAGCGGTGACGCAAAAAGGACTGCCCAAGGCAGTCCTTTTACTTGTTTTGCTCCAGTTCCGGGAAGAACGAAAATGCGGAGATAAATTTTTCGTGGGCGTATTGCTCTACATCTGCCTGATAGGCGCGGTATGCCTCCAGAATGCGCTGAGCCTCCGGCGTCAGCACCGCGCCGCCGCCGTGCTGGCCGCCGATGGTAGATGTCAGCAGCTTGCAGCCAAACACGCCTTCCGCTGTGCGGATAATGCGCCACGCCTTGGAATACGCCATTTCCATGGAAGCTGCTGCAGAGCGCAGGGAGTGGTGCTCCGCCACCCGCTCCAGCAAAGTGGCGATCCCGGGGCCGAAGAAGCGTTGGTTATCGTCAGTAAACAGGCGCAGGGTCACTTTTAAGTGCAGTTCTTTGCTCAAAAGACCGCCTCCCGGTTGCATTTTTCTCATTGTATCATATTTAATTTGATTTGCAAACGAAAGAAATTGTGTTACACTGAAAAAATAAAGGAGGAGTGGTGTATGAAGAAGGTAAGACTGGGCCGTACGGAGCTCTATGTGACGAAAACGGCCTTTGGCGCATTGCCGATCCAGCGAATCTCCAAGGAAGACGCCGTGCATCTGGTGCGGCGGGCGGTAGATGCGGGGATCAACTATTTTGACACGGCCAACGCCTATACGGACAGTGAAGAAAAGCTGGGGATCGCACTGGAGGGGCGGCGGCAGAATGTGGTGATCTCGACAAAGAGCGGCGCGGCCGATAGGAAAACCGCGACTGCACATATGGAAGAAAGCCTCCGCCGTTTAAAGACGGATTATATTGACCTGATTCAGTTTCACAATCCGGCAGTGCTGCCCGACCCCGCTGATGAAAACGGCGCGTTTGCTGCCGCATTGGAAATGAAGAAAAAAGGCTATATCCGGCATATCGGCATCACAAGCCACCGCCCCAAGATAGCACAGGCGGCCATTACTTCCGGCAATTTTGAAACGCTGCAATTTCCGTTTTGCTATCTGGCATCCGACACCGATTTGGCGCTGGTGGAGGGCTGCCGCCAGGCAGACATGGGATTTATCGCCATGAAGGGGCTTTCCGGCGGACTGTTGAACAACGCAAAGGCCTGCTATGCATTCATGGCGCAGCATGACCATGTGGTGCCGATCTGGGGAATCCAGCATGAGTGGGAGCTGGATCAGTGGCTTGCTTTGACAGAAGATCCGCCTGCCATGACGGAGGAGCTGCAAGCTGTGATCGATCATGACCGCAAGGAGCTTGCGGGGAGTTTTTGCCGCAGCTGCGGATACTGCCTGCCCTGTGCGGCCAATATCGACATCCCGCAGTCCGCACGTATGAATGCATTGCTGCGCCGCTCTCCGTATCAGCGCTATATGACGGACGAGTGGTACGAAAAAATGCACCGGATCGAAAACTGCATCCACTGCAATGCCTGCAAAAGCAGATGCCCGTATGGGTTGGATACCCCGGCACTTTTACAGCAGCAGCTGGTGGAGTATGACGCCTTTTATGCCCAGCACCATCTTGACCAATAAGGAGACCATATATCGTGTTATTTCGAGAGGACGCATCCAGCCTGAAGCTGGACATTGTTAATTATGAGCTTCCGTATGACGGAGGCGACCCTACCAGCGACGACCGGAACTGGCTGGTTCTGCGGGCTACCTGGACGCAGGATGACGGCAATATCATCAAGGATTCCAATAGCTGCCTGTTGACCTATGAGCTGCGGGAGATGAGTGCCGGGATCAAGGTGCTCAATGCGGGAATCCGGCCTGCCTATGTCAGCGAATTTGCGGAGCCGTATTTTTCCCTGTCCATCCGGGCAGAGGATGATGGCTTCCGGGCAGAGGTCTCGTTTTTCCTGCCGAACACCATGGACGGAGACGATACGGCGGAGCTGTCCTGCCGGATGTCCAAAGCGGATATGCAGGAACTGATCGCGGAGCTGGACAGGCTTTGTGCCAAGTTCCCAGACCGAAGCTGATGGACACGCTGGATGAACTGCGCCAACTGCCGCTTTTTTCGTGGCTGACATGGGAGGGGATCACTACCATGGCGTCGTGCTTTGATTTGCGGACAGAACACCTGAACGCGGGGAGTGTTTGTCCCACAGGAGAACAGGTGGGGTGCCTGCTGCGCGGCAGCGCGGTATTTGAAAGCGGCGGGACATTTCAAACGCTGAAACCGGGCGATCTGATCGCGTTGGGCCCCCAACGACAGGCACTTACCGGAACTTTGACAGCAGGGGAGGACTGCGCCGCCGTCTGGTTCCACAGAGATTTGGTGCGCCATGTCTGCTATGGGGCCTGCTGGTTTCACGCCCGCTTGATCCGGGAAATCGACCGTGCGCTGCAATAGAGAAAAAAGACTGCCGCTTCTTATAGGAAGCGGCAGCCTTTTTTAATCGGAATTTATTCAGCCTTGGGACCAGCGGCGACGACCTCGGCGCTCATGTGGGTGTACTTCTTGAAGTTCTCGACAAAGCTGTCGGCTAGCTTCTTGCAGCTTGCGCGGTAAGCGGCCTTATCTTCCCACGTGTTTTCGGGGATCAGCAGTTCACTGGGCACACCCTCGATAGAGGTGGGCACCTGCACGCCAAAGGTGGGATCGGTAACGAACTCGCCCTTTTCAATCTCGCCAGTCAGAGCGGCGGTGACCATGGCGCGGGTATAGCTGAGCTTCATCCGCTTGCCAGTGCCGTTCCAGCCGGTGTTCACCAGATACACATGTGCACCGGACTTTTCGACCTTTTCAGCCAGCATTGCGGCATAAACAGAGGGGTCAAGGGGCAGGAACGGCTCGCCAAAGCAGGTGGAGAAGGTGGGAACAGGCTCGGTGATGCCGATCTCCGTGCCGGCGACCTTGGAGGTGAAGCCGGAAACGAAGTAATACATGGCCTGATTCTTATTCAGCTTGGAGATAGGGGGCAGCACGCCATAAGCATCTGCCGTGAGGAAGATGACCGTCTTGGGCACGCTGGGGCTCATGCCGGAAAGCTCGGCGTTGGGGATGTACTCCACGGGATAGCCCACGCGGCTGTTGACAGCCAGAGAGTCATCGTCAAAGTCGAACTCACGGGTCTCATCGTCCATCACAACGTTTTCGACCAGCGCGCCAAACTTGATGGCGTTGTAGATCTCCGGCTCGCCCTCGGGGCTGAGGTTGATGCACTTGGCATAGCAGCCGCCCTCAAAGTTGAACACGGAATCATCGGCCCAGCCGTGCTCGTCATCGCCGATCAGCATCCGGTTGGGGTCGGCAGAAAGGGTGGTCTTACCCGTGCCGCTGAGACCGAAGAACACGGCGGAATCACCGTTTTTGCCGATGTTGGCAGAACAGTGCATGGGGAACACGCCCTGCTTCGGCAGAATATAGTTCATCACGGAGAACACGGATTTCTTGATCTCTCCGGCATACTGGGTGCCGCAGATGACCACCAGCTTTTCCTCGTAATCCACCAGAATGGCAGCCTCAGAACGGGTGCCGTCGATTTCGGGGACGCACTTGAAGCCGGGAGCGGCGATGATGGTATAGTCGCTCTTGAAATCCTTCAGCTGCTCCGCGGTAGGGCGGCGCAGAAGCTGATGAATGAATAGGTTCTGGGAAGCCAGCTCATTGACGATGCGGAAAGACTGGGTATACTTGGGGTCGGCTCCAGCAAAGCCGTCGAAAATAAAGATTTCCTTATTCTGGAGGTAAGCAATGACCTTGCTCTTGATAGCGTCGAACTTGGCCTTTTCGATGGGGCGGTTCACCTTGCCCCATGCGATGTCGTCATGAACGGCGGGCGTGTCAACAATGAACTTGTCATTGGCGCTGCGGCCGGTGTATTTGCCGGTCTTGACAACCAGCGCGCCAGTCTTGGAGAGCTTTCCCTCGCCGCGGCGCAGCGCGTGTGCCGTCAGCTGTGCGGGGGTGAGATTGCGGTAAACAGCAGAGGCGTTGACAATGCCCAGGGCTTCCAGACCATAGGTTTCCATGATGATGTTCCTCCTTTAATTCTTGCGGGCGGCAAAAGCTGGCAGACTTCATTGACCGCCTGCGAAATCCTGCCCTATTATTTTACACGATTCGCGAGGGAAAGGCAAGTGCGGATTTTCCTCACTCCGCCTTCAGCACGTCAGACAACCGGGCCAGATCCTCCAGCGTCAGTCGTTCTCCCCGCACATCTTCGGGAAGACCGCAGGCGCGGATGGCATCCAGCACCTGTTGCTTATCATAATTGGGCAGGGCGGCGGCAAGGCTGTTGGCAAGGGTCTTGCGGCGCAGCAGGAATGCCCCCCGCAGGCAGCGGAAGAAAAATGCCTCGTCTTTCACGGCGATGGGAGGCTGTCTGCGCCGCACGCACCGCAGCACGGCGGAGGTGACCTTGGGCATGGGTAGGAACTTCTCACGGGGTACATCAAAAAGATATTCCGTTTCCATGTAATATTGCAGGAACATGGAAAACGATCCGCCGTCGGAAGAGCCTTGTGGCGCTGCCAAGCGCTGGGCGACCTCTTTTTGGATCAGCACGGTGATCGTTTCCAGACAGGGTGTTTCGATGATTTTGGTCAGCACAGGTGTTGTGATGTTATAAGGGAGATTTGCGCAGACGATCGGGCGCAGTCCTGCCATTTTTTCCCGCACCAGTGCGGAAAGATCCAGTTTCATGACATCGCCGGGGACGATCTCTACATTCGGGTACGGGGCCATGGTTTCCGCCAGCACAGGCAGCAGAGTTTTGTCCAGCTCCACAGACACCACCTTTCCGGCCCGCTTGGCAAGCTCGGCCGTCAGCGGGCCGATGCCGGGGCCGATTTCCAGCACGCCGCAGGTCTCGTCTGCCTGCGATGCTGCCGCGATGTCATAGGGGACCTGTGGATCAATCAGAAAATTCTGTCCCATGGATTTGGAAAAATGAAAGCCGTGCCGCCCCAGCAGCTCCCGAATGGAATCGTAATCACAGAGATTCATGGTCATTCCGCCTTTTTTATGATGATTGAAAACAGGGAAAGGGCCTGCGGGAATATTCCAGGCAAGCCTGTTCACTGTCTTGATTGGTCTGTCCAGTAGTATA
>CAKSVQ010000098.1 GCA_934504065.1 uncultured Dysosmobacter sp. | reverse complement strand
GCCAAGGTCCACGGGCCGCTCGGCGAAAAGGCCCAGCTTTGCAAACTCCTTCACGTCATAGCCCAGCGCCTGCGCAAAGGTCTGCAAAAAGCTGCCGCAGCCGGAGGAGCAGGCCTCGTTGAGGAAGATATTGCTGATGGCCCCGTTTTCGATTTTGAAGCACTTCATGTCCTGCCCGCCGATGTCGATGATGAAGTCCACATTGGGCAGAAAATGCCGCGCGGCGGTGAAGTGGGCCACGGTCTCCACCACGCCGTAATCGGCGTGGAAGGCGTTTTTTGCAAGGTCCTCGCCATAGCCCGTGGTGGTGACCGACGCCACGTGCAGCGCCGGGTGCTCGTCATAGAGCTTTTGCAGCACCTCCCGGATCAGCGGCACGGGGTTGCCAAGGTTGGGCCGATAATCCGTAAAGAGAATGCGGGCATCCTCGTCGATGACGGTCATTTTCACCGTGGTGGAGCCGGAGTCGATGCCGATGTGCACAGGGGCGGCATAGTCCGCCCTAAAGGGCACCCGGGGCACCGCCGCCTTGGCGTGGCGGGCCCGGAAAGCGTCGTACTCGGCCTGACTTGCAAAGAGCGGGGGCTGGGAGCGGTAGGTCTCTGCCGCGCCGTGGGCGCGGAGCAGGTCCGCCGTTTTTTGCAGGTCGAAGGTCTGGTCAGAATAAAACGCGGCGCCCAGCGCCACGAACAGAAGACTGTTGTCCGGGCAGGTGCCCTGCACGCCCAGCGTGCGGTCAAAGCTCTCCCGCAGCACGCGGGAGAAGGTCAGCGGCCCGCCCAGATACAGGATGTTCCCCTTGATGGGGCGGCCCTGTGCAAGGCCCGCAATGGTCTGGTTCACCACCGCCTGATAAATGCTGGCGGCAATATCCTCGGCCTTCGCGCCCTGATTGATGAGGGGCTGCACGTCGCTTTTGGCAAACACGCCGCAGCGGGACGCGATGGTGTAGGTCTTTTCCGCCTTCTGGGCGGCGGCGTCCATCTCATCGGCGGTCATTTTCAAAAGGGTGGCCATCTGGTCGATAAAGGCTCCGGTGCCGCCTGCGCACGAGCCGTTCATCCGCACCTCGGTGCCGTTGGTGAGGAAGAGGATCTTGGCGTCCTCGCCGCCTAGCTCAATAATGACATCCGTGCCGGGGGCCAGACGGTTCGCCGCCACCCGGGTGGCGAACACCTCCTGCACGAAAGGCACCTGCACGCTGTCTGCCATGCCCATGCCGGCGGAGCCGGAGATGGCAAGCTGTGCCTCGCCGCCGGGAACATACTGCTGCGCCACGCGGCGCAGCAGTTCTTCGGATTTTTCTAAAATATGGCTGTAATGCCGTTCATATGTACTGTAAACGATTTGGTCCTCGGCATCCAGCACCACGCATTTGATGGTGGTGGAGCCAACATCAAGTCCAACTTTCAATGCCTTTGCCTCCTTGCGGGAAAACGATTGCTTATCGCATAAAATACCACATTAGTTGGTATCATACACTTTTTCGCCAAATTTCGCAATCGGAAAACCCACCGAAAGGTGTAAAGAATCTGTTAAGAATCTTTGCGATTATCTTTACGGCTGTCTTTATGGCTATCTTTATATCTGTCTTTACATCTGCCGATCCATGACAGCGCTTTCTTTTGGGACAAGAGTATGATATAATCATAAGAGAAATGAACGGAAACGAGGCATGACTATGGAAACGGTACTGATGCACACCTGCTGCGCGCCCTGCTCCCTCAGCTGCATCGATCCCTTGCGCAGCGAGGGCATTGAGCCTGTGGCGTTTTGGTATAATCCCAACATCCACCCCTGGAAGGAATATGAGGCCCGGCGGGACTGTCTGCTGACCTATGCCCCCACCATTGGCATGGAGGTGCGGGTGCAGGAAGATTATGGTCTGCGGGAATTTGTCCACCATGTGGCGGACGATATTGACCACCGCTGCACCTATTGCTATGAGCACCGCATTGAGGGCACGGCCCGCTATGCCGCCGAGCACGGCTTCACCGCCTTTACCTCCACGCTGCTGGCAAGCCTGTATCAGGACCATGACGGCATTGCCCGCGCGGCGGAGCGGTATGCCAAAGAGTACGGCGTGCAGTTCCTCTATCGGGATTTCCGCCCCAATTTCCGCGCCGGGAACCAGCGGGCCCGGGAACTGGGCTTTTATATGCAGAAATACTGCGGGTGTGTCTTTTCCGAGCAGGACCGCTATCAAAAAAAGATCGACCGGGACAAGGCAAAATTCGCGCAGGCGGAATAAAGAGAAATGGTCGCAAGCGGCATCTTCCACACGGAAGATGCCGCTTGCTTCTCGTCCTCTCGCAGGGGCCGCAGCCTTTTCAAGATTTTCAAGAAGCGGTGGAGTTTCTATTTTAATTGCTCCAGCAGCTCCGCCAGCGTGACGGTCCGCACGCTGCCCGGCGCTTCGCCGCTCCAGGATGCCGCCCCGGCGGCATAGCCGGGGAAGGTCTCCACCGCGTCATAGCGCTCACCGGGGCGCAGGGGTGTCTCCCGGCGGAGCAGGCCGTTCATGTGCGCGCCGTCCAGCTTGGCCCGGGCCTCCCGCCGCACCCAGCAGGGGAAGAAGTCCTCCGCTGCCATGCCGGGGGCCAGCCGCCGCAGGGACTGGGCGGACAGCGGGCGGATGCGCTGGATGTCCACCCCCACCGGATGGGCGGAGATGGCGGCAAGCACCGCGCCGTCCGTGTGGCTGAGATTGAAGCAGGCATGGTCCCGGCCTGCGAACAGGGGCTTGCCCTGCGGGCCGGAAACGATCTCCGGCCACGCCGTCCAGCCCCATTCCTCCCGCAGCATCTGCCGCAGCAGCGCCCAGACGCACAGCGGTTCCCGCCGCCGCAGGGGGTCCTTGATGCGGGCAAGGCGGGCCAGCCGCGCAGGCGGCAGCAGCTGGCATAGCCGCACTTCCTCCGCCGCCGTCAGCGGCCGCTCTAACCGCATGGCCCGCAGTTTCATCCCCATCCCGCCTTTCCGTTTTTTATCATTGTATCGGTTTTCCGCTGCGCTGTAAAGCCGGAGGAAGTTTTTGAAAAAGAGCCTTGACATCTGCACCATCCGCGGCCGCCTTCGACCCGCCGCCTTTGTGCGTTTTGCTGGTTTTGCGGCTGTTTTCTCTAAAAAAACGATTTCTTTGAAAAAAGTTTGGGAAAAAAAGAGGAAATTTGAGCGAGACGGGGTATATTTTATTACTGTGAAATCAACGGGCGCTTTGCAGGAAGGGAGGGCGGCAGCCATGGCGTTTCCACAGGGCTTTTTGGATGAACTGGTGGCGCGGAGCGACATTGTGGATGTGGTGGGCAGCTATGTGCACCTGACCCGCAAGGGCGGTAACCTCTTTGGCCTGTGCCCCTTTCACAACGAAAAGACCGGGTCGTTCTCCGTCTCGCCGGATAAGCAGATCTATTACTGCTTCGGCTGCAAAAAGGGCGGCGGCGTGGTGAATTTCATCATGGATATTGAAAACCTTCCTTTTCCCGATGCGGTGCGGTTTCTTGCCAGGCGGGCGGGGATGGAGGTCCCGGAGGAGGAAGGCGACCGGGAGGCCGGACGCCGCCGTCAGCGGCTGCTGGAGCTGAACCGGGACGCGGCCCGCTTTTACTATCAGCTGCTTCAGCAGCCGGAGGGCCGCGCCGTGCAGGAATATCTGGACAGGCGGCGCATCCGCAAGTCTACCGCCGTGAAATTCGGCATGGGCGCGTCGCTGGATGCGTGGGACGTGCTGCTGAATGCCATGACGAAAAAGGGCTACACCAAGTCAGAGCTGCTGGAGGCGGGCCTTGTGGTGCAGAACCGCAACGGCGGACTGTATGACAAGTTCCGCAACCGCCTGATGCTCCCGGTGATCGACACCCGGGGCGACGTGGTGGCCTTTGGCAGCCGGGTGCTGGACAAGTCCGAGCCCAAGTATATGAACTCGTCGGAAACTCCGGTGTATTCCAAGCGCCGGGTGCTGTACGGGCTGAATCTGGCCAAGAAGACCAAGCGGCCCAATATCATCCTCTGCGAGGGGAATCTGGACATCGTCACGCTGCATCAGGCCGGGTTTGATAACGCAGTGGCCTCCATGGGCACGGCGCTGACGGTGGAGCAGACCCGCCTGCTCTCCCGCTTCACAAAAGAGCTGGTGCTGTGCTACGACAATGATAACGCCGGAAAGATCGCCACGGAGCGGGCCTTGCAGATCCTGAACGGCTCGGAGTTTTCCGTGAAGGTGCTGCAGCTTCCACGGCGGCTGGTGGACGGGGAGTATGTCAAGCAGGACGCCGACGACTTCATTAAATTTCAGGGGCCGGATGCCTTTGAGCGGCTGCTTAATGGCAGTGAAAACGGCGTGGAGTTCCGCATGGCGCAGGTGGCGGGGAAATATGACCTTGCCAGCGATGAGGCCCGGGTCGCCTACTGCGAGGAGGTGGGCGAGTTGCTGGCCGCCCTGCCCAACCCTGTGGAACGGGAAATTTACACCACCCGGGCTGCCGAAACGGCGAAGATCACGCCGGAGGCCATGAAGCTGGAGGTGCAGCGGGCCTTTAAGCGCCGCACGGCGCGGGAGAAAAAGGCCCAGACCCGCCGGGATTTGAACCCGGTGGCTGCCTTGCAGCCCAAAGAGCGCTCGCTGCGCTATGAAAACATCCGCTCCGCCCGGGCGGAGGAGGGCGTGCTTCGCCTGCTGTACCGCGACCCGTCGCTGTTTCCGCAGGAGATGCCCCTGCGGCCGGAGCAGTTTTCCTCGCCGCTGCTGGGTAGGGTGTATGCCC
Source organism: uncultured Dysosmobacter sp. (assembly GCA_934504065.1). GTDB lineage: Bacteria > Bacillota > Clostridia > Oscillospirales > Oscillospiraceae > Oscillibacter. The sequence continues at coordinate 4,017 of CAKSVQ010000098.1, read as the reverse complement.
GGATGTGGCAGGAAAAGGACGGCGCCATGTCCCTGGCGGTGCTTTTCGGCGAGCTGGAGCCGGAGGAGGCCAGTTTGATCTCCGCTATTTTACAGCAGCCGGAATCTCTGCGCAACGCCCATCAGGCGCTGGCGGACTACATACACGTGATCCAAACCGAGGCAGACAAGCGCGCCGGGGGAGACGCCATGGACCCCCTGCTGGCCGCGACAGAAAAATACAAGGACAAAAAGGGTACTGGAGGAAAGCAGAATGTCTAACAATCAGGAATTGAGCCCCAAGGAGCTGGAACGGCAGGCAAACGCCATTCTGGCTGCCGCTGCCGCGGCGGAGGGGGAGAAGAAAGCGCCCGCGAAAAAGAAATCCGCCAAGCGCGGCGCCGCGCCCGCAGCCGAGGAGCCGCCCCGTGTCCTGACGGATGAGGAAGCCAAAAAGGCCGGGATCGTCCGGCTGGATGATAAACAGGTGGCCGCGCTGCCCGCCGCCAGCTGGCTGATGGGACAGGAGAAGCTGCGGGAAATTCTGGCCCGGGGCAAGAAAAAGGGCAAGCTGGAATCTGCCGAGCTGATGGAGGCTGTGGACGACCTGAATCTGGAAAGCGAGCAGATGGACCAGCTCTACGACTCGCTGGAAGCCCTGAATATCGACATCAGCACTGACGAGGACCTGCTGCCGGAGCTGCCTGACGACGAGCCCGCCGCCGAGGAGATCGCCGACGTGGAGGAGGAAGAGCTGGTCGACCCCAACACGCTGGTCAACAGCTTCAATATCGACGACCCCGTCCGGATGTACCTCAAGGAGATCGGCAAGGTGCCCCTGCTCTCCCCGGACGAGGAGGTGGTGCTGGCGCAGGCCATGTCCTCCGGAAACGAGGCCGACCGCCAGCTGGCTGAGGTCAAGCGCCAGCAGGAGGCCGGAGAGTCCGTCACCGCTACGGAAGAAGAGATCGCGGGCTGGAAAAAGGACCACAAGGCCGGAGAAAAGGCCAAGCAGAAGCTGGCCGAGGCCAATTTGCGTCTGGTGGTTTCCATCGCCAAGCGGTATGTGGGCCGCGGCATGCTGTTCCTCGACCTGATCCAGGAGGGCAATCTGGGCCTTATTAAGGCTGTGGAAAAGTTCGACTATACCAAGGGCTATAAGTTCTCCACCTACGCCACGTGGTGGATCCGGCAGGCCATCACCCGGGCCATCGCCGATCAGGCCCGCACCATCCGCATCCCCGTGCACATGGTGGAGACCATCAACAAGGTCATCCGGGTCTCCCGCCAGCTGCTGCAGGAGCTGGGGCACGATCCCTCTCCCAACGAGATCGCTGCCGAGATGAACATGCCTGTGGAAAAGGTGCGGGAGATTTTGAAGATCGCGCAGGAGCCGGTGTCTCTGGAGACCCCCATCGGCGAGGAGGAGGACAGCCATCTGGGCGACTTCATCCCTGACGAGGGCGCCAGCGAGCCCAGCGAGGCCGCCAGCTTTACCCTGCTCAAGGAGCAGCTGATGGACGTGCTCTCCACCCTGACCCCCCGGGAGGAAAAGGTGCTCAAGCTGCGCTTCGGCATTGAGGATGGCCGCACCCGCACGCTGGAGGAAGTGGGCAAGGAGTTCAACGTCACCCGCGAGCGCATCCGCCAGATCGAGGCCAAGGCCCTGAGAAAGCTGCGCCATCCCTCCAGAAGCAAAAAGCTGAAGGATTTTCTGAACTGACAATAAAAAACTGTATAGCAACTGTATAGCAAAAGAGCATGGCCAGTGCGAATACGCGCTGGCCATGCTCTTTTCAGCTTGTCGAAAAACTTCTGCCTGACGGAAACGGATTCTATTTAGCAGGGGGAGTACGAGGGGGCGGGAGCCCCTTCGTGTTGGATCGAATGCCTGCAAAAAGCCCGCTTTTGCGGGCGTTTGCGCCGCGCAGCGGCAGCTTTTTGGACTGCGCAGCAGGAAAAAAAGCGAGGCATTAGGAAGACTGTCGAAAAAGTCTACATAGACTTTTTCGACAGTCTGAAAAGAGCATGGCCAGTGCGAATACGCGCTGGCCATGCTCTTTTGTTTTTGGGAATGGGGCTTGCTTACGCCCGCTTCAAAAAGCGCCCCCGCGCTTCCACCACCTGCTGGACATGAGTGGCCACCGTCTGGCAGCAGCCGCCGATGGCGGACGCGCCGCCCTCCATCCACTGGTAGGCGTAGTCCCCGAAGCGGACGCCGTCCTTGGCGCCGGACCACGTTTTGGTGATGGGGTCATAGGTCTCGCCGGAGTTGGGATAGACCGCGATGGGCAGGTCACAGGCGGACTTCAGATTGGCGATCAGCCCGGACACCAGATGGGGCGCCACGCAGTTCACGCCAATCATCTTCAGGTGGGGGTGATCCTTGGAAAGGGCCTTGGCGCACTCGCGGATGTCGTTACCCTCCCACGTGTGGGCATCGTCCCCGCAGGTGAAGCTGACCCAGTAATCCGCGCCCAGCTGCTCGGCAAGGTCGGCTTCCAGCAGCGCCTCCTGCAAGGAGGGCTGGGTCTCGATGAGCAGAATGTCAGCGCCTGCGTTCCACAAAAGCTCCATCCGGCGGGCATGGAACTGGTGCAGAACGTCCTTGGACACGCCATAGCGGCCCCGGTACTCCGCGCCGTTTGCAAGATACGCGCCGTAGGGACCGATGCCAGCAAGGCAGAGAGGATAGGCGCGCCCCTGCGCCTTGCCCTCGCTCTGCCACCAGCTCTCCCGGACCTCTTTGAAAAGCTCCACAGAGCGGACGATCAGGGCCTCTGCTTCGGCATCGGAACACCCGGCCTTTTTCAGGCCGGGGATGGTGGCCTGATAGCTGCAGGTGATGCCGCAGTCGGCTCCGGCCCGGAAATAATCAAGGTGCACCTGTTTGACAAGCTCCGGCTGCCGTTCCAGCGCCTTTGCCGTCCACAGGGCGTTATTCAAATCGCAGCCGAGAGCCTCCAGCGCGGTGCCCATCGAGCCGTCGATCACCATGACACCGCCTGTATGCCGCAGCGTTTCTTCCAGAGAAATACGCATTGTTCAAAACTCCTTTTCTTGCTTCAAATCAGGAATGGATGACCTTGCGGAAGAAGTCTCTGGCGCACTCCGTCCGGGTGTGGTCGAACACCTCTTCCGGGGTGCCCTCTTCCGTGATCTGCCCGTTGTAGACAAAGAGGACGCGGTCGCTGACCTCCCGGGCAAAGCCCATTTCATGGGTGACGATGAGGATCGTCATGCCGGATTCCGCCAGCTCCCGGATCACGTCCAGCACCTCCATGACCATTTCGGGGTCCAGCGCGGAGGTGGGCTCGTCGAAGAGGATCACCTGCGGCTCCAGCGCCAGCGCCCGGACAATGGCCAGCCGCTGCTTCTGTCCGCCGGAGAGCTTGGTGGGGTATTCGTTCAGCTTATCGCCAAGACCCACCCGCTCCAGAAGGAGCCGGGCCTTTTCCTGCGCCTGTGCCTCGGTCATCATGCCGTTGCTGACGGGGGCGATGGTCACGTTTTTCAAAACCGTCAGATGGGGGAAGACATTGAAATGCTGGAACACCATGCCGATCTTGCGGCGGTAGGCGGTCAGGTCCGTTTTGGGCTTTGTCACATCCTGCCCCGCAAAGAGGATGGAGCCGCCGTCCGGCTTTTCCAGCAGGTTCAGGCACCGCAGGAACGTGGACTTTCCGCAGCCGGAGGGGCCAATGATGGAAATGACCTCGCCTTCGTGGATGTCCAGATCCAGTCCCTTGAGGACCTGCAGTTCGCCAAAGTGCTTTTTCAGCCCCCGCACCTGAAGGATCACATTCTTATCGTTCATTCTGCTTCATCCTCTTTTCAAAGTAGCGGGTGACCCAGGAAAGGCTCACCGTCAGGATCAGGTAGATCAGGCCCGAGATGGTCAGCGGCTCCAGCGCAAGGAAGGTGCTGGACTGCACCTTTTTATAGGCGGTCATCAGTTCGCCGAAGAAGAACACCGACGCAAGGGAGGTCTGCTTGATCATCACGATGACCTCGTTGCCCAGCGCGGGCAGAATGTTCT
>CAKSVQ010000097.1 GCA_934504065.1 uncultured Dysosmobacter sp. | reverse complement strand
GATCCTCACTTTGAAGCTCTTCCGCCGGCATACAGGTAAAAGGCACTTCTTTTTCCTGCAAAAACGCTTTTCCGCAGCGGTCGCACACGGCATCCAGTGTGCTTTTTGCCTGCAGCGTCAGTTCCAAGATTCCGGCGGTGTTGCGCACCTCACCGCGTACCTCAACCGGACGGCTGACTGGACAGCGGCCCGAAAACTCCATATCGGAAAGGTCCAGTTCGAACTGGAAATCCAGATGCTTTCCGGGCGTGTGCAGGATGGATTGTACATTCAAAAGCATAAGCTACCTCGCAATGACACGTGAAGTATTATAAGGGATAGTTCCCCACTTGTCAAACTATTTTTTTATTTTTTTCGTTTTTTATCGATCCCGGGTGCTATCCATGTGTTTTCCGGCAAAATCGATCCCCAAAATGGTATTGCGGAAGCCGCTTTGCAGCACTTCATAGGTTGTGATCTGATAGGAGTCCTTCGGCCAGCGTTGCGCCCAGCCCTGCCGCAGCATCCCGGCAAGGCGGCCGCACAAGGGGTCCTCCTCCCGCAGCAGCATGGGTGAAAGAAAGCTGACGATGACCTGCTTTTCCTCCACCCGCACGGCGGCCCGCTCCCAGAAGCGCCGCCGCTTCCAGCCCCGCTCCAGCTCGTCCAATATGGAGTCCGACAGCGCCTGCAAGGCGTTCAGGTCGCCGTCGGCTTCCCGGACAGCCCCGGCATAGAATGGGCCGAACCGCTCACAATACTCCCGGAATGCCTTTGCGTAATCCAGCCGCCGGAAGCGGGGCAGCCACTGGCGGCTTTCCCATACGGCGGCGCAAAGCTCACTGATCGCCGCCATCGCCGCCCTCCGTTTCCTCGCTCCAGGTATCCGGATCGTCCTTATGCGCAAGGCCGAAGCGGTAAGCCTTCCATTCTCTGCGCAGAAGAAGAACGCCTACGGCAAGAAACGCCACACCGCTCACAAGTCCCACCAGAGGCGTGTCTGACTTTCCCATGGCTGCGCTCAGCAGCAGCTGCGCCGCAAGGTACACAAGGTATCCTCCGGCCAGCACCCAGACGTAATTTACTTTTCCCGTCTGCTTTCCCTGTTTGCTCATATTCGTATCCCTTCTATAAAAGATATTCCGTATAAAGGCGGTGTCCGCCGCACTGCGTTGCTTCCATAGCCGCAATTCGCTCTTTACAACCTGCTGCTAAACGGATATGATAAAGAGAAAATCGGTTTCAGGAGGGCACTCATGCGGGAATTCACCATTGGAAAAAACGACGCCGGGCAGCGGCTGGATCGGTTCGTTTCAAAAAATCTGCCCCTGCTCCCACCTGCCCTGCTGCAAAAATATATCCGGCTCAAGCGCATCAAGCTCAACGGAAAAGGCTCTAAGCGGGACCAGCGGCTGGCAGTGGGTGATATATTACAATTATATATCAACGATGAGTTCTTTGACAAGCCAAATGAAGAAAATCTCTTTCTCACGGTGTTCAAGCCCGTTTTAAATATTGTCTATGAAGACGAGAACCTGCTGCTGGTAGATAAGCGCCCCGGTCTGGTCGTCCACGCTGACGAAACGGAAAAAGTCAACACCCTCATTAACCACATTCAGGCCTATCTCTATCAAAAGCGGGAATGGAATCCAAAATGGGAAAACGCCTTTACCCCCGCCCTGTGCAACCGGATCGACCGCAATACCGGGGGCATCGTTATCGCCGCCAAAAATGCCGAGACCCTGCGCATCATCAATGAAAAGATCCGGGACCATGAGCTGGAAAAATCCTATCTCTGCATCACGGTGGGCCGCCCCCGCCCGGCAGAGGGCCGCGTGGAGGGCTTCCTTTTGAAAGACGAGGCGAAAAAGCTGGTCAAATTCTACCACCGTCCCGTTCCCGGCGGAAAGACCGCCGTCACCCTCTACCGGACACTGGAGAGCCGGGGAGAGCTTTCCCTGGTAGAGTGCCGCCTGCTTACCGGGCGCACCCATCAGATCCGCGTCTCCATGGCGGAGCTTGGCTGCCCGCTGCTGGGCGACGGGAAATACGGTCAGGGTGGTGTAAACAAGCGCTATCATGAAACGCGGCAGGCCCTTTATTCCTATCAGCTCTACTTCGACCTCCCCACGGACGCGGGTATGCTGAACTACCTGCGGGGTAAAACGTTTACCGTGGAAGATGTCTCCTTCCGGGAGAAATATTTTTCCCCGGAGAAAAAAGGGTAATTCCCTTGACATTTTGAGGTAGTTCCTATATAGTTCAAGATGCTGAATTTCGACGAGAAAGGTTCCCCCTCAACAGAGAAAAGAGGCGCGCATTTTTCAGAAAAACACAAGAAATGGGGGAGGATACATGTCCAAAGAGTTGATTCGCCTGCAGGATGTCTGCATGGCTTTCGACGACGAGCTGGTTCTCGATCACTTAAATCTTTATTTTAATGACAAAGAATTCCTCACACTGCTAGGGCCCAGTGGGTGCGGCAAGACCACCACACTGCGGATCATCGGCGGCTTCGCGACCCCAACGAGCGGAGACGTCCTCTTTGACGGTGTGAGGATTAATGAAGTTCCGCCCTATAAGCGGCAGATCAACACGGTTTTTCAGAAGTATGCCCTGTTTCCCCATCTGAACGTGTTTGAAAACATCGCTTTCGGCCTGCGGATGCAAAAGCGCCCCGATCCCAACGATCCCACCGGAAAGCGCATGGTGAAGATCCCGGAGGAGGAAATTCGCCAGCGGGTCATGGAAATGCTGGAGGTCATCAGCCTCAAGGGCTTCGAGCACCGAAAGCCGGACGCTCTCTCCGGCGGGCAGCAGCAACGGGTGGCCATCGCCCGGGCGCTGGTAAACCGCCCCAAGGTGCTGCTGCTGGACGAGCCGCTGGCTGCTTTGGACCTGAAGCTGCGCAAGGATATGCAGATCGAACTCAAGCGCATCCAGCAGCAGGTGGGCATCACCTTTATCTATGTCACCCACGATCAGGAGGAAGCCCTCACCATGTCCGACACCATTGTGGTCATGGACAAGGGCACCATCCAGCAGATCGGTACCCCCGAGGATATTTACAACGAGCCGAAAAACGCCTTTGTGGCGGACTTTATCGGCGAGTCCAATATCATTGACGGGGTGATGCTGCGGGATAATCTGGTGCAGATGTACGGCAAACAGTTTCCGTGTCTCGACGGCGGCTTTGCGGAAAACGAGCCTGTGGACGTGGTCATCCGCCCCGAGGACATCGACATCGTTCCCGTGGAGCAGGGCCAGCTGATCGGCACGGTCACCAACGTGACCTTCAAGGGAATGCAGTATGACATCATTGTGGACTTCAAGGGCTTTAAGTGGCTGATCCAGACCACGGACCACTCCCCTGTCGGCTCCCGCATCGGTATCAAGATCGACCCAGATGGCATCCACATTATGAAAAAGAGCAAGTATTCCGGGATGTTCGGCGACTACTCCTCTTTCTCCGAAGAATATGACGAGCTGGACGACGCCACGCTGGTGGCGGATGAGGAGGAGAGCGAGGATGAAGAATAAGCTCTCCCGACTGACCATCCCCTATGTGGCCTGGATGGCTCTTTTTGTGGTGGCCCCCATCATTATGGTGGTCATCTATGCCTTTTCCTCTGCAGACGGCGGCTTTACGCTGTCGAACTTTTCCAAAATGACCACCTATGCCGTGGTGTTTACCCGTTCTTTCAAGCTGGCGCTGATCGCCACGCTTATCTGCCTTTTGATCGGGTATCCCCTCTCGTACGTGATGAGCCGGGAGGGCCCCCGCTTCCAGCGGGTGGCCATGGTGCTCATCATGCTGCCCATGTGGATGAACTTTCTGCTGCGCACTTACTCCTGGATGTCCATTTTGGAAAATAACGGCCTTTTGAATCAGTTTTTTCAGAAGATTGGCCTGATCGCCCTGTATAACAGCATATTCGGAACGAATATTCAATTCTTCCGCATGATCAACACGCAGGGCGCCGTGGTGCTGGGTATGGTGTATAACTACCTGCCCTTTATGATCCTGCCCATTTACTCCGTGATCGTAAAGCTGGACCACAGCCTGATCGAGGCGGCTCGGGACCTTGGCGCTAACAGCATGAACGTATTCCGCAGGGTGATCCTGCCGCTGTCGCTGCCCGGTGTGCTTTCCGGCATCACCATGGTGTTTGTGCCGTCGGTATCTACCTTTGCCATCAGCAAGATGCTGGGCGGCGGCACGGAGTTGCTTTTAGGTGACCTGATCGAACAGCAGTTTCTGGGCGGGGCGTATAACCCCCAGTTGGGCGCGGCCATCTCACTTGTGATGATGGTGATCGTGGTGATCTGCATGGCCGTGATGAACCGCTTTGGTGAAGGCGTAGAACAGGCGGTGATGATGTGATGAAAAACAATTCCTTCCTCAGCCGCCTTTTCATGGTGCTGGTGTTCGTATTTCTTTACGCACCCATTGTGCTTTTGATCATCTTCTCTTTCAATGCGGGAAAGAGCAACGCCGTCTGGCAGGGCTTTTCCCTGAACTGGTACAGTAAGCTGCTGCACAACCGCCTGATCATGCAGAGCGTTTATACAACGTTCTTGGTCTCGCTGCTGGCCACCGTCATCGCCACCGTCGCCGGAACATTTGCCTCCATCGGCTTTTTCGCCATGCGCCGCAAACTCCGCGACCCGCTGATGACCGTGAACAACATTCCCATGATGAACGCGGATATTGTCACAGGTGTTTCTCTCTGCCTGCTGTTTGTGGCCTTTTTCAATGGCTGGGGCAGCTTTGCGGCATGGTTCAATTCGCTGGGCCTGTTCCGTCTTCCCACCCGGCTGACCATGGGCTTTCCCACCCTGCTCATCGCCCACATCACCTTCAACATCCCCTATGTGATTCTCTCCGTCGGTCCGAAGCTGCGGCAGATGGACAAAAATCTGGTGGATGCTGCGCAGGATCTGGGCTGCACATGGATGCAGGCTTTCTGGAAGGTCATTCTGCCGGAGATCAAGCCCGGCATCGTCTCCGGTGCGCTGACCGCCTTTACCATGAGCATTGACGATTTCGTCATCAGCTACTTTACCGCCGGGTCTTCCGCTTCCACGCTGGCCATGACCATTTACGGCATGACCAAAAAGCGGGTCAGCCCGGAGATCAATGCCATTTCCACACTGCTGTTCGTCACTGTGCTGATTCTGCTTGCTATTGTCAATCTCCGGGAAGCCCGACAGGAACGGCAGCAGGAGAAGCGCCGCGCCGCGTAATTTCAAAGCCCTGCGGCTATGAAATAAATTTTTAAAAACCACTGGAGGAATAATCAATTGAAAAAGACACTTGCCCTTGTTTTGATGCTGACGGCGCTGATGAACCTTACCGCCTGCGGCGGTGACAGCGCACAGGAAAAGCGCGTCGTCAACGTGTGCAGCTGGGGTGAATACATCGATGAGTCCCTGATCGACCAATTCGAGGAAGAGACTGGCATTCAGGTCAATTACCAGACCGCCGAGAGCAATGAGGCCCTGTATTCCCTGCTGAAAACCGGCGCTGGCGACTATGATGTCATCGTCCCCTCTGACTATATGATCGGCCGTCTAATCGAGGAGGATATGCTGGCGGAGCTGAATTACGACAATATCCCCAACTATTCCAAGATCGATGACCAGTATAAGGGCTTGAGCTTCGATCCCGACAACAAGTATACCGTGCCCTATACCTGGGGTACGCTGGGCATCATTTACAACAGCACCATGGTGGATGAAGAGATCACTAGCTGGGATGCCATGTTCGATGAGAAGTACGCCGGACAGGTGCTGATGATCCGTAACTCCCGGGATGCCTTGGCCGCTGCGCTGCTGGACCTTGGCTATGATATCAACACCACTGACGAATCCCAGATCCGCGAGGCCTATGACCTGCTCTCCTCCGCCAAGGAAAAGGGCGTGTATCAGGCTTTCGTCATGGATGAGGTGTTCCAGAAGATGGAAGCCGGAAACGCCGCCATCGCCATGTACTATGCAGGCGACTACCTGACCATGCTGGAAACCAACGAGGACCTGCGCTTTGTGGTGCCCGACGAGGGCAGCAACTGGTTCGTGGATGCCATGTGCGTGCTGAAAACCGCCCAGCACAAGGAGGAAGCCGAGGCGTGGATCAACTTCATTGCCGGAACAGACGCCAGCCTTGCCAACATGGACTATATCTGGTACGCTTCTCCCAACACCGAGGCACTGGAGCAGTACCCCGCCTATTATGAGGAGGTCAACGGCGAGCCGCTGGACGAGGAGCAGTATGAGATCATGGCCGCTCCCAAGGAGGTTCTGGACCGCTGCGAGCTGTACGTCAATCTCCCTGCCGATACCCTTTCCCTCTACAACGACCTGTGGACGGAGTTGGGCATCTAAGCGCAAATCAGCCCGACGCTGGATCGGTCCGCGCCGGGCTTTTGAAATTTCAATTCACGGAGGTATTCTCACATGATTCTGATCGGTACAAAATGCCGTCTGGAGCAGACGGTGACGGAAGAGCTCACCGCCGCCAAGATCGGCTCCGGCCTGCTGCCCGTGTTCGGCACCCCGTACATGGCCGCCATGATGGAAAACGCCGCCCAGACCGCTCTGCAGGACTTTCTGGAAGAGGGCAAGGGCAGCGTTGGCACCCATCTGGACATCAGTCATGACGCACCGACCCCCGTTGGGATGAAGGTCTTTGTAGAGGCCGAGATCACCAGCGTGTCTGAAAACGGCAAGATGGTGGACTTCAAGGTGTCCGCGTGGGATGAAAAGGGCCCCATCGGTTCCGGTACTCACACCCGTGCCATCATCGCCTCTGACCGCTTCCTTGCCAAGTGCAACGCCAAGCTGGATCAGTAATTTCCGCTGAGAAGACCCCATTTGCGGCATATCGCCGCAAATGGGGTCTTTTTTTATAGAATGATGCAGATCAGACCGCCGCTTCCCTCGTTAATGATGCGGGTCAGTGTTTCCTGCAATTTCTTTCTGGCATCCGCTTGAGCTTTGTCTGCAAATCGTCGCTGACCAGTTCATGGAAGCTCCTTCCAAAGATGTTGGACTGCCAGATCTTGCTGGTATCGCCCTCGAACTCCTGAAGCAGGTAGTTCACCATGTCCTCAGACTGCTTTTCATTGCCCACAATGGGACTGACTGCTGTTTCAATGTCCGCCCGGATCATGTGGATGCTGGGAGCGCTGGCCTTCAGCCGCACGCCGTAGCGTCCCCCCTGCTTCATGATCTCCGGTTCTTCCAGCTTCAGTTCGTCAATACCGGGCACCACGATGCCATAACCCGTCTCACGCACATCCTTCAGTGCCCCAGCCACCTTGTCGTATTCTTTCTTCACTCCGGCCAGACTGGTCAAAAGACTCATCAGGTCGCCGTCGTCTCCCACCTCAAAGCCGGACTGCTCAGAAAGCGTGCGGTAAAACAGTTCTTTAGGCAGCTGCAATTCCGCCGTGGCCACGCCTGTGCCCAGATCGATGGCCGTGATGGCCGCCGAACTGATATTCTCGTAGGTTCCCAGCGCGCGGATCACCCCGTCGATCTCCCGGATATGGCGCAGCTCCGCTGTGCCGCGGCGGATGGCTTCATACACCCCTGTTTTCAGAGGATGCTCCGCAGGCAGGGCGTCTACCCACGGCGGTAAAAACAGGTCCAGCTCCTGCATGGGGAACTCATAGAGCACGGCCTTCATGATCTCTGCCACGGCGCTTTCATCCAGTTCCAGACAGTTCACCGCCATGCAGTTGACACCGTACCGGGAGGTAATGTCCCGTGCGATAGCCTGCGCCCGCTCTCCGGCGGGGTCGGAGGAGTTGACCAGCACGATAAACGGCTTACCCAACTCCTGCAATTCCCGAATGACCCGCTCCTCCGCCTCCAGATAGTCCTCTCTCGGAATATCCGCTACGGTGCCGTCCGTCGTGATGACGATCCCGATGGTGGAGTGCTCTGTAATGACCTTGCGTGTGCCGATCTCCGCAGCTTCCGTCATGGGGATCTCATGGTCAAACCATGGCGTTGTGACCATCCGGGGCGCATCGTCCTCATACTGGCCGATGGCGCCCCGCACCATATAGCCCACACAGTCGATCAGCCGCACGGAAAACGCCGCGCCGCCCTCCAGCTGCACCTGCGCAGCCTCCTCCGGCACAAATTTCGGCTCGGCAGTCATGATCGTCCGTCCGGAGCCGCTTTGGGGCAGTTCATCCCGGGCCCGCTCCCGGCGGTACACGTTTTCAATATTGGGGATCACCTGCGTTTCCATAAAGCGCTTGATAAAGGTGGATTTTCCGGTGCGCACCGGGCCCACTACGCCGATATAAATATCCCCTGCGGTGCGGGTGGCGATATTCTGATAGATACTGGTATTCATAGCATCCCGTCCTTTTCGCACTCCATAAGTCTTGTTCCACTCTATGTCCGTGCCGCGGCAAGTATGACAGCCCGTCTTTCTTTAGATAAAACGCACAAATTGAATCGGCATTTTTTTATGCTATTCGGTCAGTTTCTTTCTTTACAGTTTCTATTTAGCATGGTAAACTACTACCGTATTAAACGAGTGGGACAACCGCTGTTGAACTTGGAGGATGATACGATGAAAAACGCGAAAAAGCTCTGGGCCATGCTGCTGGCCCTGACCATGATGCTGTCCATGGCCGCCTGCGGCAGCAAGAATGAGCCTGCTGCCGATCCGGCTCCGGCTGACGACAGCCAGACTGAAGCCCCTGCTGAAACTGACAACAGTGACAGCGATGTGGCTTATGTGAAGGAAAAGGGCACACTGGTGGTCGGCATGACTGACTTTGCCCCCATGGAC
>CAKSVQ010000096.1 GCA_934504065.1 uncultured Dysosmobacter sp. | reverse complement strand
AACTCTGCTGAAAAAAGTGGAAGTCCTCTGATCCGGAGGGAGGATCATGAAAGACTTGCTGCTCTACATCGCCAGGAACCTTGTAGACGATCCTGACGCTGTCTCCGTTACGGAGATTCAGGGGGATCAGGAGCTGACGTTGGAGCTGCGCGTCGCCCCCGACGACATGGGCAAGGTCATCGGCCGTCAGGGCCGCATCGCCAAGGAGATCCGGACCGTTGTCCGCTCCTACGCCCAGCGTACCGGCGTGAAGGTTTCCGTGGACATTGTAGATTAACGAAGAAGAGGAGCGGCTCGCTCCTCTTCTTTACTCTTGTCAGGGGCACAGAAACAGGCTATACTGTCTTTATCAAGAAAAAGGAGCGATCTCCCCATGAAACTGGAAACCATTCGGCTGGGCCGCATTGTCAACGCCCACGGCATCCGGGGCGAAGTCCGGGTGCAGCCCGAGGTAGCTGACCCCGCCCTGCTGACACGCTTCAAGGTATTTTATATCGGCGGCCAGCGCGTCGTTCCCACCGCCAACCATGTGCACAAGGGCGTGGTGCTGATGAAATTCCCCGGCGTGGACGACATGAACGCCGCCCTCGCTCTGAAAGGGAAATTTCTCGACATCCATCGGGAAGACGCGCATTTGAAGCCCGGTGAATTTTTCGATCAGGAGCTTTTGGGCGTGGAGGTCTTTGACTGCGCGTCCGGCGCGCGCTTAGGCGAAGTGACTGCCGTGGAAAACTACCCCGCCCATCAGGTCTATACTGTCAAGGGAGAAAAGGAATACCTAATCCCCGCGGTGAAGGGCGCGTTTATTGAATCCGTGGACATCGACGCAAACCGCATGGAGGTCCATGTCTGGGAGGGAATGGAAAGCGATGCAGATTGATATTATGACGCTTTTTCCCGACTCGGTGGATGCCATGCTGCACATCAGCATTCTGGGCCGGGCCATTGAGCGCGGGTATATCTCCATCCGCTCCCATCAAATTCGGGAATATACCACCAACAAGCAGATGCAGGTGGATGATTATCCTTACGGCGGCGGCCGGGGCGCTGTGATGCAGGCCGACCCGCTCTACCGCTGCTGGGCCCATATCGTAGAGGTCTACGGCCCCGGGCGCACGATCTTCATGTCCCCCTGCGGCCGCACCTTTGACCAGAGCGTGGCCCGGGAACTGAAAGACCGCTACGAGCATTTGATCCTTGTCTGCGGCCATTATGAGGGCATTGACCAGCGGTTTATCGACGAGTGCGTGGACGAGGAGATCAGTATGGGCGACTTTGTGCTCACCGGCGGCGAAATTCCCGCCATGGCGGTGGCAGACGCTGTGTGCCGCATGGTGCCCGGTGTTCTGCCGGACGCGGAGTGCTTTGAAGAAGAGTCCCATTGGAACGGCCTGCTGGAATATCCCCAGTATTCCCGCCCCGCCGAATGGCATGACCGCAAGGTGCCTGAGATTCTGCTCTCCGGTGACCACGGCAAAGTGGCCGCATGGCGGAAAAAGGAGAGCTATAAGCGCACCATGCGCCGCCGCCCGGATATGTTTGCCCGGTTTGATGAATCCCAGCTCAAAACCAAGGCGGAGCGGCGCGTGCTGCAGCAAGCCCGGGAAGAACTGGCGCAGGAAACCGCCGCGCCTGAAAGCGACACGTAACAGTCACCGGAAACTGGAAAGGAGCACCATGAAGAAACGGATCATTCTCCTCTTGCTCTGCGTTGCCGCGATCACTGCGGCCATTGTCCTCCTCCCTTTCACAAGAAGCATCGACACGACCTTCCCTGTCACGGAATATCGCTTCAATGACCCTGGCTATATGGTGGAGCACACCGCCACTGTGCAGGGATACGACACCCGGAACCTGTTGGGACATGGACGCTTCGAGGGAACGATGTCCGTCAGCGGCTTTGAGACCGCCCAAGCCGGATGGAGTGCCGAAATCTCCTTTCCGGCCAAACCGTTCAACACGATTTACCGGGTATATGACACCAGTTATATCGTGAGCGGCGATATTTTCACAGTTCTGGCAGACCGGAACTGGACGGCACTCGCCGCGCTAATCCAAGAGGTGGAGGGGCCCTACTACAACAACTCCCGCATCAGCCGCTTTGACCATCCCGACGGCCGATTCCTTGTCAGCGGCCGCGCAAACTATGACGCGGCGCTCTCCGCGGCGGCCGCGCTGGCGGACGGCACGTCCCTTTCTCCCTATTTTTCCTGATTGCACCACGAATACCAAAAAACAGCCTGAAACGGAAGATACATTTCGTTTCAGGCTGTCTTTTATTTTCTGGAACACTTCTCCGCGTCGATGGCCAGCACCAGCATCAAAACGCACAGCGCATTTGGGGGGTCGTATACGTCAATCGTGTAGGTATCCGTCCAGTGGAACAGTTCCTTGGATATGGACGCCACCGGAGCGCCGCAGCATTCGTTCACTTCGTAATCCCATTCCATGAAGCTGCCGCTCACCTGCCAGCCGTTGCAATCAATGTGATAGCGGGGCGTGAAAAAGGTAAACTCCTTTTGGATACAGCCCACATACTGCTCTTCTATGTATATTTCAAACTTTGGCAGCAGCGTCAGCACCCGCTCCTGCACGGTGCCGATGTGCCGCCCGGTCCGGTCGAGAATGTGCAGGCAGTGGCCCCATGAGAGCTTTCCCTCCACCGTGTAGACCGTGTTCCCCTCTTCGTCATAAATATCATAACTGTCAAACCACGAAAACATTCGCTGCTTGAAATAGAGCTTCATTGGGTACCTCCCCTGCTCAAAGCGTCATTCCGTCTGGCCCGTCGTGAAAGCTTCTGGAAAAATACACGGTCATCGCCCGGCGCAGATATGCCGTATCCGCCGCCGACGCCAGTTCGCAGGCGCTGTGCATGGCCAGCTGGGCAAGGCCAATGTCCACGCTGCGCACAGACAAGTGGGCCGTGCTGATGTTGCCAAGCGTCGATCCACCGGGCAGGTCCGCCCGGTTGCTGTAACGCTGGACAGGGACACCCGCCTCCCGGCAGACCTCCCGGAACACCGCGTCGGACTCGGCGTCTGTGGTATAGTGTTGGGCCGCATTGTACTTCACCACTACGCCGCCGCCCAAAACCGGGAATTCTCCGCTGTCCGCCAGCTCAGGGTGGGCAGGGTGAATGGCGTGGGCGTTATCGGCCGACACCAGAAAGCTGTCGGCCGCCGCCACAGGCAGTTGCTTCTCCGTGTCAGCACAGATGCGGGAGAGCACATCCGTCAAAAATGTAGAGTCCGCCCCCTGCCGGGTGCCGCTGCCCACCTCTTCATTGTGGAATACCGCCAACACCGGAACGCTTTCGCTTTCCTCCGCGGCAAGAAAGCCCTCCATGCAGCCAAACACACACTGAAGATCATCTAGCCGGGGCGAGAGCACGAACTCTTCCTCTGCTCCGGTCAAAACCGCGTGCTGGCGGGCATACAGATACAGATCCGTCGTCCGCAGGGCTTCCTGCTCCACCCCCGCCGCCGACGCGATCAGCCTGCGGAAGGCCCCCGGCTCCTTCCCCATGGCGAACAGCGGCAGCAGGTCCACATTGGCCTTCAGCGCCGTGCCCCGGTTGACCTCACGGTCCATGTGAATGGCCACGCTGGGGATGACCAGCAGATCCCGGTCGATCTGGATCAGGCGGGTCACAAGGCTGCTGCCCTCCCGCACCACTACGCGGCCCGCCACCGAAAGCGGTCTGTCCAGCCATGAGCGGTGGATCATCCCGCCATAGGGCTCCACGCTCAGCCGCAGACAGCCCCCGGCAGAGGGCACCTCCGCCGTTTCCCGCACTTTATAGGTGGGGGAATCGCTGTGGGCCGCGGCGATCATAAAGCCCCGGAAAGCCCGTCTCGGCAGGCGGAACGCGATCAGGCTCGCGCCGCCCCGCATCACAAAGTACCGTCCGCCCTCCTGCAAGTGCCACTGCTCCCCTTCCCGCAGGCAGGTATATCCGTTCCGCAGCAGCCACTGGGCCACCTGCTCCGCCGCATGATAGCAGCTTGGGCTGGCATCCAAAAACGATAAAAGTCCGTTGATCCCGTCCATATGCATCCTCCCATGAGATGTTCCATGTATTTTTTATAGTGATAGTATACCACATCCGTGCGCCAATAGAAAGAGCGGGCTTTTGCCCGCTCTTTCATGATTTCAAATGTTACTTCAAAATACTCCGGCAGGTCGAACGCTCCACCAGTGTGGGGGTGAGCAGGCGCTGGGTAAACTCCGTTCCGTCACCGTTTTCGATCAGTTCCATCAAAAGCCGCACACCGGAGCGGGCCAGTGCGTCTGTCCGCTGGGAAAAAGTGGTCAGGCGAATCTTGGGCAGCGCCGCATAGTCAATATCATCAAACCCCAGCAGAGACACCTGCTCCGGAATCGAGACCCCCAGCTCATCAGCCGCCTGCATCACGCCCAGCGCCACCAGATCGGATGCCGCGAACACCGCTGTCTGCCGGAATGGCTTCAAAAACAGTCCCCGCGCCAGTCGATAGCCAACCTCCGCCGTGGAATGGCTCTCCCGGTTCCATCCGGTGGTCACCTTCATTCCCGCCTGCGCGGCGCCGTCCAGAAAGCCCCGCTGGCGGAGCTGGTGAGAACTGCTGCCCTCCCGCATTCCAAGATACGCCACCTCCCGGTGGCCCAGACGGTGCAGATACTCCGCCGCCAGTCGGCCGCCCACATAATTGTCCACGCTGACGGAATTAAAGCGCAATGTAGATTCCAGCGCGCCGAAAGTCCCCAGCAACACCGTGGGCACCGCCGACTGATACCGGGCCAGCAGCGCATGGGCGCTGTTGCTGGCGCTGGCCATCAAAATACCGTCCACCCGCTGGCCCAGCAGAAAATCAAACAGATCATGGATGCCCTTTTCCCGAGGCTGCCCGTTGCACAGCATCACCTGATAGCCAAGCTGGGCGGCATAGGTCTCAATATACAGGGCCAGCGCGGCATGGATGGGCCGGGAAATATCCGACATTACCACACCGATCACATGGGTGCGGCTGGAGCTCAGGCTTCTTGCCAGCAGATTGGTGCGGTAGCCCTGCTGAGCGCAGATCGACAGGATGCGCGAACGGGTCTCTTCACTGATCTCCGGCGCATGATTCAGCGCCCGGGAGACCGTGGTCACGGAAACGCCCGCCAGCCGGGCAATATCTTTGATCGTTATGCGCTGCACAGGCACTTCTCCCTTCATAACCCCATAGTTCTGGTGCATATTTTCGGTAACGATTGCGTAAATCAGCGGGTGCTTGCCAGCTTTTTCCCACCGCGCCGTTAAAAAACAGCGTTTTTTCTTTAAAATCAAATGGATTTTCGTGTTTTTTACAATATTTTTCGGCAATTTAAAGGTTTCGTTACCGTTTTCCTGTTTCTCATTATACCAAATGTGTCCACAAAACGATATTATGCAAATTGTATAAATCAAACCGGATACTATCGTATTAAATATTAAAAATGCATGATTGCTATTGACAATTATTCCACAAAAATGATAAGGTAACATCAGAAAGTCGAAAACGTTTGCATAACCTGCCCGGCAGGAACAGGCTTTCTGCTTCGAAAACTTGGAAAGAGAGAGGGTGCCTTCACGCAATGAAACAACAAGAGCAAAGCTATTCCAAGTCCAAACGCCTGAAGAACCAGATCACCGCGGTCATCACCAATCCGTACAATGTTATCGTACTGATTGCCATCGTGCTTTGGACCTATCTGATCATCTTCCCGCTGCTGGATATGCTGTCCACGACCTTCCAACTGTCCCAGCGGGACCTGCGTTCCGTTCCGGGCGGTGTGGCCGGAGAGTTCACCTTTTTCTATTGGCAGCGGCTGCTGGCCAGCGACCTGAGCTGGAATCTGCTGTTCAAGCCCCTGCTGAACTCTCTGCTGATCGGCTTCGGCGTGTCTGTGTGCGCCATCGCGCTGGGTTCGATTCTGGCTTGGCTGATGGTCCGCTCCGACCTCCCCTTCAAGCCGTTTTTCTCTCTGGCTGTCATCATTCCCTACATGATCCCCTCCTGGGTCAAGTCACAGGCGTGGCTGAGTATGTTTAAAACGCCCCGCGTCGGCGGTGCGCCCGGCTTCGTGGCCTCGCTGATGATGGGCATGGGCATGCCGGATTCCACCATTGAAAGCATCCTTTCCCCCATCGCTTACGGCCCGCTGGCCATCGTCATCGTGCTGACGCTGCACTATTACGCGTATACATACCTGCTGGTCTCCGCCGCGCTGAACTCCATCAATTCCGAGCTGGAGGAAATGGGCGAGATCCAGGGTGCCAGCAAGAGCCTGATCCTGCGCAAGATCACGCTGCCGCTGGTCCTGCCCGCCATGCTCTCCGCCGTGATCCTGACCTTCTCCAAGGCCATCGGCACCTTCGGCACCATCAACTATCTGGGTGCTCCTGTCAGCTTCCGCACCCTGTCCAGCGAGCTTTATTCCAACAGCAAATCCCAGAACACCCAGACGGCGTTCGCCATGGCTATTCTGATGATCTGCATCGCCTCGCTGTCGGTGTTCGTGAACCAGCGTCTGATTGGCGCCCGGAAGTCCTATGCCACCATCGGCGGCAAGGGCGGTCGTTCCACTCCCAGCAACCTCGGCCCCTGGAGACCTATCATCACCATCATCCTGTTCATCTTCTTCATTGTCGGCATCATCATGCCGGTCATCATCCTGATCCTTGAAAGCTGCATGCTCAAGGAGGGCACGTATTCTCTGAGCAACTTCACCCTGTATTACTGGATCGGCGAGGGTGACCCCAATATCATGGAGGGCACGGCTGGTATCTTCAAGAATACCAACTTTAAAAACTCCCTGATCAACTCCCTGAAGCTCACCTTTGTCAACGGCGTGTTCGGCACCATCTTCGGCCAGATACTGGGTTATATCTGCGCCAAGGGCCGCGGCAAGCTCCACGGCAAACTGGTAGAGCAGCTCGTCTTCATCCCCTATCTGATCCCGTCCGTCGCTTTCGGCGGCATCTACCTCAGCATGTTCTCCAAACCCCAGACCCTTTTCGGCGTCACGCTGTTGCCCGCGCTGTACGGCACGTTTGCCCTGCTGACGCTGACCTCCGTTGTCAAGCATCTGCCCTTCGCCTCCCGCGCCGGCACTTCCAATATGCTGCAGATCAGCGGCGAACTGGAAGAGGCGGCCACCATCGAGGGCGCCGGATTCTTCAAGCGCTTTGTGAAGATCGTGTTCCCCCTGTCCAAGGGCGGCTTCATCTCCGGCTTCATGCTGATCTTCGTCTCCATCATGAAGGAACTGGATCTGATCATCCTGATTATGACCCCCAATACCTCTACCCTGCCCTACCTCGCGTTCCAGTATCAGAACCAGAACTGCCCGCAGGCTTCTAACTGCGTGGCCATCGTGATGTTCTCCATCGTGTTCCTTGTGTATGCGCTGGCGAATATCTTCGGAGATGCTGACCTTGCCAAGAGCATGGCCGGTTAAGAACAGAAAGGAAACGGATGTATTATGAGCAAGATCGTACTGACGAACATTGATAAATTCTATGGCAAAAACCACGTCCTCAAGGATCTGAACCTCACCATCAACGACGGCGATTTTATGACGCTGCTGGGCCCCTCCGGCTGCGGCAAGACCACAACGCTGCGCGTGGTGTCCGGCTTGGAAAAGCCCCAGCACGGCTTCATCTACATGGACGACAAGGAGATCGTCAACGCCGCCGAGGCCTATTTCGCCCCCCCCAGCAAACGCAATCTGAATCTGGTGTTCCAGTCCTACGCCCTGTGGCCCCACATGACCGTGTTTGACAACGTTGCCTTCGGCCTGAAGATCCGCAAGGAATCCAACGATGTCATCGCCAAAAAGGTGGCAAGCGCGCTGGAGCGGATGCAGATCGGCGAATACGCCAAGCGTTATCCCACCGAGCTTTCCGGCGGCCAGCAGCAGCGTGTGGCCATTGCCCGCGCCATTGTTTCCGAGCCACGGCTGCTGCTGCTGGATGAGCCCCTTTCCAATCTGGACGCCAAGCTGCGCGTGGATATGCGCGCCGAGCTCAAGCGCCTGCACCATGAGACCGGCACCACCATCATTTATGTGACCCACGATCAGGTGGAAGCGCTGACCATGTCCACCCGTATCGCACTGTTCCGCAAGGGCGAGCTGGTGCAGGTGGCTCCCCCGCTGGAGCTGTATGACAACCCCGTGAACCTCTACACCGCAGACTTTATCGGAAACCCCAGCATCAACTTTGTCAAGGGCACTGCCACGGCAGACGCTTCCGGCATGGTGACGGAGAGTTCCGTCGGCCAGCTGAGCTTCGACCGGGCCGACATGACGCCTGAGGCTCCCAAGAGCGGCAAGCTGGATGTGACACTGGGCATCCGCCCCGAGCAGCTGACCATCTCCCGCACGGCGGACGATGCTCACCGCATCGAGGGCCATGTCTATTCCGGCATGCCCGCCGGCTCTGAAACGCTGGTCACCGTCCGGGTCGGAAACGATATGCTGACGGTCAAGGAGCTGGGCTCCACCCATTACGCAGGCGACGAAAAGGTGTATCTGGGCTTCAATCCCAAGAAAATCAATGTGTTTGATACTCAGACGGAAAACCTCATTAAGTACTGCATCTGATTTGTGTCTCAGCGGCGGAAGCCGCAAAAATAAAAATGGAAGAATTCAAGGAGGAAAGGTTATGTTCAAGCACAAAAACTTGCTGGCTGCTCTGCTGGCCGTGTCCATGCTCTTCGGTCTCACTGCCTGCGGCAGCAAAGCCGAGACCCCTTCTGGCGGCAGCCAATCCAGCGATCAGCCCACGGAGGCGCCTGCCGAGGCCGA
>CAKSVQ010000095.1 GCA_934504065.1 uncultured Dysosmobacter sp. | reverse complement strand
GGACGCAACTCAGGGCGATGGGATTGGGCCGGAAGGGGGAGCGGGTGGCAAAGACCCCCATCCGCGTGTTGCCGCCCAGTCGGGGCGGGCGGACGGTGGGCGACCACTGCCTGCGCACCGCCTGATCGAATACCCACACCAGCCAGACGTGGGAAAAGCCCTCCAGCCCCCGCAGTGCGTCCGGGCTGCGGAACTCCGGCTCGAACACCAGCGTGGAGCGCAGGCTCTCCACCAGACCGCTCTGCCGGGGAACGCCGAACTTGCTGGAAAAATCGCTGTGGATACGGGCAATGGGCCGCATGGTAAATTCCTGAGACATGGCGCACCTCGCTTGTTAAAGATGCTTCCATTATACCGCGTTTTTGAAAAATGAAAAGGCGGGAAGAATAAAGAGATAGAGCGGAGCAGGAGGAAGGCTGTCAGAAAAGTCTGGATAGACTTTTCTGACAGCCTTCGGGAAACTCAGCGGCGGACGGATCGGTTCTCGGCGCTGCCTTCGCCGTCGGCGCCGTCGGTAAGGGCGCTGCCGACGTCATCCATCAGGTCCCTGGCATCCTGTCCGGCGTCCTCCAGCATGTCTCCGGCATCCTCCATCAGCGTGCCGCCGGAGCCGCTCTGTCCGCTGTTTCCGGTGTCAGGGGCGGTCTGGGCCGCGCTCCCCGTGCCGCCGTTTTCCGTCACGGCGTTCTGGGAGCCGGAGGGATCATTGGCAGTCTTGTCCTCTTTCCCGCAGGCGGTCAGCGAGAATACCAGCAGCAGGGAAAGGAGCAGGAGCAGTAAACTTCTTTTCATCTTGTCGCCTCCTCATGTGGGACTTTGCAGACGCGATACCCGGTGGGTAGTGTGTCCCATGGGAGAAGAAATCATTCCAGAAAACGAAAATCCGCGGTTGCATTTTGCAAAAAATCCGGTACAATCATTCTAACGCTAACGGCGCGCAGGACGCGGCTCCGGCGCGGGAAGAAAGGAGTATGAGCGATGGAACTGAAGGGAAGCAAGACCGAGGCCAATTTGTGGATCGCGTTCGCAGGCGAGTCTCAGGCCCGGAACAAGTATGATTACTTTGCCAGCAAGGCGAAAAAAGAGGGCTATGAGCAGATCGCAGCGCTTTTTCAGGAGACGGCGCTGAATGAGAAGGAGCACGCCAAGCTCTGGTTCAAGGCGCTGAGAGGCATCGGCACCACGGAGGAAAACCTGATCGCGGCGGCTGCCGGAGAAAACGAAGAGTGGACGAAGATGTATGCGGAGATGGCCCGCACCGCCGAGGAAGAGGGCTTTTTGGCGCTGGCCGCCCAGTTCGAGGGCGTGGCCAAGATTGAAAAGACCCATGAAGAGCGCTATTTGAAGCTGCTGGAAAACCTGAAAAAGGGCGAGGTCTTCCAAAAGGGCGAAAAGGTGATGTGGTTCTGCCGCAACTGCGGCCATGTGGAGATCGCGGAAAACGCCCCCGCGGTTTGCCCCGTGTGCAACCACCCGCAGGCCTATTTCCAGATCAAGGCCACGAATTACTAATTCATCGGCCATCGGCCCAAAGCGGCCTTTTCGGCAGACGGTCTCCGGTTTTTTGCATATTTTCCGGTGCGCGTGTGCTAAACTAACAAAAATTGGCGGCACGTTCCCGGGTTTTTCGCAAACATTTGTGAAAAACGCCGTTGACTGCCGCGCAAAAACCAGTTATGATGGTATCAGTATCGGAAAGTATATCGCCGTATAAGCTGGGAATCAGTCGGTATAGAAAAGGAGAGCTGTATCATGTATACGCAGGAGATCACTGTTAACAACGAAGTAGGCCTGCACGCCAGACCCGCTACTTTTTTCATTCAGAAGGCCAATGAGTTCAAAAGCGGCATTTGGGTGGAAAAAGAGGATCGCCGTGTGAATGCAAAGAGCCTGCTGGGCGTTTTGTCTCTGGGCATTGTCAAGGGCACGTCCATCACCCTGATCGCCGACGGCGCGGATGAAAAGGAAGCCGTGGCCGCTCTGGTGGAGTTGGTGAAGGACAATTTCGGCGAATAAACACATACAGACTTTCTGCGCGGCTCCGCATTTTGCGGAGCCGCGTCTTTTTACACTTTGGCGGTCTTGCATCTTGGAAAAGGAGATGGTACAATAATACAATCTATCCGTATGTGTAAAATGTTTTCCTTGATTAGGAGCACGCCATATGAACAATAAAAAACTCTCCCGGCTGCTGGAGCCGAATTTAAAGCTGTACTTTTTATGCCTTGCGGTGTTTGCCGCAGCCGCCGTTACCGTGAGCTGGCCGCTGGCGCTGGCCGAGGGGCTGGCCACGGTGGCGCTGTACGCCTATTCCTCCGGGGTGAACAAAAAGCGCCGTCAGGGTATTTTGCAGTACATCGACAGCGTGACCGGCTCTGTGGACACCGCCAGCAAATCCACCCTCATCAACTCTCCACTGCCCATCATGGTCTTCCGGCCGGACACCGGAGAGGTCATCTGGAGCAATGAAAACTTTTTGCAGCTGGCCGGGGTGCGGGAGCATCTTTTTGAAATGAAAGTAGAGGACGCCGTGCCGGACTTTCCGGCGCAGTGGTTGCTGGAGGGCAGGCAGGAGTGCCCGGAGCGGGTGGTGATGAACGGCCGCCAGTTCCGCGTGTACGGCAGCCTTGTCCGGGCCAAGGGACGGGGTGGAGAGCAGAGTCTGGTGGCCACCACCTACTGGGTGGACACCACCGAGGCCGACCAGCTCAAGGAGGTATACACCGCTACCCGGCCCGTGCTGGCCATTATGATGGTGGATAACTATGAGGATCTGATGAAGGCCTGCCCCGACGCCCAGCGCAGCGCGGTGCTGGCCCAGATCGACGAAAAGCTGAACACATGGGCCGCCGCAGGCGACGGACTGCTGCTGAAAACCGAGCGCGATCGGTATCTGTTCCTCTTTGAAGAGCAGTATTACGCCCACTTTGTGGAGGAAAAGTTCTCCGTGCTGGATACCATCCGGGACATCAGCGTGGGCGACGGGGTGCACCCCACCCTCTCCATCGGCATGGGCAAGGATGTGGACGGCATCCCGGAGCTTTATAAAAACGCCAACCTCTCGGTGGAAATGGCCCTGAGCCGTGGCGGCGATCAGGCCGTGGTGCGCAACCGGGTGGACTTTGAGTTCTACGGCGGACGGGCCAAGAGCGCGGAAAAGCGCACCAAGGTCAAATCCCGGGTCATGGCCAACGCATTGGGCGAGTTGATGCGGGACGCGTCGGAGATCTATGTGATGGGCCACAGCTTTGCGGATATGGACGCCGTGGGCGCCGCCGCAGGCGTGTGCTGCGCCGCCCGGAAGCTGGGCAGGCGGGCCCAGATCGTGATCGACCTGGAGCACAACGCCGCCGGAGCCGTGGTGAAGCGGCTGCAGGCGGTGGAGGAATACGTGGGCGTGTTCCTCTCGCCATCCGAGGCCTTTTTGCAGATGCGCCCCGGTGCGCTTTTGGTAGTGGTGGACACCAACCGCCCCGACATGGTGGAAAGCCATGAGCTGCTGGAAAGCTGCAACCGCGTGGCCGTCATCGACCACCACCGCCGTGCCGCCAGCTATATTGAAAACGCGGCGTTCAGCTTCCACGAGCCCTACGCCTCCTCGGCGGCGGAGCTGGTGACGGAGCTGCTGCAATACATGGTGGAGCCCGCCGACCTGCTGCGCGCCGAAGCGGAGGCGCTGCTGGCGGGCATCGTGCTGGACACCAAGCACTTCACCCAGCGCACCGGAGGCCGCACCTTTGAAGCGGCGGCATTCCTGCGCCGGGCCGGAGCGGACACGGCGGATGTGCAGCGTCTGTTCCAGAACGATTTGAGCGACATGATCTCCCGCTATGACATCATCCGCCGGGCGGAGATGTACCGGGACGACATTGCGCTGGCGGTGATCCCGCAGGACGGCGTGGACCGCGTGGCGGCAGCGCAGGCGGCAGATGAGCTGTTGACCCTCAAGGGGGTACAGGCGTCGTTCGTGGTATACAGCAACGGCGCGGATGTGCTGATGAGCGCCCGGTCGCTGGGCGAGATCAACGTGCAGGTGATTTTGGAGGCGCTGGGCGGCGGAGGAAATTCCACCACCGCAGGCGGCCGCGTGGAAAATACTGATGTGCAGACCGTGCGGGAGAAGCTGACGGACGCCATCGATGCGTATTTTGAAAAATAACAACCAGATCATAAAGGAGAAGAAGCCATGAAAGTGATTTTACAGCAGGACGTGAAGGGTCAGGGCAAAAAGGGCCAGATGGTGGAGGTTTCCGAGGGCTACGGCCGCAACTTCCTTCTGCCCCGGAAGCTGGCGGTGCCCGCCACGGCGGACGCCATCAACACCATGAACCTGAAGGAGAAGGCCCGCAAGGCCGAAGAGGCCCGGCTGAAGGCCGAGGCTGAGGCCACCGCCGAAAAGCTGAAGGAATGCCAGGTCAAGCTCACCGCCAAGGGCGGCAACGGCGGCCGACTTTTCGGCGCCGTGACGGGCAAGGAGATCAGCGAGGGCCTGAAGGCCCAGTTCGGCGTGGACGTACCCAAGCAGAAGCTGGTGCTGGATGAGCCCATCAAGGCATTCGGCAGCTATCAGATCAAGGCCAAGCTGGGCTTTGAGGTAACGGCGACGGTCTATGTCTCCGTCTACGAAGAAAAGTAAACGCGAAATTTTGACCTGACGGAGGAGAGGCCCTATGGCAACGGAAGATCTGCTGCTGCGGCAGATGCCCCATTCGCTGGAGGGGGAGCAGGCCGTTCTCGGCTCCATGCTCATCGACCCCGACTGCGTAAAGGACGTGATGGACAAGCTCCGTCCCTCGGATTTTTACCTGCGGCAGAACCGGGAGATCTTTGAGACGATCTATTCCATGTTCACCTACGCCAAGCCTATCGACGGCATCACCGTCTGCGAGGAGATGCAGAAGGCTGGGACGTATGACGACCAGACCACCCGGTCCTATCTTGCCCAGCTCATGGAGATCACGCCCACCAGCGCCAACGTCATGGAGTATGCGGCCATCGTCCGGGACAAGGCGCTGCTGCGGGGCGTGGCGCAGGCCGCGTCGGAGATCACTGCCATGGTGCAGGAGGGCGTGGGCGAAGCGGGCGAAATTCTGGAGGCCGCCGAGCAGAAGGTGTACGCCATCCGCCGGGGGCAGGGCGCGCAGGACATGGTGCCGCTGCGGCAGGTGCTGCCGGACGTGCTGGACCGCCTGAGCGAGATGAGCGAGAGCGAGAACCATCTGCCCGGCCTTTCCACGGGCCTTTCCGCCGTGGACCGCAAGATCACGGGACTGAACAAGTCCGACCTTATTCTGCTGGCCGCCCGTCC
Source organism: uncultured Dysosmobacter sp. (assembly GCA_934504065.1). GTDB lineage: Bacteria > Bacillota > Clostridia > Oscillospirales > Oscillospiraceae > Oscillibacter. Next base: position 3,543 of record CAKSVQ010000095.1, on the reverse strand, counting down.
CGGCATGGGCAAGACCTCGTTCGCGCTGAACATCGCGCTGAACGTGGCCAAGGCGCAGGAGATGACGGTGGCGGTATTTTCGCTGGAAATGTCCCGGGAGCAGCTGGTCACCCGCCTGCTTTCCTCCGAAGCGCTGGTGGAGAACAATCGGCTGAAGACCGGGGCCCTGCGGGAGACGGATTGGGAAAAGATCGCCGCCGCCTCCACGGTGCTGAATAAGCTGGACATCCGTATTGACGATAACCCCATGCTGACGGTGGCGGACATGAACGCCAAGTGCCGCCGGATCGACAAGCTGGGGCTGGTGGTCATCGACTATTTGCAGCTGATGACCTCAGCCGGAGGAAAGAGCGGCGGGGGCGAGAGCCGCCAGCAGGTGGTCTCCGATATGTCCCGTATGCTCAAGATCATGGCCAAGGAGCTGAACGTTCCGGTGATCTGCCTGAGCCAGCTCTCCCGTGCCAACGAAAAGCGGGACGATAAGCGGCCCATGCTCTCCGACCTGCGCGAATCCGGCGCCATTGAGCAGGATGCGGATATTGTTCTCTTTTTGTACCGGGACGACTATTATAATGAAGACTCGGAGAAGCACAACATCGCCGAGTGCATCGTGGCCAAGAACCGCCACGGCGAGACCGGAAAGGTGGAGCTGCGCTGGATGCCGGAGTACACCCAGTTCTCCACGCTGGATAACCGCTATGACGAGGACTGACCTGCCCGAGGCCGCAGTGTTCCTGCGCCGATGGTTCCCCGGAGGCGGACGGGTGCTGTGCGCCGTGTCCGGCGGGTTGGATTCCATGTGCCTTGTGGACTATATGTCCCGCGCGGCGGGCTTTACCGTGGCTGCGGCCCATTTTCACCACGGGCTGCGGGGGGCGGAGGCTGACCGGGACGAGGAGTTTGTGCAAAGCTGGTGCGCGGAGCGGGGTATTCCCTGCCTGAGCGGCTGGGGCGACACCCGGGCGCTGGCCGCGGAGCAGGGCCTTTCTCTGGAGGAGGCCGCCCGGCGGCTGCGGTACGCATTTTTAGAGAAAACAGCGGCAGAGGGCGGCTTTGACGCGGTGTTTACCGCCCACCATGCCGATGACAACGCCGAAACGGTGCTGCTGAACCTGATCCGGGGGACCGGGCCGCAGGGGCTTGCGGGCATTCCGGCGGTGCGGGGGAGGATCTACCGCCCGTTTCTGCGCATTCCAAGGGCGGCCCTTGCCGACTATGCCGCGCTGCGCGGACTGCCCCATGTGGAGGATTCCACCAATTCAGACCCCGGCGCGGCGGCACGGAACGCGCTGCGCAGCGCCGTGACCCCGGTGCTGCGGCAGATCAATCCCCGGTACGCGGAAAATATCGGCCGCATGGGGGAAATTCTCCGCCGGGAAAGCGAGGCGGTGGAGACTATGGCCGCCGCGCTGGTGCGGCAGGCCGAAGCCCTGCCGGACGGCTGGGTCATTCCCTGCCAGGTGCTGCGCTCCGCGCCGGAAGCGGCGGCGGAGCGGGCGGTACTGCGCCTGCTGGAAAAAACGGGCGGGCACCGCAAAGACCTTGGCGCTGCCCATGTGCGCGCCGTGCTGGCGCTGTGCGCGCCGGAGCGCGTCACGGGACAGCGGTCGCTGCCCTACGGTGTTTTGGCGCAGCGGACGGGAAAAACACTTATTCTGCGGCGCGGCAGCTCTCCGGCGGCGGACGCGGCGCTGATGCGCGGCGGCACGGTGGACTTTGGGCGCTGGCGCGTGACGGCTGCTGCCGCGTCGGGGGCCCTGGCCGTGGCGGCGGGACCCGCAGCGGAACTGCGGGTGACCCACTGGCGCAGCGACGACCGATTGCGCCTTCCCGGCAGCCGGGGGGCGCGGAGCTTCAAGCGCCTTTGCGCCGACCGGGGGATCACTCCGGCGGAGCGGGACGCGCTGCCGGTGCTGCGGGTCAACGGCGTCCACGCCGCCGACCCGGTATTCGGCGTTTCCATGGATTTCACACCGCAGGAACAGGACGCGGCGGTGTTTGTAAAATTCTATCAGAAGGCAGAGGAGAACGATTATGAGAAGTGAGATGGAACAGGACATCCTGAAGGTGCTGGTGTCCGAGGAGCAGCTGAAGGCGCGGATCGCGGAGATGGGCGACGAGCTGTACGAGAAGTTTCAGGGCAGGAACCCCATGTTTCTGGGCGTGCTGAAGGGCTCGTTCGTGTTCATGGCCGATCTGGTGCGGGCCTGCCAGATCAAAAGCGATGTGGAGTTCATCGCCGTCAGCTCCTATGAAAACGCCACGGTGTCCTCCGGGCGGGTGCACATTGTTCACGACATCCAGCACGACATCACCGGGCGGGACATCATCATTGTGGAGGACATTCTGGATTCCGGCAACACGCTGGCGTTTTTGAAGGACTATCTTTTGACCAAGGGGGCGGCCTCCATCACCATCGTCACGCTGCTGGATAAGCCCTCCCGCCGGGAAAAGGCCATTTCCGCCGACCTTGCGGGCTTTGTGGTGCCGGATGAGTTCGTGCTGGGCTATGGGCTGGATTACTGCCAGCAGTACCGCAACGTGCCCTATATCGGCGTACTCAAGCCGGAGGTCTACGCCGGGAAGTGAGCCCGCGTGAAATTTTTCTTCCCCCAAAGGAGGGTCTGATTTGACAAAACAAAACCGCACTTCCAATTTCAGCTTTGTCTTTTTGGCGCTGATCATTTTCCTCTGCATCAGCTGGATCTGGCAGCTGAACAGTCAGGATGGGAGAATTTCCTATGCCGAGCTGCGTCAGCAGTTCGAGCAGGAAAATGTGGAATCGTTCCACTTTGCCGACCAGCACACGCTGGAGCTGAGCCTTTACCGGGAGGTGGACGGCAGCAAGACCATCCGCTACCGGGTATATGATTTCGATGTGTTCTATCAGGATTTCCACCAGCTGGTGGAGGAGCAGGATGCCCGGGGCGTCATCAAGGATTATGACTATCCGGCCCCGGCGGGCACCAACTGGCTGGAGCTGCTGCTGCCGTGGGTGCTGACGGCGGTGGTGATGGGCCTGATGTGGTATTTTTTCATCGCCCGGGCACAGGGCGGCGCCGGGGGCGACCGCATGGCCCGCTTTGGCGCGGCCCGCACCCGGGAGCTGAGCGAGAAGGACAAAAAGGTCACCTTTGACGATGTGGCCGGAGCCGACGAGGAAAAGGAAGAGCTACAGGAGATCGTGGAATTCCTGCGGGACCCCAAGCGCTTTATCTCGCTGGGCGCCCGCATCCCCAAGGGCGTGCTGCTGGTGGGCCCTCCGGGCACGGGCAAAACGCTGCTGGCTAAGGCTGTGGCCGGGGAGGCCGGAGTGGGATTCCTCTCCATCTCCGGCTCAGACTTTGTGGAGCTGTACGTAGGCGTGGGCGCCAGCCGCGTCCGGGACCTTTTCGAACAGGCGAAAAAGACCTCGCCCACCATTGTGTTCATCGACGAGATCGACGCGGTGGGCCGCCAGCGGGGCACGGGTCTTGGCGGCGGCCACGATGAGCGGGAGCAGACGCTCAACCAGCTTCTGGTGGAGATGGACGGCTTTGCCGC